>NZ_LSOD01000036.1:0-33127 GCF_001592855.1 Acinetobacter sp. BMW17
TTGGTTGTACGATAGATTTTAGGTGTGGGCTTATTCATTTGCGAATTATATTGCCGAATAAGACTTTATCGGTAGGTTTGTGCAACAAAGCCGTTTTATTACCAAACTGTGACTTTAGCTTTGATTCCAAAGGTTGTATTAAAGCTGTTAAATTTGTTATTTCACTTTTCAACTGATCTATTTGTTTTTGCTTCTCAACGGATACTTTCCCTAAACAAAAATCGTAATAATTAACTAACTGCGAACTTTCCACTCCACTTGAAGAGTATAGGTTTTCATCTATGAAATCTTGGTTGAAGATATGAAATTCAGGAGCTTGGTCTAAAGTAGTCAATGTAATGTTCTTACCTTTGATCATAAAATTAAACAAAGGTTCTTTTTCAGTTTCTAAAGGTGCTAATTGCTTAATTTTAGCTACATCCCTTTTATTAATTAAATCTAAAATTTTTGTTAGAGTCGATTTCCCTGCACCATTACGCCCATAAATTAAGTTTAACTTTCCAAAATCATTTTCTAAACCACCTTTACCTACATGCTGCCATTGTTTCACATTTTCCAACTTAATAATTTTAGTAAACATGAATCTTCTCTTCTTCTAAATTTTGAATTAATTTTATACAAGGATTAGAAATAAAAAAGTAATAAATTTCATTAAACTATTTTTAAGCAGGTGTGTTTAGCCTGTATTTATATAAAAAATCAATTAGATAGTATTTTTTGAATCCTCCCCAGCCCTCCTTTAAAAAGGAGGGAGCAACATAAATCAAACACCACCATCAAATTCACGGCAAGCCCCCCTTTATAAAGGGGGATTTAGGGGGATTCTGGATTGGGCGGTTTGAAATATAAGTTCAATAACCCCATCAATTTCAGTCAAAATCTGCCTATTATCAAACCTCAGCACGTTCAACCCCAACTGCGCCAAAGCTTGATCTCTCGCCCGATCAGCCTCTAATCCTTCTACTGTATAATGCTGCCCACCATTACATTCAATAACTAAATTTGCTTTGGGACAATAAAAATCGACGATAAAATTGAGAATAGGCTTCTGTCTATAAAACTGTAGCCCTAAAATCTGTTTACGTCTTAATCTCTGCCATAACAGTTGTTCAGCATCGGTCATACTATTACGTAAATCACGAGATGGCTGTTTTAAGTTCTTATTGTAAGGTTGCATCTAAATTCTCTTTATTTTTAAATGTAGGAAATACACGTTTAGTCTAAGCATATCGCTTGGAACAAATACTGCTCTATACGCCCTAAAGAATAATCTCTATTTTTCTCATCTTCTGTTAAGAATCTTGGCATAATATCTGCCTGAGAATAACAATGCACGAAACATCATCATGAACTCAACCCAACTTTTCCTCGGTGTGATCTTTAGCTCAATTGGCTTAGGCTATTTTCTGTATGGCAAAAAGCAAAAAATGACCATACCTTTAACTATAGGTCTAGTTTTAATGATCTTCCCTTACTTTATTGAAAGTAACGCATTACTAAGTGGTATCGGCTTACTTTTGTCTATTGTTCCGTATTTTTTACGCTTTTAATGTCACTCAAAATTAAGCTGTTCGAATTGAATCTCCACCACATTCCAGTGATGCATCATCTCTCGTAGTACAATAAAGTAAATCAAACTAGAAAGACCATCATCAGCCACTTGAGACACATAGTACTCCCTGCGCTCAACAAATGTATTAAAAGCACTTTCAAGTTGCACACGGTCAATTTTCTGCTGATCTGGAAAAAACAACACTAAGACCCTTTGGAATAAGCCATCTGAAGTCACGGCAGTTTTGGGTTGGGCATACTTCATCTGAGCGGATTCTAACAACTCTTCAATCACATAAATCATCGACTCAATCGCAAGCTCATCCAACAACCCATGGCGCATACTGTTTGACTGTATAAAGCTTAAACCTTGATCTAGCTGGATATGCTGTCCATCCATTTCAAATGCAAGCTGATCTAGGCCGAATGAAAACTTGAGTACACCATTCAGATCCGTCATCGCTTCAATCCTCTAAAATCAAAATACACAACCCCAGTGAATTTATACATAACAATAATCATGCTGCCGAAATGCAATCGCGCCATCTTCGTTTGATAAGATAGCGCGATTAAAACTGAAGGTCAGCAGTATTTCGTTAGTTTGCTTGCGTCTTCGGTAAAAAGAAGGTTGCTAAACCAAGTAACGGCAATAACGAACACACGCCAAACACCCATTCAATGCCTTTGACATCAGCCAAATATCCTAAACCTGCTGCGGCGATACCACTTACACCAAACATTAATCCAAACATCAAACCTGCAATCATACCCACCCGTCCCGGAACAGCTTCTTGGGCATAGACCACCATGGCTGCAAAGGCAGAGGACAGTACTAAACCCGTGATAATCGAAAGTACGGTCGTCCAAAATAAATTGGCATGTGGCATCATCAATGCAAACGGTGCCATACCAACAAAAGACACCCAAATCACTGCTTTACGCCCAATTCTGTCTCCAATCGGCCCACCTGCAAATGTACCCAGAGCCACCGCTGCCAAAAAGGCAAACAAATGTAACTGGGCGTTTTGTAAACTGAGCTGAAACTTGTGCATTAAATAAAAAGTGAAATAGTTACTGATGCTAGCGATGTACGTAAATTTGGCAAACATCAACACGCAAATGGTCGACAACGCGATGACGAGTTGGCGCCCATGCAGTTTGCTTTGCACTTGATGCGCTTTGGTCGCCAATTGTTTTTTACTGTGGCTGATGCTCCAACGGCTGACACCAAACAACACCCAAATCGCAAGTAAGGCAAATACAATTAACCAAGCCACGGCGTGCTGTCCGAAAGGCACAATAATCAGCGCGGCCAATAAAGGCCCAATCGCGGTACCTGTATTGCCACCGACCTGAAAGGTCGATTGGGCTGTACCAAAACGTCCGCCCGAAGCCATACGCGCTACACGTGATGCTTCAGGGTGAAAGGTCGAAGATCCCACACCAATCAACGCCGAAGCCATGAGCAGTACAATAAAATTTGGTGAAAATGCCAACAGCAAAATACCACTAAAAGTCACCACCATACCGAGTGGTAGCAGATAAGGTTTCGGATGTTTATCGGTATAGAGTCCAATCCAAGGTTGCAGTAGCGATGCTGTAATTTGATAAACCAATGAAATCAATCCCACTTGTGCAAAGCTTAAGGAGAAATTGGTTTTCAGCATCGGGTAAATGGCTGGCAAAACGGCTTGAATCAAGTCATTCAGTAGATGTGCAACAGCCACCGCTCCCACAATTTTAATGATCATGCCTTGTGGTTGTTCATGAACCACAGCCTCACCAATACCATCTTTCATCTGTATTGAAGACGTCATACCGCACAAACTCCGTGTATTTTTCATCAAGCATTGATTGTAAAATGTCATTCATAAGACTATCTTCCAATAATCATTGTATAAGTGACAAATTTAAAACACACATGCCAAACTCACTGATTCAAACTGAAATGTCTGAACTGGTCATTGGGCTTTCCTCCGAACACACTTATCGGGAGATCACTCCTGCACATACCCATTCACGGGCACAGTTTCTATATGCTTCGACAGGAATGATTCAAGTGTTTACCCCAAATCATGTCTGGATCGTGCCACCGATGTGCGCGCTATGGATTCCGACCCATGTTGAGCATAGTGTGATTTCATTAAGCCGTGTAAAGCTTAATACGGCATTGGTTCAGGCCGATGCGGCTGCACTGCTGGGACAACAATGTTTTATTATTCGGGTCAGTAAGTTATTGCATGAACTCTTGATTCGGCTCAATGCAATTGAACACATTCCCCCCTCCGAACTGATCAGCTCTGATGAACTGTCTCGATCTTTACAGATTTTAATTTTTGATGAAATTCATAAGGCCAATCTGTTGCCCATTCAAATTCCGTGGCCACAAGACAAGCGTTTAATGAATATTTGCCAAGCCCTATTAAGTCGACCCGATCAATTAAAAGATTTAAGCACATGGGCAGATGAAATTGGCACCAGTTCCAGAACCTTGATGCGCATGTTTCAAAAGGAAACGGGGCTGTCTTATCGCGCATGGGTTCAGCAAATGCATATTGCCCATGCCTTAAGTAAAATTGCCAGTGGTGAATCTGTCGCGCAGATTGCAAGATCTCTTGGTTATAGCAATCCGAGTGCATTTAGTAGCATGTTTAAACGTCATTTGGGACAGACCCCGCAACAGTTTAAATATAAAGATGAATAGAACGATACTCGCACCTAAGCACTCAGGCGATCGACAAATAAAATACCATTGAGATGATCGATTTCATGCTGCACAATGCGCGCAGGAAAACCTTCAAAAGTGCTTTCCATTACCTCACCAGTCAAAGTGTGATACAGCACCTTAATACTTTGCGCACGCTGTACCTGACCACGCTCATTCGGTACGCTTAAACAGCCTTCTTCACCTAAGGTCGTTGCTTGAGAAAACTCTAAAATTTCAGGATTGACCATCACCACGGCGTCCATTTCAGGCGCATCGGGATAACGTAAATTTGGCCGTGAAGCCACAATAATAACCCGCTTTGAAATATAGACTTGTGGTGCAGCAATGCCTACACCACTCCGCTCTAACATGGTCGCAATCATGGCAGAAGCCAACTGCATGAGCCAGTCGCTATTAAATTCTGCATCTGCGACGCGAGCAGCTTTGAGTCTTAAAATATCTTCACCACGTTGTGCAACAGGTAAAATGACACTCATACACAAATCCTAATTTTTATACCTATTTATTCTTTTTATATCATAAGCTTTTTATCTCGCCTGCGTTATATATTTACGTTGACCGTCAAATCAACTATGTTGATTCATGTATAATTTTTAGTTCAGCCCCAGTAAAGAAAGATTGATTATTCATTCAAAAAAGACTTCTTTAAAATCAAATATAAACCTTTATTTAGCTTTGGAAATATACGCATGGATGCAACACCACGTTTGACCAGAGAAGACAAACGTACCCTTGGGCTGTCATCATTGGGTGGTGCACTTGAGTTCTATGACTTTGTTATTTATGTTTTTTACGCCAAAATTATTTCTGAGTTGTTCTTTCCCGCAGGGCTCAGCCCATTTTGGGCCATGCTGAATACTTACGGTATTTTTGCCGCAGGTTACTTCTTTCGTCCACTTGGCGGTGTGGTCATGGCGCACTTTGGTGACCTCATCGGGCGCAAGCGTCTATTTAGTTTATCTATTTTGCTCATGGCTTTACCTACCCTCATGATCGGGGTCATGCCGACCTTTGAAACGATTGGTTATGCTGCGCCGCTGCTTTTGCTCCTTATGCGGGTGGTACAAGGCATCGCGATTGGTGGAGAAATTCCAGCGGCATGGACATTTGTTTCTGAGCATGTTCCTGCTGAAAAAATTGGTTTTGCCAATGGCTTACTTACCGCAGGTTTGTCACTCGGCATCTTACTCGGTGCTTTAATGTCACTGTTCATTTCTCTTCAGTTTAGTGAAGTAGCTATACATGATTGGGCATGGCGCATTCCCTTTATTGTGGGTGGTATTTTTGGCTTAGTGGCCTTGTATTTACGCAGTTATTTGAAAGAAACACCTGTATTCAAAACCATGCAAACACGTAAAGAGCTGTCTAAAGAAATGCCGGTGAAACAAGTCTTAGCCCGTCATAAAACCGCCGTTGTGATTGGTATGCTCTTGACTTGGTTCTTAACTGCTTGTGTAGTGGTTCTGATTTTAGCCATGCCAAACTTACTGACGGGTGCCTTTGGTTTTGAACGTAGCGATGCTTTTCAAATGCAAAGTGCTGCGATCATCATGCAAATGTTGGGATGTATACTCGCTGGGACCTTAGCCGATCGTTTTGGTGCAGCCAAGGTCTTGATTTTTGGCTCGCTCGGTGTCGCCGCTATCGCAACCATTTTCTATCACAGTTTAGGTGCGGTCAGTCCAACTACGGTGTTTGCACTGTATATGCTTTTGGGATTCTTTTCAGGCACGGTAGGGCTTGTGTCCTATAGCATGGTCAAAATGTTCCCTGCTCCAATCCGCTTTTCGGGCATTTCGTTTTCCTACAATGTCGCCTATGCTATTGCAGGAGGCATCACACTGCCTTTGGTTCAATGGCTCAGTCTCTATAGCAACATTGGCGCGATGTATTATATTTGGCTGGTCTGTTTGGTTTGCTTCTTCACAGCTTTGGTTTATCGAACTCGGTTCGAGACGAAGCACTAAAATGATAAAACCCTTCAATCGAAGGGTTTCTTTTTATGCAAGCTACTTTGAAAACATGAGGTCAAAGCCTTTAGCTTAAGGTTTCTGCATGCAGATTTTGGCGCAGTTCATCTTCCACAATATCAAGCTCGATTTGGCTAAACTTACGAATTTCGCCTTCAGCATGTTTTTCTAACATACCGCCAATTAATGGCACTTTCACTTTTACCTTCCATTCCAGTTGAAAGTGAATCTGCTTATCATTACCCGATACACTACGTTGGCACACAGCTTCTAAAGGTAGGTTAGGGTCTAAACGGACTTCCGAGCTGAGCACAACTAAATTGCTGACGTCGGTACGTTGTAAACGAAATGCATCTTTTAGAAATTTCTTCGCAATATCGGGAATATTGACATCCAAATTATACGCGCGCTTAAGGGTATAAATATCGCCAACTTTATTCGACTCCAAAATTTCCAACTTCTCCCCAGGAATACGACGACAAACATTTTCATGTAAGCTGATATTGGCTGCGAGTCGACGGAAGTCATCCAACGAAACACCGTTGATGGTGGCATTGACTACAAACTGATGTGCCATAACATTAAATCCTTTATTTTTTGTTTTTGTAAACATCCATGCCCTGATCAGGACTGAAAAACTGGATCTCGTCATCCTGTAGAAAGCTCAAATATAGACGATGATCCAGCACCGACTATACCGTGATCTAGATATCAATGTGCACCATTCTGTATGACAATATCATCTGCAATATGAATAAAAACCACGCGCTCAAAACAGGCCAAGCGAATATCAAAATGCTCGGCCCCATCATCCAGTCCTGTAACCGCCCAACTTGCACTGCTGGGTAAGTCATCCAGCCAAGTGGCCTGATAAAAATCCGCAACCGAAGCAAAGTCCAAATATTGCTGTGGACTTCCCTTTAACCGCTCAATGACCGACTCAAATTGAGCCAATTGTGCGTGTTTAAAATCAATCAACATACCCAGCCTATACACTTTTTAGCTGTTGTTTATGTCGTACCTGAGTCCATTGCCACCAGCCAAAAGCCGCCAAGCCAACAAAGCCTGCATATAAAGCCGCGGTTAGGAACAAATCTTTATAGATAAACATACCGACATAAACAATATCGACAAATACCCACAGCACCCATGTCGCAATATGTTTACGACTGGTCCAATAGGTCGCCAACAGACTAAACGCTGCGAGCTGCGCATCCAGTAGCGGTACAGCTGCATCGGTCAAATACTTTAAGCTCAGACCAAATACTGCACCAGCCGTAGCGGCAAGCAGCATTTGCAAAATCACTTGCCGAGCTGTAATCGGTTCAATCCGAATATCATGATCTTGTTGTTTACCTTTGAGCCAGTGATAAAAACCGTAAAAGTTCACCACTACAAAGAAAAACTGCAAAATGGTTTCGCCATACAACTTATAGGTATAAAACAAATAGGCATATAACAAGAAAGCAGCGAAGTTAAACCACCAACACCACATATTGCGCTTAATGGTCAACGTCACCCCAATTAAGCTAATGATGACTGCAAATATTTCAAGGCTAGACATGGTTCAACTGGTATTCAAAGAAGTGCTGCTATTATGAAAAAAAACTCAATAAAGGCAAGACAATTCCTCTCAATCTAAACGTTGTTTTTTCGGGGAATCTAAGCAAACTATCGAGTCACAGAATGTATACGCATAAGTTTTGACAGTTTTCTAACAATCGTTTAAAAACTTATAAAACGATGCAGGAATAATCAAAATGTCAGAACAACAAGGTCGTGTCAGTCGCGAAGTTCGCGGTTCATTATTTTTAATTGGTTTAGACCGCGCAGCCAAGCGCAATGCTTTCGATAGCCATATGATTCATGACTTATCACTGGCCCTCACCGAATATGAGGATGATCCTTCATTGCGCTGTGCCGTGATTTTTGCACACGGGGAACACTTTACAGCTGGGCTTGATTTGGTTGAGTTGCAACCCAAGCTCAATGCAGGCATTTTCGACTTTCCCACGTCACAAATTAACCCTTGGGGCACCAGTTCCAGACCTCGCACCAAACCCGTGGTTGTGGCAGTCCAAGGCTTTTGCTTTACCGCTGGAATTGAACTCATGCTCAATGCCGATGTGGTGATTGCCGATGCCAATACACAGTTTGCCCAAATGGAAGTTCAGCGCGGCATTTTACCCTTTGGCGGTGCAACAGTTCGCTTTGTACAAGCAGCAGGCTGGAATAAAGCTATGCGTTATCTACTCACAGGGGATAGCTTCAATGCGCATGTAGCTCTCGATCTGAACTTAATTACTGAGGTCATAGAAGCATCCACGCCAAATGCTGCATTAGAGCGAGCATTGAGCCTTGCAGAATCAATTGCACAAGCTGCTCCACTCGCCGTTCAAGCCACACTGGCTTCTGCACAACAAGCAGTACAACACGGCGCAGACTATGCCTTTGCACATTTACAAGAGCACCTCAACCCGCTACTCAAAACCCAAGATGTCCAAGAAGGTGTCATAGCGATGCTGCAACGCCGCCCTGCTCAGTTTAAAGGGCAATAAAGCTTAAAAGTCTGGAACCCACTTTAGGATTTAACAAAAAAGAAGAAACGATAATGCAAGCCACAGCCCATTTAGATTCGACCCAAATTGAGAAACAAACTGTAAAATTTTCAGCAACCGATGGTTATGTACTCGTTGGCACACGTTATTCCTCATCTGAGCCGATCAAAGCCCACATTATTGTTGCCAGTGCAACAGGTGTACCACAGCAGTTCTATCGTCGCTTTGCCGAGTATGCAGTAGCGCTAGGTTATCAAGTCCTAACTTTTGATTATCGTGGTGTGGGACTTTCTGCACCGAAGCAACTCAAAGGTTTTAGCATGTCCTATTTGGACTGGGGGCAGCTAGACTTGTCGGCTGCCATTTACTCTATCCGCAAAGATGGCAAACCTATTTTTGTGGTTGGACACTCTTATGGAGGCCAAGCACTCGGTTTAACCCACAACCATGACCAAGTCACTGCGATGTATTGCTTTGGCACAGGTGCGGGTTGGCATGGCTATATGCCGTTTCGGGAGAAAATGAAAGTACATGTCATGTGGAATCTTATTTTCCCGCCGATGGTTGCACTAAAGGGCTATCTGCCTTGGAGCCTACTGAAAATGGGTACCGATTTACCTGTGGATGTCTACACACAGTGGCGAAAATGGTGTAAAAATCCGACCTACTTTTTTGCAGATCCCGAGCAACAACACTTACTGGAACAATATGCACAGGTCAAAACTCCAATCTATGCTGTTTCAGCACTGGATGATGACTGGGCTTTACCGAATTCAAGGCACGCATTTATGCAGCATTATCGGAATGCGAACATGCATTATCGCAATATTGAAGCCAGTGACTATGGCTTGAAAGAAATTGGACACATGGGATATTTCCGCCAAGGGGCCAAAGCCATCTGGGAAGATATGCTGAACACTTTCGATGGCTATTTATCCTCACCAACCACTACGGAACGTTAAAGCTCTATGCGCCCACAAAAACTGAGTAAAGAACAAATCCAGTTGCATTGCATGCAAACCTTTAAAACCCATGGTTATGCAGGCACCAGTATGGATTTACTGGCAAAGTCTTGTGGGCTCAGTAAAGCAGCATTTTATTATTATTATCCCAATAAAGAAGCTTTGGTTTTAGATATTTTGCAAGTCAGCCAGCAATACTTAAACCATAAATTGTTCAGCATTTTGAATGATACACACTTAGAGTATTGTATTCGCTTTGAACACTTGCACCAGCAATCTGTCAGCTTTTTTAGTGTTGGTGTTCAAGGCTGCTTAGTCGGGATGCTGTCATTGGAAATCCCGCATTTATCTGAACAAATTCATCTCAAAATTCAGTCTATTTTCCAAGATTGGGAGTTGGCGTTGTTCCACTACTTTCAGCAGGTCATGCCTATTGCTCAAGCTGAGGCACTGGCTAAAATCAGTGTTGCCGATTATGAAGGCGCAATTTTAATGACACGCTTAAAACAGGATGACTTCTATCTAACTCATGTTGCAGAACGAATTCTTAAACAGTTATCCATGGCTGTGATGGAAGCTGCGGAGGCTTAAGCGAGGAGATCAATCACGAGTACGATGGCTTTTTTTATGCTCGCGTCCACTGCGGTCGATATGCGTATAAAACATGCCATAACGACTTACATAGTATTCAAGCGACTGATCATAGAAGCTCCAAAAAATAGACCATTCATTTAAATCCATTTTGCGGATTTGCGTCTGGGTTTTCGCAGGCATTTTGACCAATAAGGTACTTTGCATCAGCGTTGCATCTTCTTCAGCCGTGAGCAATATCGCTTGATCTAGAAATAGAGTCGCCACGTCATCGAACAGTTCTTGTTCATAAGCATCAACTTCAATAACACGCTCAACCTGAGGTGCTCTATTGGTATGCGTTGCCATTTGCACAGATGCTGCTTTAGATTCAACCGCTTTTTTTTGTCGCTTCAGAAAGCGGTGCTTTTTTTGAATTTTGATTACAATAATAGATGCCGCAACCAAAGCAATGAGTATGCAAATCATCAGTAAAAATGTCGCCATGCCCTGCTCTCGTAACAAATATTCTCTTTTAAAATACAGCATTATCGCTCAAATAAACACCAAATTAATTAAAACAGACTACGTATGAACTCAAATGCTCAATTCGATGACTTGTAATTGGGTGTTGATTCTCAGACCAATTCAAGTGATTCAACACATACTCGCACGAATGTGAAAGGCATCACGATATGTGATTTTTCACTCACAAAATCACTATAAAAAATAATTAACTTAATGCGATTGAACAACAAAGTTACATCCGTACTAACAGTAATTCAATTTAATAAATACAGTCGCTAGCATGAAATAGCTGTTTCTATAGCTCTAAGAAGAAAAGATGATACGGGCAGCCCAACTTCAGGACATTCCTGAAATTTTAAATGTCGTGCACGACAGTATTCGATCATGTATCAAAGACCATCATCGCCATGAAAGTACGATTCAAATTTGGCTAGAAAATAAAACCCAATCCAACCTGATTATGTGGATGCACTATAACGACAGCTGGGTCTATGTACTCAATCAGCACGTAGTGGGTTTTATTATGGTCAGTGATCAAGGTCGTATTTTACTCAATTATATTTCATCCGCTGAACAACAGCGCGGCATTGGTAAAGCTTTATTAGAAACTGTTATTGAACATCTTAAACGTAAAAAAATTCACCAAATTAGTTTAGAAAGCACCCAAACAGCATGCTCTTTTTATCAAAAACATGGCTTTCAAATCCACGCTCAAGACATCCCAAATCCCAAAATGGTGGCTATGGTTAAACTCTTGTCCTAAGGGAGATTGACCGAAGCATGACTCACCTAAAAATCACTCATTTCCATAGGATTCATTGGGCATTTTCATCTGATCACGGCCCGCTTCTTTGGCTTGATACAGTTTTAAATCGGCCGCTTTCATAAGGTCATGAATATTGGCATAAATCGTTTCATGATCCATCCACGACACCCCCATACTCAAAGTCACATAATCTTTGCCATCTAGGCGGTTATGATGCTCAAAGCGCGCACTACGCACTGCATCTAAAACGGTTTGCATAATCTGACTAATAATCGCAATTGGGACATTATATAAAACAATGGCAAACTCTTCCCCACCATAGCGTGCTAAGTAGGCATTATGTGGCAGTACTGCACCAATCACTTTGACCAGATTTTGCAGAACTTCATCGCCCTTTAGGTGCCCATAGAAATCATTATAATTTTTGAAATAATCGACATCCATCATGGCAAAAACCAAAGTTGCATGACTATTTTGTTGTGTTTCAATAAAGCGCTGCTGAATTTCCTGATTCAATGCACGCCGATTATAGGCGCCTGTTAAGGCATCAATTTGAATTTGATATTCGAGTTTTTCATTTAAGTCATGTAATTGAGAGGTGCGCTGTTGCACTTTTTGCTCTAAAGAATCATTCAATTCAATTAAATTATTATTTAAACGTTCGGTATGGTAAGTCTGATAAGCATAGTTACGTGATTGTCGGAACATCACCAAAAGTGCATACAGACTGGTAGAGATAAAAGATAGATGAATAGAATCAATCACATGTAGCGTTAGTAAAAAGTCATGAATGACCGATATACACAGCAATACCACGGCGTATAAATTGATTTTCGAATATTTTTGTTTGGTCTTTAAAGTAAGGTAAAAACCATAGGCAAAATTAAGCAAAATAACAATACTGAAAAATGCGCTATAAAAAGCCAGCTGCTCAAAAACAACTTGCTCGGATAACAAGGTAATGACGATATTCAAGGTCAAAACCAAAATGGAAACGGTATAAATCCAATGCTTTAAATAGTACTGATTGAGCAAATACATATAGCTCAAAAAAAACATGACCGCTAAATAGATAAATAAATATTCTAAACGTATGCCCCACAACCAGTTGATATCTAGGAAGGTCGTATAAGCATATGGCGCAGTAAAAAGATTATGTAAGGCAAGAAATAAAATAAAAATACCAAAAACAAAAATACTTTTACTATTCCGTTCATCTGAACCACGGAACATCGAGAACATGGTGGTGAACATTCCTACACCAAACACCACGCCACAGATCATGGCGATACTCATCATCAGTTGCTGATAATGTCGATTAATCGTTTTAGCAATGCCAATATGCATGGGGCTTTCAAGGCCGCCGCGTAAATTGTTAAAGTTTGAGGCTTGTATACTTAAAGTAAAATAGGGGCTGTCAGGGACAAAATAAGCAATCCGCGGTGCATTTTCTGTTTGCTGTGCTCCCGCATTATCCGCGACATCCCCTAAACGAACTAAAAAATCGCCATTGAGATAAACCCGATAAGCACAATTTTGATTGGGGATATGAATGGCTAGCCTTCGACCAATAAATTCATCCGGAATTTTGAAATGACCGACAAAAGTCCCATAACCCGTATTACTGCCTGTAAGTTCTTGAAATGAAATTGGCAATTCGGTAGTTTTAGAAGGGAGTTTACGATTAGGCTGAGAAATCAGCTCTTGGTCATAATACAACCATGTACCTTTTAAATAACTGGTGGTTTGTTCGGTGAATTGAATGTCATTGACATTTTTTTGATGCAAATAATACTGCGTGGGCTCAGCTTCATATTGTGCCCACGTCGAAGGTATCAAACTTAAAACCAGCAAACAGCTTAAAACAAACCCAAACAAAGACCGTTTGCTCAATGAGCTATACAAAAGCGACTCTTCCCTTAAATACGCTCTGCCTAATAATTAATCTACAAATGTTTTTCTTAAAAACCAAGTGTTTTTACAAATGAATCAAATACATCCTTGTAATTGACTCTTTTATTTATCAATATTTTTGATTAATCACGTGTTTTTACATCATACAACTCAATTTCAAAAATCAAATTTGAATTGGCAGGAATAATATTACCCATTTTACGCTCACCATAAGCCAAATGTGATGGCACGATGAGTTTACGTTTACCGCCCACTTTCATCCCCACAATACCTTGGTCCCAACCTTTAATGACACGGCCTGTCCCAATCACAGTTTCAAAGTAGTTCCCGCGGTCTAAAGATGAGTCGAACTTGGTTCCATCTTCTAACCAGCCCGTATAATGCGTGGTGATTAAAGCACCTTTAACCGCTTCTTTACCCTCACCGACAACTAAATCAATAATTTCTAATTCTACGCTCATGTTTTCGCTCCCAACCTATTCAATCAATAAATCTAGTTAAACTGCATGCTTATTGCAATTGCGTCCACTCAATAATGGCTTGAGCATGGTCGCCAATTAAGGTCCACTCACCATCCATCACATTCAACTGAAGTTGCATGGTACGCTCACACAGGGCTTGAACCGCTTCAGTACTTGCAGTCGACAACTGCCAAATTTCAACATTGTTCAATGTCTTCAACTTACTGTTGCGCTTATACCATTCATCGACCGCTGTGCCATAAGTGACAATCGCCACTTGCTTACAACGTGCACTGGCTTTTTTCACTTTATCTTCGTCTGGGCTGCCCACTTCAATCCATTTCACCAGCTGACCCGTGAGGTCTTTTTCCCACAGCGCAGGCTCATTGGTTTCAAATAAGTCTTTGGTAAACTCTAAAGCTTCATCCGCAAAACGTGCAAATGCCAACAAACGCACCATCAAACGCTCAATGGTTTCTGAAGGATGCAATGCCAAAGTCAGTTGATAGTCCCCATATTGGTGAACATCCATATTGG
Source organism: Acinetobacter sp. BMW17 (assembly GCF_001592855.1). NCBI lineage: Bacteria > Pseudomonadati > Pseudomonadota > Gammaproteobacteria > Moraxellales > Moraxellaceae > Acinetobacter > Acinetobacter sp. BMW17. The sequence continues at coordinate 14,546 of NZ_LSOD01000036.1, forward strand.
CAATATTCAAATCTGCCTTATAAATTGTAGCTTTAAGCGCCATACATACCATCCTCAAATTTGCCGACTAGCATATAAGATTTCGGCTTTTTTTGCTTAAAACAATTTAAGTCATTGCTCAATGCGGCATGCAAAAAGTGCACTTTCAAACCCTATCCAATCTCTTTCGTTTTGAACAATCAATTCAACTCGGTTATCAATCCCTTCTTCAACATCTTGATAGTTAAACTGTTCAGGATTGAAATTAAATGCCTTCCACCCCTGATTGGTATGGAAAATTCCTTTAATCCGTCGCCAATCTTGCTGTTCACAAAGTAAATCTAATAAATCGTAAAAGTCAAAAACCCAACGCTTCGGCATTTTCCAACCTGCAACACTATAACCTTGCGCCGTTTCTACATAGTGATACGGCAACTGTTTAATCTCAGGAAAATCTTGTTGAGTCGCTTTCAACTGTTGCTGAATGTTCAGTAAAGGCTGCTTTAGTCGTTTTGTTCCGATGTACTCAAAATCGATTTGCGCAAGCTCAATCTTGCCCTGCTCTGCCATCAGCCACTGCTGAGCATAAGGCTTATATTCGGTTTGCAGTTTTTCAAGAGCATCTTGATCTGCTTTTTGCATATGAGCTAGATGCGAAACCACCACAATCTGCGCCGCTTTTAATTGATCCTGATAAAGATTTTGTGCTGTCCAAGCATGATCATGTAAACGCGAACCATCCAGCACCGTGATCGGTGCACGCATGTGCAGGGTCGAGTGCCAATGTGGCTCGGTCAGTTGCTCCAGTAACTGTGCTGGATGTCCCAAGCCTGTGGGTTCAATAAACAACCGATCAGGCTTTTGTTCTGAAAGCAAACGAGACAGTGCAATTTGCATCGGTAGTTGGCTGCTACAACATAAACAACCACCGAGTAATTCTTTCACCGCATAGCCTTCCGTTTGTGGCATGAGCTGTTGATCTACGCCAATTTGCCCAAACTCATTCATCAGTACCGCCCAAACTTCATGTTCCGGTTTCTGACCTAACAAATGCATGAGCAAAGTAGTTTTACCTGCACCAAGAAAGCCCGAAATAATATGCGTAGGAACCGCCTGCGGCATCGACATCAGTTTCAAAATTTTATACCTAGCATGGAATATGATAAAAACAGCACAATAAAATAAGCCTTTATCTTAATTTAAATCACCAGCTTTCTCATCTCAAATCCATGGCATCGAACACTCAGCATTCAGTTGGCTGACATTTCATTCATTTATACCCCTATTGGACAAACTTCCTTACATTTTACTCAGTACTGAAATTAGGGTTTCGCACTTAATTCGCATGCTTTGTACAGTTTATGTGAGTTTTCAAACATCCATATTGATCATTAATTCTTCATTTCCTCTCAATCTATTCACAAAAAACTTCTACTTGTTACTTAAAGCTTACTATTTTTTCATCATCTGTAGTTTTAGGTAATGTGCACTTTTCACATTGTTGCTTCGATTGAACCGCAGATATTCAGGCGATAGCATGAAGCTCAGTTCAAATTGATGTGATGATCAGTCTGAACTATTTTTATCTATAAAATATAAGGATGCCAAAACCATGAAACTTTCTCACTTAATTATTGCAACATCTTTAACAGCTGCGAGCTTTGCAACTTTTGCTGCACCTCAACAAGCGCCAGCTCAAGAAGACAAAGTTGTAGTATCAACCCAAGAAACAGCTGAAACTACAGACTTAAGTGCAAATGCACCTGCTTCGGAAGCATCAGCAGAACAACCGAATCAAGAAAAAGCTGCTAAATAATTGAAATACTGAGAGATCCAGTGGCTTTACTCTCCTGCTGGATCGCAACAACTTTTTAGCGTCACTTGAAACCAAGATATATCCTATCTTGGTTTCTTTTTATTTATGTGCATTGACTATAGCAGTTCGAGATCAACAGGTGCAGAAAGCCAAATTTGCATAGTTTTCCCATATGAGCTTCTATTCAAAACATCAACGTCAGACAAAAAAAGATCCCCTATGTAGGAGATCTTTTTTTAAAACTTAACTATGCGATGCTTTTTTATAAATACTGCACGAAGGATGATGGTTCTCTTGTAAGCGCGCGACCTTACGTTGTTCTGCTGCTTCAAAACGGCAACGCTTCCAGTCATTGTCCAAATTCAATGCAGGAATTTGTTTTGGCTTACCATTTTCATCTACCGCGACCATGGTAAAGTAACAACTATTGGTATGGCGTACTGTACGTTTTTGAATATTTTGTGCTTCAACACGAATACCAATTTCCATCGAAGTACGACCGACATGGTTCACGCTTGCCAAGAAAGTCACTAACTCGCCCACATGAATCGGCTCTTTAAAATTAACTTTATCAACCGATAAGGTCACCACATAACTTCCTGAAAAACGACTTGCACACGCATATGCCACTTGGTCTAACAGTTTCAAAATGGTGCCACCATGCACATTTCCTGAAAAATTCGCCATATCAGGTGTCATTAAGACCGACATAGTGAGTTCAGACTGGTCATCCGCAGCCGCAGCAATTTGATCTAATGGGGACATCGCGTTCTCTAATTGGTAAGATAATAGGATATGTGACATTTATTATATCGGTTTTGAACGCTAAATTTGGTAACAAAACCATCATTATTATTTATAGTGATTTGACTATCATTCAAAAAAATATATATAAAGAACACTAAGCTTTTGAATCTATAAGCCTTCTTTAAATTTTAATTTATTGAAAAACATTCTCGCTGTGATATTTTCACAGCATATAAATGGCTTTTGCCTGATTGACTGTTTTTCGAGTTATAGTGATGTATAAAAGCCCATTCAAGCTTTTATGTCTAAATCAAGCGTGATCAATGCGTTCGCGCTTGGATATTTTGAATATTCAATTTTTGCTTATAATTTTTCTGCGCAAAAACTTTTTGAATCTGTCCTAACTGCGCAACGGTTGCATCGACCCCAGCTTGCATGGTCAACTCACGTCCACTGACATCAAAAATATGTACTTTCTCGCGCAAGTCTGGCTGAATCACAATATCTGCATTTTTCAGCTCAATTTGCGCAAGGTTCTTTTGCATAATATTGATATTTTGGTTAAACAGCCCCCAAATATTTGAGGTTTCGGTATACATCGGCTGTGCCAAGATATCGACCGCAATAATAATATCTGCCCCTAACTTGCGTGCCACATCAACAGGTACGGGGCTGACTAAACCACCATCTACATATTCATCGGCACCAATTTTGGTTGGAATAAACATACTCGGGATCGATACCGATGCTCGAACTGCTTGACCAGTATTGCCATAGTTAAAGACGACTTTTTTACCCTCTTTTAACTGCGTGGCCACCACATACATCGGGATAGGTAAGCGCTGTAGTGGAACATCGCTTACTTGCTCATTGACATAGTCTTCAACTTTTTGACCATCAAAGAAACCTTTCATGTCCAAACGGATATCGCGCACATCATTGGCTTTCATATTCAGCGCAATATCACGAATTTGATTGGCATTTTTACCGCTAGCATACAGTGAACCGACGATACTACCGGCACTGGTTCCCACGATAAAGTCGGGACGAATCCCCGACTGCTCTAAAACTTGAATTGCGCCAATATGTGCATAACCACGTGCACCACCACTCCCCAATACCAAAGCAATGATTGGGCGGTTTTGTTCTTTTTTGAGCTGTTTAAAGTTAATCTGGTTGAGTCGCTCTTGGGCTTCCCCTGACTCAGTTTCGGCTGAAAAAGCCTGATTTGGCGTTTCTTGAGCCACTTTGGGCATGCTTTGACAGCCTGCTAAAGCGAGCAATGTAAACGACATAAGGCTAAGTTTAATGTTTAACATGATTCACCGAGGTTGAGATAGAGCGAAGTTTTCCAGCAGCATAGTGTATGAAAATCAGCAGTCCAAGTACTGTTGTTTTTCGTAAAAGCGTCATATTTCTCTATTATAATCTGTTTCAATTTTTCAGCATAATTCAACATGCACACTCAGCAGCTCATTCGCATCTTTCTGCATTTTTTAAAATTGGGCTGCTTGTCTTTTGGTGGCCCTGCTGCTCATTTGGTGTTTTTTCACCGACATTTTGTACAACAACTTCGGTGGTTGAGTGATGCTGAATATGCCCAGTTGGTTGCTCTCGCACAATTGCTCCCAGGACCGACCAGCAGCCAAGTGGGTATTGCCATTGGTTATCAACTCCAAGGCTACCGCGGTGCGTGCGCGGCTTGGCTCGGTTTTACTTTGCCGTCTATGCTCCTCATGGCATGTTTCGCGGTACTGGGTCAGCAGTATTTCAATCAACTCAGTGCGATGACACTACATAGCATTCAGTTGATCGTTTTTGCTGTGGTGGTCTGGGCCTTTTGGCAAATGTTGACAAGTTTCTGCAAAACTATCTGGCAATATGTGCTGATGCTACTTAGCACCTTGTTTCTTTACTTTGTGCCATGGTCATTCAGCCAAGTTATCGTCATCTTTGTTGCTGCTCTCGTCGGTATTTATTTCGCATCAGATTCGACATCAAAGCTCCAAGACAGCAGCTTAAAATCAAAAGTCCAAGCAAAGCAGACTTATCTTTGGCTAATTGCCTTTGTTTTGCCTTTTGTAGTTTTTATGGTGTTGCATTCATCTTCTTCACTCTTCTCACAGAGCCTGTTCAGTTTTTACCAAGCAGCATCTTTGGTTTTTGGTGGTGGGCATATTATTTTGCCACTTTTACATCAGGACTTCGTCTCCAGCCATATTTTATCTGCCGAACAATTTGACTTGGGTTATGCGCTGGCTCAACTCATGCCCGGCCCCTTATTTAGTTTCGCAAGTTACTTAGGTGCTTTACTGCCTTTAACTCCGTTTGTTTGGCTGAATGTGGTTCTAGCCACTTTAGCAATCTTTCTGCCCTCATTCTTTTTAATCTTTGCAGCCTTGCCCTATTGGTCTTGGCTTATGCAGCAAGCTGCAATACGAAAAGCCGTGATTGGGATTAATGCGGCAGTGGTAAGTTTACTGCTGTGTTTAGTGATACAAATGGGACAAAGTTATTTCAAGCATTGGACTGACTTAGTTTTTGTAATCGCTGTAATTTTAATGCTTCGAACCAAACTCCCGATTTGGCTAAGCCTGATTTTAAGTTTTGCACTCTATCAGCTGTTCTTTTACTTTAGCGGTTAAATAGCCATAAAAAAGCCCCTATCAATGTAGAGGCTTTTTTAATTCTGCTAAAAGATTACCAAATATCTGATTTGACTTTGTCTTTAAATTTAGGATGGTTATCCAATTTAAACACTGGCTCTTTCACACCTTTTTTAAGCTGTGCCAAATAGTCTTTTAACAGCATCAACAAGAATGGTGTTAACAGCAAAATAGCAAATAAGTTAATGGTGGCCATAATGCCCATGAACAAATCGGCAGTGTTCCAAATGAGAGGCACACTCATCACTGAACCGAGATACACCATAATCAAAACAAAGATACGGAAGACAAACATCACCTTGGCATTGTTATTAATAAATTGCACATTCCCTTCTGCATAAGCATAGTTACCAATGACCGATGAAAAGGCAAACATGAACAAAATCGTTGCAAGGAAATCATCACCCCAAGAACCAATTTGGCTCTCTAAAGCCATTTGGGTGAGCGCTACGCCTTCAAAGCCCGCATCATGATAAAGTCCTGAGGCCAAAATAATAATCGCTGTACATGAACACACCACGAAGGTATCCACAAATACACCGAGCATTTGTACCAAACCTTGGTTTACAGGGTGTTTTACATCCGATGCAGCTGCCGCATTCGGTGCTGAACCCATACCTGCTTCATTAGAGAATAAACCACGTTTAATCCCCATCATCATTGCCATAGAAACCATCGCACCGAAGAAACCGCCCGCAGCAGCTTCAAATTCAAAAGCTTTAGAGAAAATGAGCTGGAAGATATCAGGTAAAATAGCGTAATTAATTACGGCGATATATAAAGCAACCGCCAAATACAACAAGGCCATCAATGGCACAAAACTTTCTGCCACTTTGGCAATACGTTTGATCCCACCAAAGATAATCATTGCGGTCAGCAAGACTAGACCTAGTCCAACCCAAGAGACCACAATATGAATGCCACCGAGTTCAAATGCTAGATTGGCTTTATCCCATCCCCATGCATGTGCTGTTGCACCTGTAATTGCATTGGCTTGTACTGCGTTAAACACAAAACCATAGGTTGAAATAAGTGCAACAGCAAAGACTATACCCAACCATTTTTGTTTCAGGCCTTGGGTAATATAGTACGCAGGTCCACCACGGAACTGTTTATTTTCTTGGTCACGCACCTTGAACAACTGTGCAAGAGATGACTCAACAAAAGCCGAACTCATACCCAAAAATGCTGTGACCCACATCCAAAATACGGCACCCGGTCCACCAATCGCAATTGCGATCGCAACACCCGCGACATTACCTACCCCTACACGACTTGCAAGCCCAGTGACAAAAGCCTGAAAAGGTGTAATGCCATGATCATCATCACATTCCTTACGGCTTGATTTCATGACCTTGATGCTGTGCAAAAATAAGCGAACCTGTACTGCACCCGTAATTAGGGTGTAAAACACACCCACCGCAACAAGGAAAATCACCAAAAAGTCCCACAGAGGTCCATTCAGTGTATTCACCCACCCGAGTAATGTTTCATTTAATTGATCATTCATCTCGATATCCTAATTATTGTGAAAGACCTGAAAGCTAAAAAAGCCCTAGTTTCCTAGGGCAAATTGCATTTCCAATTAGTTAAAATATTGCAAAATAGACTGAATGACAGCCACGTTAATCAAGTCTACAAAGAAGGCGCCACATAAAGGCACAATTAAGAATGCCTTGTGTGAAGGACCATACATGTTGGTAATCGCCTGCATGTTTGCAACCGCAGTCGGGGTTGCACCCATACCAAATCCACAGTGACCCGCAGATAACACAGCAGCATCGTAGTTTTTACCCATCACACGGAATGTCACAAATGCAGCATACAAGCCCATCGTAATTGTTTGCGCACCTAAAATTACCACAAGCGGACCAGCAAGGTCAGCCAATTGCCATAATTTCAATGAAAGCAAAGCCATCGCAAGGTACAACGACAATGATGCATTACCAAATACATCAATCGCGCGGTCAAAGATTTGAACCTTGAAAATACCTTCCAACACATTACGTAAAATCACACCACCTGCAAGCGCCCAAACAAAAGTCGGTAACTCAAGCATTGTGCCTTTCATATGGCCGGTCATAAAGTCAGCAAAAGCCAAACAGCCTGCAAACAAACCTAATGTCGTAATCGCATTATCCGCAGTGATTAAACGCACACGATGTGGATATTCAAACGGTACATATTCTGTTGAATTAATATCAGTCAGTGGCGTGTTATCACTCTTTTCAATTTGTTCATTGGTACGTGGTGTCGCCAATTGATAGCGGTTAATAAGTAACTTCGCTAAAGGACCGCCAATCAAACCACCAATAATCAAACCAAATGTCGCACTCGCCATACCCAAAGCTAATGCACCTTGGATACCATGTTTAACTTCTAGAATTTCACCCCAAGCACCCGCAGTACCATGACCACCAGTTAAGGTAATTGAACCTGCAATCAAACCAATAAGTGGGTCAATACCCAATAAAGTTGCAAGGCTAATGCCGACAAAGTTTTGCACCACAATAAATGATGCGACAGCCATCAAGAAAATAACCAGACCAATTCCCCCTTCGCGCAATTTGGCAAAGTTTGCACTTAAACCAATTGAGGCGAAGAAAATCAGCATAAAACTTGTTTGCAATTCGCTACTGGTCGTGATGCTATAGCCCCAAAGACTATGCACAACCAAGGAGATAATCGCTGCAACTAAACCACCTGCGACAGGCTCAGGAATGTTGTAGCGTTTCAAGAAACCAATTTTATTTACCAAGAAGCGGCCAAGTAACAAAACGATGACGGCTGCAATCAAGGTATAAAAAGCGTTAAAAGTAAATTCCATGACAATTGTCCATAAAGCGGATGCTTAGATTTTGTTATCTGGCTAATAAGCCACCGAATCCATTGATACTTCAAGAGATATTTCGTAAATCTGAGACAAACTCAGTCTTGCGTATGGAAATTCAGGCAATGGGTAAATTGGTAACAAACTAAGCGATCTGATGCATAACATGTTCAGTTCTACACGATGAGTAAACTGAAATAACGTAATGCCCAATAATGTTTGGACACAGATACGGTTTTTGAAAAAAATCACAAAACCGCCCCATATTGCTTTAAAAACAAGCAATAAATGCACAATATGGGCGAAAGACGGACATTATGCAGATTTTTTATAGATAATCTTTATTTTTTTACAATAATTTCCAACTATTTCACTTATTCTTTTCTGACCCAATACTTAAGTCTATATTCAAAATGTATTTAGTCTGTATAAATTTCTCGACTCAAACAAAACAGGAGCCTAAAGCTCCTGTTTTTTAAACTACATCTATATCATCACATGATTAGAAGCTGTATTTCGCCATTAAGCCAACACGGTTGTCTTTGTAGCTATTACCAGCAAAGGTATCACGTTTACCATTGATATATTCAACACCTAAGTCCAATGGCTTAACTGGTGAATAGATGAAGTTAATCCATGCTTGATAAACTTCTTCGTTTGCTGTAGGGTTTAAAGTTGCATAATCTGTGCTGTCATCTGCAAATAGAGCACCATACGCTAAAGTCGAACGTAATTTTTCGTTGAATTTATACGTACCACCGACTTGTACACCAAACGCTTCATTTTGTGCAATCTTGCCATTTGAAGTATTAACCACATATGCAGAGTTGCTGCCATACAAGTAGTTACTGTTACCATCCACATAAGACACATCAGCACTTATTTTTAGTGGGTCCATTACTTGATAGTTTACACCAGCAGCTAAGCCCCAAGCTGTATCAGAGTCATCAGCCGATTTATAGTTTTCAACTAAAGCACGAGCAGACACAGAGCCTTTGCCATCAGCAAAACCTTGTGTCAATTTCGCTGTTAGGTTCGGTACGCTATATTTAATATCCGTACCACTACCATTGCCTTCTTCAGCCGAAATAAATAATTTCGTTGCAGGCGCTAAATTAAAGCCATAACGTACTTGTGGAATACGTGCTGTACCCCCACCCACGTTCGTGCCGAAGTCAATCATTTCTGGCGCATGGTTAGACAGGAAGTTAGATGTAGTTTGACCAAAAAGCCAGTTGTTATAAGTTAAATATGCATGACGAATACGAAGATTTTCACTTTTATCATTATCACTACTTGCAAAGTCAACTTCTACTTTACCGCCCAATTTGTTATCACCAGCCACATTGGTATTAAAATCAAAACCTAAGCGTGTGGTTTTCGCTGTTGCACGCAGTTTGTCTTTAGTTTGACCATTTGAGCTTGAAACTTTGTTGAAGTCGTCATCCGCACCTTCAATAATATAGTTTGCATCACCACGTACATAACCATAAAAGTTAATGTCTGCGCCAGACTTAGATTTGAACGAAGACAGTGGAGATTCAGTTTTTACAGGCACAGGCTGTGCTTTCACTTGTTGAATCTGAACTGCTTGTTGTTGTTGAACTTGTTGCTGTTGTTGCATTAATGCTTTTAGCTCTGCAACTTCAGCGCGTAATTGCGCGAGTTCTTGTTGTTCTTTGGTTGCAGCATGAGTTGTTGTCATCATCAGAGCAGCCACACTAAGTGCTAGGCTTTGAGCGATAAATGGCTTTTTATTGAGGGCTAAACGCATACACAAACTTCCTTTATTACATTGTTAATAGTGAATCAAAAATTCCATTTCAGTAAAATTTTTTTGCACAAAAGACCACTCCGTTTTGGTCTTTTCATATGCAAAGTAATCTTATAAAGATGAAAAATCGCACATTTCGATGTTTTAAGATATGACCTTTTATTACTCTTGCCACTAAAGTCTAATGCACACAATTTCAAACTATAATTGATGTTATTCGCGATTGGCTTTGAAGCATCAAATTACAATTCAGACAGACTTTTGCAATAATTAAGTAACAATTCTTCATATTTTCTTAAATATAGACTGAGTTTTATTTGAGATCTATATTTTTTTCTTATAACTAAAGTCTTAGTCTAATAGATAACCACCTATGCCCAATGATGAGTCAAAATCACAGCTTTGCACCAAAAAAGTCTAACTATTCAGATGATTATTGAGCATGATGAATAAAATATCCCCAAGCACGAATACACGGTTATGGTAAATAGATGTGCTCATAGGAAAACTCCTAACAAAATGTTTGAGCAAACCTGTCATACTCAATTTAGACCGTCTGAACATCCTGAAAAAACATCGAACAACAAAAAAGTTTTGCATATTATCCAGAAAAATGGATTTCGCCTTTTATTGAGCACCGCAGCGAAAATGGTTAGGGCTCGTATGGCTTGCATAATATTCAAAAAGGTGAAAAGCGAAAATCGCACAGCAGCAATCATGTAATGACTAATTTTTTGATACACCTGTTGGACTATTCTTAATAGTTAATCAAGCTATGAGCATCGGCGCGAAATGAATTTGTAATGATGATGCAAAATGTCATGATTGCAGCCAAAGTACGAGTCTTAGAGACTTGCCCACAAGCCGCATGGAATCATCTTCATGCTCTCGTGCTGAATATACTTGGTGCTGCACAATTTGAAGAATTGGTCTGCGGCATGGCACTGGATTATGCGGATCCTGAGCAGATCGTCAATCACTTTATAACACCACGCGTATCAGTTGAAGATTTTGCAGTATTATTAAATAATGACTAAGATTTAAAGCATTCATTTAAATAAAAAAAAGACTAAAATAAGTCTCTTTTTTTTTTATATAGTCATAACTTCAATTTTTAGGCTTTTTCGTGCTCAAGTTTAAACACATAATACAAAGCCAAAGCCACAAAAATAGCCATGACAATGGCCATATTCAAAAGTGCCGACCAGAGTAGAAAATTAAGAATCACACCACAAAGTAGACCACAACCAAATTGCATACTGCCCATAATCGCACTGGCCGTTCCTGCCCGTGCACCCTGTTCAGACATTGCAATCGCCATGGCATTTGGCCCTGTAAAACCGATTGCTGCGACAGCGAGAAACATCCCTGCACATACGATATATAAGGGCGCATGCATCATGCTGCCCGCTACCAACAACAGCCCCACACCAGCCAACTGCAAAAAACTGCCTAATTTTAAGCGCTGAAAAACACTTAACTTTTGTGCCAGACGTTTATTTAAGGTCGAGAACAGCATAATGCCAACTGCATTGGCACCAAAGGCATAGGCAAAAACTTGCTGACTTAAGCCATAACCATCCATCAGAATGGCAGCAGAAGCACTGATATAACAAAAGAGTACAGCCCCAGCAAAGCATCCAACAAACATCGGGCGTCTAAAGCTTGAATCTTGCAGAATCGCCCCGTAGAGATTTAAAACTTGGTTAAAGTTAAGCTTTAAACGGCGCTTCGGGTCTAAAGTTTCTTCAAAGAAAAAGTGTACACAGCACAGGCTTCCCAAACCAACGACCATCAAAAAGGCGAAAATACTATGCCAACTACTGAAACTCAGTACCAGCGCGCCTAAACTCGGTGCAATAATCGGCGCGATGGTGGTCACGATCATCATACTGGCAAATGCTTGGGCTGAGGCTTGCATATCTAAACGATCACGAATCGCAACTCGAGCAATCACCACACCCACACAACCGCCTAAGGCTTGCAAAACCCGGGCGGCAATGAGGCTCCACTCACTGTTTGCAAACACACACAGTAAACTGGCAATAATGTAGAGACTTAGGCCAAAATACAGCGGTTTTTTCCGCCCAATTCGGTCACTTACAGGTCCATAAATCAGTTGTCCAATCGCCAAGCCCAAGAAGTACGCAGGTAAGCTGTTGGCCACCATTTGTGTGCTTACCCCAAAGTCATTCGCCATTTGTGGCAAAGCGGGTAAATACATATCAATAGACAGTGGACCGAGTGCAGTCAGTGAAGCAAGTAAGAGAATCCAAGCGTTGGAATAGACCGCTTTTTCCTGTGTAGTCGACATAGGATTAATTTGTGTTTTGGAAGGAGAGTTTGCAGACAAGTTTACACGCTCCATAGTATGATTTATACCAGAGCAGGTGAAATTTCACATATTCTCTTATTTGAAAATTGTCCAACCCTAAGCGACAAACAAAGGTGTCCTTTGAAAGCATGGCTGACCAGTCTAAAACAGGCTACTTATAATACAACCTTCATGTATAACCTCCGCATGGTCATTACCTTTGCAGGAACTGCTTTTGTTCCATATTTTATGGGTTTTCAACTGGCAACTATTCCGCTGACACTCGGCGCTGTTGCTGCGGGTTTAAGTGATATTGATGACCGCTTTTCCGTGCGAATCATGAATTTAATTTTTACCTATATTGGCTTTTTCATTACCGCAACGTCGATTTACTTTTTATTTCCGCACCCAATTTTATTCGCACTGGGTCTAATCGTTTCGTGTATTGGTCTGATTTTACTGGGCTCACTGGGACGTCGTTATGCCATCATTTCCTATGGTTGTTTAGTGGTTTCCGTTTACTCCATGCTTGGTGTCGGGCTTTTTGACAACTGGTATACACAACCATCTCTACTGGTGATTGGAGCAATTTGGTATAGTGTTATTTCAACCATCAGTTTTCTGCTCTTTCCTGTGCGTCAGGTGCAGGACAATCTATCGAAGTGCTATTCCTCACTCGCCGATTTTCTGTTTGCCAAATCCAACCTGTTTGATGTCGATATGACAGCTAATAGCTATCAACAGAGTATGATTGAACTGTCGTTGGAAAATGGTAAATTAATTGCAATTTTCAACGACATGAAAACCGCCCTACTCACCCGTTTAAAAGGTGACCGTGGACAACGAGATACACGTCGCAGCCTGCAATATTATTTTGTGGCGCAAGATATTCACGAGCGTGCAGATTCAGCACATATTGACTATCAAAAACTGGCGAAAATTTTTCAACACAGCGATATCTTATTCCGCTTTCAACGAATCTTATCTATACAAGCCAAAGCCTGTAAGGACTTAAGCAGCAGCATTTTAAACCGTCAAACCTATACCCATAATAAGCGCTTTAAACATGCATTTGAAAACCTGCGTTTATCATTAGAAAAGCTCAGAGACGAACAACAATACGACCAAATTTGGGTCAATGCTCTGTTTTCGTTGTATCAAAACTTAAAGTCTATTGATGCACAGCTACGCAACTTAGAAACTGAACGCAATATTAAACTCGATAAAGCTAAGCATATCGAAAGCCAACTCAAAGATGATGATCTGAAAGGCTGGGATGACATTAAGGTTCGGATTAAACAACATCTCACCCCAGAGTCGGTGTTATTTCGACACGCGATTCGTCTGTCTATCGTGCTATTGGTTGGATATATCTTTGTTCAAGTCACTAACATTGAATATGGGTACTGGATTCTACTTACAGCACTATTTGTCAGTCAGCCCAATTTCAACGCAACCAAACGTCGTTTACGTTTACGTATCGTAGGAACGTTGGTCGGAATCATTTTAGGGTATGCCGTATTGTACTTTGTACCTTCGATTGAAGGACAACTTCTCGTTTTGGTCATCAGCGGGGTACTTTTCTTTGAGCTGCGCAGTAAACAATATGCACAAGCCACCGCTTTCATCACTATTTTGGCGCTGATTAATTTCAACTTAGATGGTATGGGATACGAAGCTGCTCTTCCGCGCATGATGGATACCTTAATTGGCTGTGGTCTGGCATGGTTAGGCGTGAGTTTCATTTTCCCTGACTGGAAGTTCCGTCGCCTACCCCGCACAATTTACCGCTCGCTTTCCGCTCAATGTGATTATTTGGCTGAGGTGATTGAACAATATAAGTCTGGACGCAACAATGGCCTGAATTATCGTGTGGTCCGTCGTGCCGCACACAATACCGATGCCGAAGTTGCTTCACTCATTTCAACTTTAGCCACCGAGCCCGACTTTGACCCAACGCAAAAGAGCTTGGCGTTTGAGTTCTTGTGCCTCAATCATACCTTTATTAGCTATATTGCCGCGTTGGGAGCTCATCGTGAAAAAATTGACGACCCAGAAATTTTAGAATTGATGGATCGCGCTTTTGACAATATCCAAGGTGCGCTCCTGCGGGATGAAATGCCTGATTTAACTGCGCAAAATATGCTACAGACCATTCGTCAGCGTTTAAGCCAAAATAATGAGGAAGATCAGAAAGCATTGATTATTTTACAACAGCTTTCGTTGATGTTTAGCATCTTGAATCAGTTCAGTCGTTTGAAGCAAAGTTTAAGCCACGAACGGGATCATGAGGCCACAGAACTGGCTTCATTATAATTTGGGTGATTTTGGAACAATATACTCACTGAAATGCTCTAAATGATGCTAAACTTTTTGCAGTTTTAAATCTGTTACTTTCACTATGACCGCGAAAAATTTATACGCTTATACTTTACAGCCTGTGACCTATGAAATCACTGAAGCTGAACAACGCGATGCTCAATTAAAAATTTGGCGTAGCACAAACAAAATTAGCATGAAAGCTTGGATCATCATGGCTGTCGTTACAGCCCTTTCGATTCTTGGCCTAATTTTACTCAAAAATTATTCAACCATCTTTTGTTGGGTCGCAATCGCCTGCGTCGTGGTTTACCTTTTAGTCCGTAAATTCGGCTTAGAATGGTATGTGAAACGCAAAATGAATGAGTTTCCAGTTCAGGAAATTAAAGGCATTCGTTTAGGCGTACAACCTCATGGTCTGATTATGCGCCAGCAAATGGGCATGCAAGAAGGTGTCGGTGCGATCGGTTGGAAAGACATCTACGAATGGTATAACACACCTGAGTTTTTGTTGATTAAATTCAAAGTGAAAGGCCAAGAAGGGGCTTACATTCTGCCAAAACGCATGGATAGCAAAAACTTCTCGTTTAATACGATTCGTAAACATTTAAAAGAAACAGTTGGTGAAGCGCAGCCACTTTAAGTCCTGCCTTTCTTTTCTGTAAAAAAAAACCTCCAACTTTTGGAGGTTTTTTTATATCCTAAACCCTCGAATACAAATGATAATGAGAATAAATATTAATTTCTAAATCCATATTATCTTCTCAATCTTCAGGTATAATTTGCGCACAACAAATCGCTCACCATTAAGTATCGCCATGTTTAAAAAAACATTTTTCCAAGTGCATTGGTTTTTGGGAATCACTGCGGGTCTTATCCTGTCGCTTATGGGCGTCACAGGGGCTATCTATTCTTATGAACAACAAATCTTAAAATGGATGAACCCAGACAGCTATACCGTTCAAGCAACACAAAACAATAAATTAACCCCTGCTGAGCTGTATCTACATTTCCAAAAACAAGATCCTGCCATCAAAATCAATAGTATTACGATTGCTCAAGAGCCAAGCACTTCAAGTACGGTTAATATCGAGAAAGAAGGCGCACGTCGTGGTTATAACATGATGGTGAACCCGTATACTGCTGAAGTCTTACCCGAAGTTAAAGGCCGTGAGTTTTTTAACTTTATTCAACAGTTGCATCGTAATTTAACTGTTGGTCCTGTCGGTAAACAAATTACTGGCGCTTGTACCCTCATGCTTATTTTCTTTGTATTGAGTGGCCTGTACTTACGTTGGCCCAAACGTCATTCCATCAAACAATGGTTTTTTATTAAACCTAAATTGAAAGGACGTAACTTCATTTGGGATTTGCATGCTGTTGTTGGTACTTGGGTGGTGATCTTTTATCTGATCTTGGCCTGTACAGGACTGTACTGGTCTTATGATTGGTGGCGCGATGGCATGTTTAAAGTCCTCGGCGTTGAACGCCCACAAGCACAAATGCAAGAAGGACCCCGTCCAAATACTGGTGCAGCTCAAGGCCCACGTGGTGAACAGGCTGGTGCTCGTGGTGGCGAATCACGTGAGCAAAGTCGTGGCGGCCCACAAGGTGAGCACACTGCACGTGGCGAACGTGGGCAAGGCGAACAACATGGTGAGCGTAAAGGCTTATCTCCAGAACAAGTGCAAATTGCTTTAACCCAAACTTGGACAGGATTTAACGCACAAGTTGGTCGAGACTATTCAACCCTGACCCTAAATATTCCGAAAAAGCCTGATGGTACACTTGAACTTTCATTTGTAGATGCAATTCCACAACATGAGCGGGCACGAAATTCAGCGGTCTTCAATTATCAAACTTCACAAATTGAAAAAATGGAGTTATATGAGCAGAAGAAGCTGAATGAAAAAATCATGAGCAGTATGCTTCCTGTACACCGTGGTAGCTTCTTTGGCCCAATTTATCAATTCTTTGCCATGTTTGCATCACTGATGATGCCACTGTTCTTTGTAACGGGTTGGATGCTGTATCTCAAACGCCGTAAACAAAAGAAACTCACCCAGCAAGCCCGTGGTGGAGCGTTGAATGTTCCGGTTGATCCACATGCGAAACCATGGCTCATTGCCTATGCAACTCAAACGGGTGTTTCTGAACAAATTGCTTGGCGTACTGCAACCAGCTTACAAGAAGCAAGACAACCTGTAAGCGTTAAAGCTGTACAACACTTAGCACAGGATGACTTAAAAGCTGCTGAGCAAGTGCTTTTTGTTGCAAGTACTTATGGCACGGGTGAAGCACCTGACCTAGCCAGTAGTTTTGAAAAGAAATTTTTAAATACAACTTTGGATTTGTCACACCTTCACTATGCCGTGTTGGCTTTAGGCTCTCAAGAATATCCTGACTCCTATTGTAGTTTTGGACATCGCATTAATAGTTGGTTAAAAACCAATGGTGCAAATGCTTTGTTTGAAACCATTGAAGTCAACAACGCAGATAACAATGATATTCAACGTTGGAACAGTGTTCTTGCCTCTGCAACCAAACTTGAGCTTCAAGCCATGAATATTGACAAAACCTTTGATCAATGGAATTTGGCACAACGTGAAGTACTCAATCCAAATAGTGTCGGAGCACATGCTTATAATATTGAGCTAAAAACCAACTTCGATGCAACATGGCAAGCAGGTGATATTGCTGAAGTTCAACCAGGTAACAGCAAAGCACGTATCCAAGCCTTTATGCAAAAGCATCACATTGCAGCGCAGAGCATCGTTGAGTCTTTAGCCATTTCGATTGAGCAAGCGCTTTGGGATAAGAACCTCAGCGCAGAGATTGAACCTTTTGCCAATTTGGAACATTTACTGGAACAATTGAGCCCTTTACCTACACGTGAATACTCGATTGCAAGTGTACCAACTCAACAAGTGTTACGTTTGGTCGTGCGCCAACAGCAAGATTCAGCAGGTGAACTGGGCTTAGGTTCTGGTTGGTTAACCCAACATGCCGAGCTTCAACAACCTATCGCACTACGTATTCGTACCAATGAATCATTCCACTTGATCAATGACAACCGTCCTATCATTTGTATTGGGAACGGCACAGGCATCGCAGGTTTAATGAGTCTACTCCATTCACGTACACGCCTAGACTACACTCAAAACTGGTTGATCTTTGGTGAGCGTCAACGTGAACATGATTTCTTCTATCAAAGTACGATTGAAGCGTGGCAAACCACAGGCATGCTACAACGATTAGATTTAGCGTTCTCGCGAGATCAAGCAGAGAAAGTCTATGTACACCATAAACTACGTGAACAAGCCACTGAGCTTAAAACATGGGTTGAAAATGGTGCCGTAATTTATGTCTGCGGTAGCATTAATGGTATGGCGAGCGATGTCGATGCTGCCCTAATTGAAATCTTAGGCGAAGAAAAATTAGATCAATTGCGTCAAGAAGGTCGTTACCGTCGTGATGTTTACTAAACACTAAGCCCAAGTAAAAAACCGAGCCACAGTGCTCGATTTTTTCATGCGTAAATTTGCTAGAATCCATGCAAACGATAACCCACAAGCCTATATGCAAAAATCAAAAAGAGTCATTAGTTTTATTATTGGGTCATTACTATTCGCAGACGGCTTGTATTTTGTTTTACAACTACGCTTTAATTTTGGCGCTCTCTTACCCTTATTGATTGGACTAGGTCTAATCATTTATGCACTGGCTTATCCTAAACTTATCGCCTATATTCAAACCAATACAATCAGACAATCAATATGGCGTTGGGCTTGGGCGATTTTCTTTGTTTGGATTTTTAGCTTAGTCATTTTCTTCGTCTTTTTAGGGTTTTCAACTCAACAAAATACCCCTCATGTCGCTGCACCCGCTATTGTAGTTCTTGGCAGTGGTCTGAAGCATGGCAAACCGAGTCCAACATTGGCCAGCCGTTTAGATCAAGCGGCAAGCTATGCCAAGCACCATCCCAACAGTATTATGGTCGTCAGTGGCGGCCTCTCCTTTCAGCAAAAAAATAGTGAAGCTGAAGTGTCAACGGCATTCTAAAATTGACCCCTTTTACCTTACAAATGGCAAAGTAAAATTGACCCCTTTGATCTCGTATTAAGTTTCAACCTGGGG
>NZ_LSOD01000036.1:33227-146746 GCF_001592855.1 Acinetobacter sp. BMW17
AACATGTTGAGCAGTCCAAAATGACCGCTATATTAACCAAGGGGGTCAGTTTTTAAATGCCGTTAGGGGGTTATTTTTACACTGCCGCTAACAGAAGCAATGCGGCAGTATCTGATTGATGTACACCATATCCCAGTGAAGCGTATTTACACCGAAGATCAAAGCACCAGCACTGAGTTAAATCTGATCAATAGTAAAAAGATTTTAGCCAAGCAGCATATTTCTCTCCAGCAACCTATTGCTATTGTGACCAGCGATTTTCATATTCCACGTAGCCGCGCTATAGCCATACGTCAGGGTTATCAAACGCCCATCATGCTCAGCGCTCAGACACCTCTTGCCACTCGCTATAATGCATGGTTACGTGAGTATTTTGCATATTTGAGTGGTTGGTTACTCAATGAATACTAAAATGGGATCATCTTGAATTAATGGAGGCGAATTGTCCGTGGCGATGGTAATTGTAATTGTTTAAATAATTCAGGTTTCTGCATTGAAAATTGATATAAATAGTTTTTGATATCTAATAATAATTTTTCTGGAGCAACCAAAACATTTTGCCCTTCTGGGCTTAAATTCATCGAGACCGTGGTTTTTTCCGAACGTAAGAATGGAATCACTTTTTCGACTAAATCGCTAAGACCAATACTTTGGATTTCGTAGCCCGCCCAATTATCTTTCACTAAAAGTTGTGCTAAACCTTTACTCTGCCACATCGCAAAAGAACGTTGTCCAGTCGGCGTAGCACATAAAGCCCAGCCATCTTGATATAATGCAATAACATAGCCTTGATGTACGATAGTTTCGATAAAAAGACGATAGATTTCAAGAGGATCGTAAGTAGTATTTTGATTTTTAGACGCAGCTTTGCGTTGATATGGGTTTCTCATAAATCTGTCATATTTTAAAATTATTATTGCACAGAAGTGTATGAAAACAGCTTGAGATAAGCAAGGTTTTTACGATAAGGGAATATGGTGGGCGCTGACGGGATCGAACCGCCGACATTCTGCTTGTAAGGCAGACGCTCTACCAACTGAGCTAAGCGCCCTTGAGAATTAAAAATAGCATTGCTATTTTTATGAAGCAAGAAAGAAATCTTGCTTGATTCCATTTACTAGCACAAGGGATCTAGAAAATGGCGCAGCGGACGGGGCTCGAACCCGCGACCCCCGGCGTGACAGGCCGGTATTCTAACCAACTGAACTACCGCTGCAACGGTAATTGCGAATGCAATTAGGGTCATTAAGCTTTACAGCTTGAATATGGTGGGCGCTGACGGGATCGAACCGCCGACATTCTGCTTGTAAGGCAGACGCTCTACCAACTGAGCTAAGCGCCCTGATTTAAGATTGTCAGTCTTTGTGTTCAAATTTAAGCTCAGGGACTTAAATTTATATTTTAAATGGCGCAGCGGACGGGGCTCGAACCCGCGACCCCCGGCGTGACAGGCCGGTATTCTAACCAACTGAACTACCGCTGCATCGTAAAATATGGTGGGCGCTGACGGGATCGAACCGCCGACATTCTGCTTGTAAGGCAGACGCTCTACCAACTGAGCTAAGCGCCCTGATTAAGATTGTCAGTCTTAGTTTTTAAACTCAAGCTCAGGAACTTAAATTTAATCGATTCTTTGAATGGCGCAGCGGACGGGGCTCGAACCCGCGACCCCCGGCGTGACAGGCCGGTATTCTAACCAACTGAACTACCGCTGCATCGCAAAAAATCTGGTGGGCGCTGACGGGATCGAACCGCCGACATTCTGCTTGTAAGGCAGACGCTCTACCAACTGAGCTAAGCGCCCTCATTAAGGATTTTGTATAAATGGCGCAGCGGACGGGGCTCGAACCCGCGACCCCCGGCGTGACAGGCCGGTATTCTAACCAACTGAACTACCGCTGCACTTACACAAAGTCACTAATGTGGTACAAACAATATTAAAAATCTTAAGTGGCGCAGCGGACGGGGCTCGAACCCGCGACCCCCGGCGTGACAGGCCGGTATTCTAACCAACTGAACTACCGCTGCACTTAAGATCTTTAACGTAAAGGCTTGGTGGGCGCTGACGGGATCGAACCGCCGACATTCTGCTTGTAAGGCAGACGCTCTACCAACTGAGCTAAGCGCCCTTAACGTCTTTATCGTTTGTGAGGTGCATTATAGAGAATCTTTACAGGCTGTCAAACGCTTTTCGGCTTGTTTTCACTTTTTTGCAATCGAGTGATTAAAAAATAGGTCAAATGGTATAAAAACAAGTATTTTCTGTATGTTATTTAACATATTTGCGAAAATTAAAATGATTATTCCCTAAATTTCTTTTCCTCAAAATACACATTTTCTATGATTAATCCCCTTCTTCTACTCAATATTCATATTTTAAATTACAGCGTTGAATACTCAATAAAATAAGCTTGCACATTTTTAACAGCTATTTTTAGATTTCAAGTTTATGTTCGAAAATATAAACCAGTGCATTGCAATCAATTAGTTCAAATAACTCTATGACATCCGTATTACGCATACGAATACAGCCATGCGACATCGGCATCCCCATTGGTTCGCTATCTGGTGTTCCATGAATATAGATATAACGTTGATAGGTATCGCAGCCTTCCCCGCGATTAAAGCCCTCTTCTAAACCACTCAGCCATAAAATCCGAGACAAAATCCAGTCCCGTTCAGGAAACTGGTTGGCTAAATCGGTGTCGTAAACTTCCCCTGTAGGCTTTCGAGCAATAAAAACGGCATTTTGAGGTTGCTCAGCACCATGCTTCTCAGCAACCAGATGCCAGCCTCGCGGCGTTTTACCACTATTTTCAGTTTCGCCAATGCCATTTTTCCCCGACGAGATCAGATAAAATTTATTCTTTTTAGGCAGCGTTAAAGTCTGTTCAGCCAGATCAATCAAGACGTCTGCATCTGCAATTACATAAGACATCAGTTGTCCTCTATTTGTTTTTTATCTATTCCAGTATTTGGTTCTGGGCGTAACCATAACCATATTGCGACAAGTAGCATGGTGGTATTGGTAAATAATTTCACTAAAAATGGTGCATTGGTCAGTAGCATGATCAGCCCACTGATCAACATCATGATACTGGCAAACCATTTCGCTTTACGTGGTACAGTGCCATTGGCACGCCATGCTCTTAACGTTGCGCCATATTTAGGATGGTTGAGTAACCAAGCATCCATTTGTGGCCACCCTTTAGAAGCAGCCCAAGCGGCCAAGATCAGAAAAACAGTTGTTGGCATACCCGGCAACAGTGCACCGATAAAGCCTAGGATGACAAAGATCACCACTAAACAACGCCAAAACAACGTTTTCATACCACTTTCCTGAGCACCGAATTGCGGTAGTATAAAGTGTTTTTTAATTTTATCCGTTGTCCTTCTGCATATTTAGCTTCTTTTTTAAGGCACTCACATGCATCT
This sequence comes from Acinetobacter sp. BMW17, assembly GCF_001592855.1. Classification (NCBI taxonomy): domain Bacteria; kingdom Pseudomonadati; phylum Pseudomonadota; class Gammaproteobacteria; order Moraxellales; family Moraxellaceae; genus Acinetobacter; species Acinetobacter sp. BMW17. The sequence goes on from NZ_LSOD01000036.1 coordinate 36,663, forward strand.
CATTTCACAGCATCAGTTGTTCGAACCTTGGCTCCAACTCAAACATCCATTGGTTCGCCAGTTAGCTTTTGCTGTAGCAAGTCCAAACATTTTGTCTGCGTTGCCGTTAGAGCTCGATATACAACATGCTTTTCATTTTCATCCCTCACAGATCTGGCAACAGCACTTTCAAACCTATTTACCTCGCCTTAAACAGCTCGATCAAGACCCAAAAGAACTTGAAGACTTTATGGCTCAACTGAAAAGTACCCGTCTGGGTCTGCGCTTTGAAATGTTCATATGGTTTTGGTTATTGGATCATCGCTATCATGCCTATGAATTATTGGGTCATAGTATCCAAATCATTGATGGTGCACGTACTACGGGCGAGTTGGACTTTTTAATTAAAAATACCGAAACCAATCAAGTCGAGCATTGGGAAGTCGCCTTGAAATATTATTTAGGTGAAACAGATCTAAGCTTAACCACATGGTATGGGTTGAATCGTACTGATACTTTAAACCGAAAACTAAAACACTTTACCCATAAACAGTTTCAATTCCAGCAAGCTTTAGACACAGACATTCAAACGCGCTTTGCCGTTTTAAAGGGGCAACTTTTTCTCCCTCTAAGAAATGGTTTCACGGCAGTTGATGCTTTAAATCAATACTCCCTTCCCGATTGGCTCAACCCAGACCGTCGACTAGGCACTTGGGGTAACATCATTCCAAAGGCCGACTTGAATTACTATCGCCTACAACGTCAAGAGTGGATTTGCCCAAATGCAGAAATCAGCAGCCAAAATGCACATTGGTGGACAAATGGCCTGTACTTACAAAATCAAAACAATCAGTTTTATATGTATCGAAATCCAAATTTGATTTTAACTTGATTTTGCAGAAGTTCCTTTATACAAAAATACATAATACAACATACGCTTACTTATCTCCTGTAAAACCATGCTATTTTTTATAGTGTTTATTTTTTAATCTTAAACAACATCAGAACAAAATCATTTGATGAATACACTAAAAATTTTGGAGATAGAGATGAAAAAAATTGTTTTAAGTTCACTAGTGATGCTTTTTGTTTTAACAGGCTGTAATACCGTCAAAGGTATGGGTAAAGATGTCTCTTCAGCAGGTAATGCTGTATCAAATACCGCTGAAAAAACCCAAGATGAAATCCGCAAGTAATTAATATCTGCACTTCAAAACCTTATCAATTGATAAGGTTTTTTTATTGCTAAGTTTCGCATTCCAGAGATTAATCGCCTATTATAGTGCCGACTGTTTTATTGACTTTGAAATGCGCATGACCTCTTCTGCTACTCTCGATTTAAGCCTCCAACTTTTACGTCAGCCATCGGTTACACCTGTGGACCACAACTGTCAAAATATTATGGCTGAACGCTTAAAAAAAATTGGTTTCAACATTGAGTCTATGCGCTTTGATGATGTTGATAACCTATGGGCACGAAAAGGCACTGAAGCACCTGTATTCTGCTTTGCGGGTCACACCGATGTCGTTCCTACAGGTAATTTAGATGCTTGGAACTCAGACCCATTTGCCCCTGAAATTCGTGATGGCAAGCTTTATGGTCGTGGCAGTGCAGACATGAAAACGGCCTTGGCTGCAATGGTGGTTGCTTCTGAGCGCTTTGTTGCAAAACACCCAAATCATAAAGGCTCAATCGCGTTCCTCATCACATCAGATGAAGAAGGCCCATCGATCAATGGCACGGTCAAAGTGATCGAAACACTCGAAGCCCGTAATGAAAAAATGAAGTGGTGTTTGGTGGGTGAACCTTCAAGTACCCATCAACTGGGTGATATTGTTAAAAATGGTCGTCGTGGTTCACTCAATGCAGTACTGACAGTCAAAGGAAAACAAGGTCACGTGGCTTATCCACATTTAGCCATTAACCCAATTCACATGGCCTCTAAAGCTGTTGCTGAACTTTGTGATACGGTTTGGGATCAAGGCAACGAATACTTCCCTGCGACGTCTTTCCAAGTGTCAAATATTCAAGCTGGTACAGGGGCAACCAATGTCGTTCCAGGCACCATGACCGTGACTTTCAACTTCCGTTATTCAACTGAATTGACCGCTGAAGAATTAAAAGCACGTGTTTTAGAAATTTTGGATCGTCATGGTTTAGTCTACGACATTAAATGGACACATTCAGGCTTACCATTCCTGACGCCAGTGGGTGAGTTGGTGAATGCAGCTAAAAATGCCATTCGTAATGTAACTGGTGTAGAAACTGAGCTTTCAACCTCAGGCGGAACATCTGATGGTCGCTTTATTGCTCCTACAGGTGCTCAAGTACTTGAACTTGGTGTTCTCAATGCCAGCATCCATCAAATTGATGAGCATGTGAATGTCGCTGATCTTGAACCACTTGCTGAAATTTACGAACAAATTTTAGAAGGCCTTTTGATATAAGCATTCAAACCCATATAAAAAAGGAACTCAGTTGAGTTCCTTTTTTATTACATTCAAACTTAAGCTTAAAGCCCTAAACTCGCCTGAATTTTATTTAAATTCGGTACATGGTAAGTCTCATCTCCCATACGCACCAACTGGAAAATAGTGGGATCATTCACAGGGCTTTCATCATCAACAATTTCAGAAATACGCAAACGAATTGACTTCGGCATTTCATTACACATCAAAGCAAAGCGCTGAGAAGCATCATCCCCCTCAATCACCAGCGCCACCCCTTCCATTTGGTCAGGACGGTTGATGGCATAAACAGGCAGATGAAGATCATGCCATTCCACCGTTTTCACTTGCGTATCACTATCGAGCGCTGAAAGTACAATATTTTGCGGCAAGAGCATGGGGTTTTTACCATGACACTCAATAATATAAGCATCAATAAAACCTGTTGATACTGTAATCAGGTATTGCAACTCTTGCTGACTGATTTGCTCATTCATGCTCTTTGAAACATTTACATTCATTTATTTACCCCTGCTTTTCAGCCAATAACTGCTGAATGTTGGCAAGTAATTCTGCCTCTTGGAATGGTTTGCCCATGTAGTGTGTCACGCCCAAGCTGAAAGCACGTTCACGGTGTTTTTCACCCGTACGCGATGTAATCATAATAATCGGCAAGTTCTGGTGAATTTCATGGTGACGAACCAAATTCGTTACTTCGAAACCATCCATACGTGGCATTTCAATATCCAGCAACATCAAGTCTGGTTTAACGCTCTCAAGCTGCTCCATCGCATCGACACCGTCTTTAGCAGTCACAATATCAAAGCCTTGGCGCTCTAATAAGCGCGATGTGACCTTACGAACCGTGACCGAGTCATCCACAATCATCACTAAACGACGCATATCCTGATGACGACCAAAGTCACGGTGATCGGCGGCATGCGTTACACGCTTGGTACTTAAAATCTGACGTGCGATGTTCTGACCATCTAAAATCAAGCAGACATGACCATCACCCAAAATCGTTGCACCCGCAATTGCACCAATGCTGGCAAACTGTTGTCCAACGGGCTTCACTACAATTTGCGCACGTGAACCAATCAGCTGATCAACCAATAAGGCAATGGTTTGTCCACTATTGCCTTTAATCAATAACACCGGCAATGAATGTCCAATATTACTCAAACGCGGAATCGGCTGATTGGATAAAAACTCAGATAAATAGCGCAGTTTATAACTCACACCATCAATTTTGAATTGGTCATCTTTGCTGTGGAAATAGTGATCCAATGCTGTTGGAGCAATACGCACAATGCGATCAATCTGCGCCAATGGAATCGCATATTGTTGATCGCCTGCTTTCACCATCAAGGCATCGCTCACCGCTACCGTAGTCGGTACGCGAATAATGAAGGTTGTGCCGAATCCAATTTCCGATTCAACCGTGACATGTCCACCCAGTGCTTTAATTTCACTTTGCACCACATCAAGACCGACACCACGTCCAGAAATTTGCGTCACTTCTTTGGCTGTACTGAAACCCGGATGGAAAATAAACTGTAAGATTTCCTGTTTATCCAACACTTGATCGGCTTTAATTAAACCTAAGTTTAGCGCTTTCGCTTTAATCGTGCTTTCATCAATACCTTTACCATCATCTTTAAAGCTGACGATAACGTCTGTACCTTGACGGCTAATGTTTAGTTCAATTTGGCCTGTCACTGATTTTTTCGCAGCACTACGTTGTTCCGCATCTTCAATACCGTGGTCGATTGCGTTACGTAGCATATGCTCAAACGGCGTAACCAAACGTTCAAGAATCGTACGGTCCAACTCACCTTCGGTGTTATGGACGACCAATTCCGTTGGACGGTTCAAAGTTGATGCGGTCTGACGTACAATACGTTGCAAACGAGGCAGCATACGTGAGAACGGTACCAAACGTGTCCGCATTAAGCTTTCTTGAATCTCTGCTTGAATACGGGATTGTTGTAATAACAAGCCTTCCGCATCACGAATTTTCTCAGCCAAAGTGCTCTTGAAGTCGACCAAATCCGAAGCTGATTCGGCTAAGGATTTAGACAATTGATTCAGCGATGAATATTGGTCCATTTCCAAGGGGTCAAAGTCTGCGTAGCGCGAGTTTTCAGAACCGTGCTTCGCAATAATTTGACTCTCAAGCTCACCTTCCATTCGACGCAACTGATCCGCCAAACGCTTAATTGCAAGCTCCATCTCGTTCAACGTATTGCCGAGCTGACCTAAGTCCATCTCAATACGTGAACGGTTAATCGCATTTTCACCGGACAGGTCGATCATTTTCTCAACCAAATCAGCTGAGATACGAATCATTTCATTACCACCATCCAAGTGAGTCGTTTCTTTCCACTCACCCAGCATTGCTGGCGGCTCAGTACCATCACCCTGCACAAACTCAAAACTTGGTACCGCATTGAGTAAATCAATTTGAGTTACACGCGTCGGTAATTGCGCAATCACATCCACATAATCAATAGATGCTAAGCTGTTTTTCAAACCATCATAATTACTAAAATCACGTTTGAAGATGGCTTGTTTTAACCATTCAAATGCGGTTTGCAATAATGGGTCATACACGTTTGAACTGAAATTATGTACAGCAAATTGCTCAAATGTGGTTTCTAGTTCATAAGCAATCGCACCAACGGGTTCATTCTCCGCCATACGTGCGCCGCCTTTTAAACTGTGCGCGGCACGTTGCAATTGTAGTAACACACTACGGTCACTACGTTGTTCAGTCCACTGTTTCAGTAAGCCATCCGTAGTCGCTAAAATTTCTTCAGCTTCTTCCAAGAAGGTTTCTTCAACAATTGATAACAGACTGGCTGCTTCTTCTTGGACAAGTGACGGAGTATCCAGCTGTTCAACGACAGTAACGTCCGTGTTTTCAACTACACTTGACGCTTCAATTGCAGTTGCTGACTCAACAGCAGCAGCAGCTGTTTCAACTTCAATCGTTCTATCTACATTAGATAAAGGTTCTTGAACTAGAGGCTGAGCCTCTTCAATTGCTTTAACAAACGCCTCAACCAAAGGCTCAGATGCTGAAGCGGTAAGAGTCGTACCCTCAACCAAGCTCTGAATGTTATGCAATACCTTAATGGTCGCTGTTGCTGGGTAATCAACCTTCTCCGTACGAATGACCTGAATTCGGTCTGCGACGTCATCCTGTACTAAGCGAATGATGCTGATCAACTGTGGCGTTGTGGCTATTTGCTGACGAATCACACGCTCATAAATAGACTCTAATTCGTGTGCAATCGAACCAATAAAAGGTGCAGAAATCATATTGGCACCACCTTTTAAGGTGTGCAAATAACGCATTAAATTATTGAGCGCTGCTGTATCATTGCCATTTTTAGACCAAGTATTAAGATCCTGATCCATCCCCATCAATAATTCTTCGGCTTCTTCCAAGAAGATATCGAGCAAATCATCATCAAAATCGGTATTGGCCGTATTCGATTGCTTGTACTGATGATCCGATGCAATTTGCTGCGAAATCTGCGCAAGATCAAGGCTTGGTTGTAAAGTATTTCCAGAAACAATAGCCTCAGCAACAGGTTCAATTACCGTCGTCGAAGTCGATTCAACATCTTGCTGTACGAAGGCCATTAATTCATTCAGAACTTTATGCACTTCTTCAGTCAGAATGACACGCTGACCCGCAGCTAAAGTGTCAAATAAATGGATAAATTCTTGATGTGCCTGACCAAATAACTCATATGCATAGTCTACATTGAGTAATTCTGGCTTTTCCAGTAAGGCTTGATAACCCGCATATAGCTCAGAAGTAAAGTCATGAATTCCTTGAGCAGCACGGTTATTGGTGAATTCTAGCAATTGTTTTGCTTGTTCACCTAAGTGCTGAATATAGTCTGGATATTCAACTTTAGCCCGCTGATCAAACTCAAACTCAGCATCAAGCAGCAGATCAATGTTTAACTCGATCAGCTTCGAGACCATACCTTGTGGGTTCAGTTCATCGTCTACGTCTTCTATACTGAAACCATAATTATCCCAAGCCGTAGTGAACGTAGCATAAATCACGTCAAGCTGTTCGTTCGTACCACGCCCAAGCACATGTAAATAGTCACGTACAAATTCAGCATATTGGGTGAGTAAAGATATTTCCTTCGAGGTGGAAACAATCTCTTCTTGAACCAAGGTTTTAAATAGATTTTCGACTTTTGAGCTGGCATTAAAAACATGCTCAATTTGCGCCATAGACGAACTACCGCGCAATGTATGTAAAGCACGGATTAAGCCATTGTAATCTTGTACTTTGGTTTCATCTGCATTTAAGAACTGATCGATAGTCGCTAAATGGTCTTCCGCTTCTTCAATGAAGATCGCTAAAGTTTCTTCAAGGACATCATGCACTTGATTATCCTGCTCAGAAACGTCTACAACTTGTGGCTCAGATTCAGCCACTTCGATATCGCTCAACTCTAATCCCGTCACGACATCATTACTATTTAGATGATTAGACAGTTGTAGCAACTCTTCTAGAGCAGGTTCTAAACTTTGATTTTGTTGTAATTGTTGTCCAATTAAAACCAATGGACGAAGATCAAGATCAATTTCCTGCACCGCTTTAAAAGTCGGATACAGTTTAAATTGAAACAGTTTGAATACTGTTTTAGCAAATTTTTGAACCGTTGCTGTGAGCGGTACAGCTCCTGAAATCACACGATTTAAGGTATCTTCAACCCCCCATGCTGTTTCACCTGCTGACTTTGCCCCCACCATACGACCAGAGCCTTTTAAGGTATGGAAGTGACGACGTATGCTCAACAAGGTTTCTTGATGGGTTGGTTCAGCGTACCACTTTTCAAATAATGGATCTAACTCAACGAAGATTTCTTCAATTTCTTCAACAAAAATTTCAAGAATTTCTGCATCTTGATCTAGATAACTATCTTCCGGAAGCGTTGTCGTTTCAACTAAATGTTTTAATATTTCTTTCATAGCTAAGGCTTCTTGCGTTGTCAGCTACCCAAAAAAGGTGCATAAACTTCATTATAACCATCATCCCAAACCAGTCTTTTTGCTCAAGCTAATTGGGTTGATGTGTATCCTGATTTGGTATGCCACTCAAGCGATGAGCAGCATACCCTCCCCCAAAGCAAGCGCTTAATCAGGCAGTTTAAAGTCTGTTACAGACTCACGTAACGCTTCCGCCATATTTGCAAGTTCAGAGACTGAACGTGCTGTATCGAAAGTCGCAGTGGTGGTTTGTGAGGTAATTTCTTGTACGACGTTCATCGTGGTTGCAATATGACCTGCAGACGCGGATTGTAGCTTTGCTGCATCCGAAATGTTTGCAATCAATTTCGCCAAATTACCCGATACGTTTTGAATCTCATCCAGTGCAACACCCGCATCCTTAGATAAGTTCGCACCGCGTACAACCTCAGACGTGGTTTGTTCCATCGAAATTACAGCTTCGTTGGTGTCGGTCTGAATGGTTTTTACCAGTGTTTCAATCTGTTTGGTTGCTGAAGCTGAACGCTCTGCAAGGCGCTGTACTTCATCCGCAACCACGGCGAAACCACGACCTGCTTCACCGGCCATCGATGCTTGGATCGCTGCGTTTAAAGCCAAGATGTTCGTTTGGTCGGCAATATCGTTAATCAAGGCAACGATGTTACCAATCTCTTGCGAAGATTCACCTAAACGTTTAATACGTTTAGAGGTTTCTTGAATCTGCTCACGAATGATATCCATACCTTCAATTGAACGGTTTACAACGTTCGCGCCATTTGCAGCAATTTTTACTGAACGCTCTGCTACCACCGCTGATTCTTCAGCGTTTGAAGATACTTGGTCAATTGACATTGCCATTTCGTTAATCGCGGCAGATGCACCCGCAATTTCTTGCGCTTGGTGTTCAGATGCTTCGGCTAACTGGTTGGTAATCCCCTGCGTACTTGCCGTATATTGTGCAACCTCTTGAGAGGTTTCAGTAATACGCGATACAAGGTCACGTAATTGGTCAATTGCGAAGTTAATCGAGTCGGCAATTGCACCCGTGAAGTCTTCAGATACCGTTGCATATGAACGTAAGTCACCATCTGCAAGATCGGCAATCTCATCCAGTAAACGTAAAATCGCGTTTTGGTTACGGTCATATTCATCTTGTAGACGAGATACACGTTTTTTATCTGATTCACCACGAAGTACGAGTAATTTAAATACACAGAATAAGAAGGCAATCAAGGCTAGAATTAGACCTAAGGCAGGAATTGCAATCGCTAAACCTGTACCACCAGATAATTTATTTAAATTGCTTAACAAAGCATCTGACTGTTCAAAAATCGATGATGACGCTTGACGTACTTTAACAATTTGTGATGAGTTCTTTAAGACCGTTGCTGCTGCTGACTTCAGTACATCATCATATTCAGATTGAATACTGGTTAAAGAATCACGCATTTCAGGGTCATTAATACGCTCTACACCTAAGTCCGCACTGCCATTTAACTGTGCGTTTAAGTATGACGCGAAGGTTTCTGTATCTGAGCTAAAATCATCCGCAGATTCACGCGAGTTGGCTGAACCCGTCAAGACAGAACCAATTGAACGTAGGATACGTTCCGCAATGAATACTTGGTTTTTTGCAATCACGACTTGGTTGGCTGGCACATTTTGACGTGCCATTTGGTCAACCATTAAGTTATATTCGGCCTGAATCCCAGGAATACTTTCACTAATCGCGATGTTGGTATCGTAGAGTTGGTTAATGATTTTTTGTTGCGATGCAATTAAATCAATATTTTCAGAAACTTTTTTCCACTGCGCATCTACTTCACGCAGTGCATCTGTACTCGCGTGAATATCTTTTACTGTTTCTAAATTTTCAGCAAAAGACTTTTGTGACTCTGTCAGTTTTTTAATAGCTTCAGGGGTACCTGATGCTGTTGCTTCAGTTGCCTGACGAGAAATCGTTTGTGATAAAAGACGTAAATCACCCAAGCTACGGGTGAATTCGTTATTTCGAGGTACGCTATAGAATAGGTACAACAGCAAGAAAATAGCCAGTACGATACAAAATGCCGCACCCAAAATTAATGGCTTGGACTTTTCACTATCACCAAATACACGTGAAAACTGTTCCGTCTGTGATTGAAGTTTTGCTACTAAAGCATTTCCACCTGAGCGGTTACTGCTTCCATCCGTATTTTTCTTTTTAAGTTTAAAGCCCATGCAGCTTCTCCCCAATTTACGCCCTTATAATTTCGCGCGCGACAATGATATTAATTTATAAATTTTATAGATACGTTCATATACTTTGGATTGTCTAATAAGCGACTGAATAAGAAAACATGCCATTGTTGGTTGTGTTGGTGAAAATACCCTTGGCAATATTCTTTTAAATTCCGATCTAAATCTTCATGTTTAGAAAAGAAACTTTTCTTATTAAAGTGCTGAATCCCCAGAACCTGATCTACAACTAAACCGACATAGTGGTCATTGTGACTAATACAGAGTACTTTTTGAGTTGGTGAATACGCACTGCGATGCCCTGATACATAGTGCGCTAAATCGGCAACAGAAAGTAAACGTCCCCGAATATTGGCCAAACCCACAACCCAAGGTTGAGTATTTGGCACTAAGGTATATTTCGGAGGATAAATCACCTCTGCAACTTCACCTAATGGCGCAACGAAATATTGCCCCATCATCTCAAATGCAATGCCCGACCAGCGGTTTACCTCATTTTCGTTTGAAACGTAGTTTTTATTACCACGTTTAGCAAGTCGAAGTAATTCGATAAATCCATTTGCTGCCATAGAGCTTATCCTGCGTTCAGGTGTTGCTTAATCACATCAATCAGTTGGTTTTCATCAACAGGCTTGGTTAAATAATCACATGCACCTTGACGCTTACCCCATACACGGTCCGTAGCCTGATCTTTAGTACTGACGATCACTACGGGAATGTGTTTTGTTGTTGCGCCACGCGCAATTTGACGGGTTGCTTGGAAGCCATTAACGCCTGGCATCACCACATCCATCAACACAAGATCAGGAAGTTCAGCTTGAGCCATGGTTACACCATCGGCACCATTCGACGCTTCAATCACTTCAAAACCGTGTTTCCCCAAAATTTCTTTAAAGCGGAATGTCTCTGTAGGTGAGTCATCCACAATTAAAATACGCGCCATAATTTTCCCCAATTACACTTATATTATTTATGCTGAAACGTGATTACGAATCGCATTTAATAATTCATCTTTACTAAACGGCTTTGTTAAATATTCGTCTGAACCGACAACACGCCCTTTGGCTTGGTCAAATAGACCATCTTTGCTAGAGAGCATCACGACAGGAATATTTTGATAATTTTGTGAATTTTTGATTAATGCACACGTTTGATAACCATCTAGTCGTGGCATCATAATGTCGACAAATACGATATCAGGATTGGCTTGAGCAATTTTTGACAATGCGTCAAAACCATCGACTGCAGTCACCACTTCACAACCTTCGCGTTGCAATAATGTTTCAGCTGTACGACGAATGGTTTTTGAATCATCAATGACCATTACTTTTAGATTCTGGAATTTATCGTCCATTTAATATGACCCTTCCCATTTTTAGAATGTTTGTAGAAACAGATTCGTAGACGCTTTACAAGTTACGTACACTTTTAACATATATTTACTTATATTTTCAACGAACAGTTTCCGCATAAAACCACACTTCATCTTCTTTTTAAGAACGGCTTCACACTTTCCTATACCCGTCGATTTTTTTTTGACTGATTATATTTTTTATTCCTAAATTTAGGACTAATATAGCACTATTTATTGCTTGTAAATAAGTAATTTAGTCAACTTTAAACTGGGGGTATCGATGCTTAGGGAGTTTAATCACAAACTTGCTTTGATCGTGAAAAAAAGGATGACTGCGAAAGTCATTTTGCTGGCTTTGCTAAGTTTGCAGACCATCTCGATTATGGCCGATCCACCTAAAGCGGTCTGGTATCGATATTACGACAGTAAAGGCATCGCGAACGTCAGTAGCAGTGTCACCCCCAACCATATTCGTTATGGTTATGAAGCACTCGATAGCAACATGCAAGTGATTCAACGGGCTCGTCCATACAACGCAGAAAAAGATGCGCAGTATGCGCCACAACGTGCAGCAGCAACCAAGCAACGCGAGTCAGATCTTAAATTAAAACGCGCTTATACCAACAGTCAAGTCGCCACTCAAAAACGCAATACTGCCCTTTCCTATATTTTAAAACAGATTAAGTTCCAGCAAGATGAATTAAAACAATTACAGAATGACCGTATTGGATTCTTACGCCAAGAAAAAGAAAACATGCGTAAAGGCAAAAGCAATCCGAAACCACTCCAAGATATGATTGATTATAATTCCAAAAATATTGTGATGAAAAAAGAACAAATACAATCGTTACAAAGTCACTATCGTAATACCAAGGCTGAATACGACAGAATTATTGCTCGTTTAAAAACCCTTGAATAATCTGCGTTTTATTTACAGTATGCTGACTTTCGCCGCTAGACCAAAGGATTTGACTCAATGCAGGCTGCACCATGTATAAAAACTAAATTAAGCCGCCAAGTGCTCCCTATTTTAAAACTCAGTCCGCTGTGTTTGTGCTTACTCCTCTCGGCCTGCCAAAAACAAGACGAGGCCACATCTCCGACTTCATCTACAGCTAAAATCGAGCTGATCGCAGAAGACTTGGTCCAGTTCCAAGAAGGGCCTTCTATCCAGCGTACAGCTTTTACTGGCACCATTCGAGCCGTCAATCAAAGTTCTATTCAGGCTCAAGTGACAGCAACAGCCACCGCCGTCTCCGCTCAAGTTGGACAAGCCGTTCAAAAAGGCCAAGTACTGGTTCGATTGAACAATCAAGATAATGCTGCGCGTCTCGCTCAGGCTCAAGCCAATCTTGCTTCAACCCAAGCCCAAGCCAATCTTGCAAAAAGCATGGTTCAAAGAAAAAAACGTTTACTCGACCAGGGCTTTATTTCTAAAGTGGAATATGAACAAAACCTTGTGGACTATCAAGCTCAATTAGAAAATGTTCGTGCGCAACAAGCCAATGTTGATATTGCCGAAAAAGCGGATCGCGATGGCACTATTTTAAGCCCGATTTCAGGGGTTATTACTCAACGTCAGGTGGAACCTGGACAAACAGTATCCGCAGGACAAACTCTTTTTGAAATCATTGACCCGAGTCATTTAGAAATACAGGCCAAAATTCCAAGTGATCTACAAGCAGCTTTAAGTTTGGGAGAAAAAATTGAATATCGGCTGCAAGGCAATCCCCAAAAACTGACAGCCAAACTTATTCGTATTTCCCCGATTTCAGATCCCGCAAGCCGTCAAATTGAGTTTTTTGCTCAGCCAATTGAAAGTATTAATTCATTGAGTATTGGGACCTTTGTAGAGGGAAACATACTTGGTTCACAGTCCATCTCAGGGCAAATTATCCCGCTGGATACCATTCAAAATATACAAAATTCGCCTTATGTTTGGGTGATTCGCCACAATAAAATTAAACGTGTTCAAATAAAAGTATTGGAACAACGCTATAGCAACAACAGCGCTGTAGTACAGGGACTACAAGCCGGCGACCGTATCAGCCGTATAAAGTTTAATGAAAAAGATTTGCATCAAATGGTGACAATCAATCCATAAAAATAAGAAAAGGTTGTTGCTATGTGGTTAACCCGTATTAGTGTGAAATATCCTGTTTTTACCATCATGATGATGTTCTGTCTGATGGTTTTGGGCTTAGCCTCTTGGCAAAGAATGGGAGTTGAGGAGTTTCCTGATGTCGATTTCCCCTTCGTGGTGGTTTATACCACTTATCCAGGGGCATCGCCTGAAACAGTTGAGTCTGAAATCACCAAGAAAATGGAAGATCAAATCAATACCATTTCAGGTTTAAAACAGGTCATTTCTCAGTCTAGCGAAGGCTTATCGACCATTATTGCTGAATTTGATCTCGATGTTTCTTCCGCTATAGCCGCACAAGTTGTCCGTGATAAAATTGCACCAGTCACCGCTGAGTTTCGAGACGAAATTCAAGACCCAATTGTTGAACGTTACGATCCTTCTGCCAATGCCGTGATGTCGATTGTATTTGAATCACAAAACATGTCACTGAATGAGCTCAGTTCTTATTTGGATCAGCGCATCGTTCCACAGTTTAGAACCGTTTCTGGTGTCGGGACAGTCAACTTATTGGGTGATGCCAAGCGACAAATTCGCATACAGATTGAACCTGAAAAATTACAAAGTTTTGGGATTGGTATTGATCAGATCATCAACACTCTAAAAGCTGAAAATGTTGAGGTTCCGGGTGGAACGTTGAAGCATGGTAACAGTGAACTCGTGGTCGAGATCAAGTCTAAAGTGATTCATCCTTTAGCCTTCGGCGATTTGGTGATTGCCAATAAAAATGGTGTACCGATTTATTTGCGCCAAGTTGCAAGCATTTCAGACAGCCAAGCCGAACTTGAGTCGAGTGCCTATTTAGATGGTAAAACCGCGGTTGCGATTGATATTTTACGCAGTTCCGATTCAAATGTGATTGATGTAGTCGATGGTGCTTATGAGACCTTAGCAGATATCCAAAAACAGTTACCTGAAGGCACCACAGCAAAAGTCGTGGTAGATTCATCCAAAGGCATTCGTAATAGCATCACCGATGTTGCACGTACCATTATTGAGGGTGCAGCTCTTGCCGTTTTGATTGTCCTGCTGTTTTTAGGCTCGTTCCGTTCCACCGCCATTACAGGCATGACGTTGCCGATTGCTCTTCTTGGCACTCTGACGTTTATTTGGATCTTCGGCTTTAGCATCAACATGATGACCTTACTGGCACTATCACTCAGTATTGGTCTACTGATTGATGATGCGATTGTGGTCCGTGAAAATATTGTGCGACATGCAGACATGGGCAAAGACCCTGTCACAGCAGCCCTTGATGGCACCAAAGAAATTGGACTCGCTGTTTTAGCCACCACCTTAACCATTGTTGCGGTGTTTTTACCTGTGGCATTTATGGGTGGTATTATTGGTCGATTTTTCTATCAGTTTGGCGTAACCGTCAGTACTGCTGTGCTGATCTCCATGTTTGTCAGCTTTACTTTAGATCCCATGCTATCTGCACATTGGGCTGAAAAGCATAATCCACATAAACCACCCAATCGAGTCAAACGTTTCTTCAATTGGATTTCTGGCAAACTAGATAATCTCAGCCATGACTATGAGAAATTACTCAAGCTTGCTCTGCGCTTCCGATTCATCACCCTCATGATTGCTGTGGCTTCACTGTTCGGTGCATTAGGCTTATCTAAACTAATTGGAACCGAGTTTGTCCCTGTTCCAGATAAAGGTGAGATTCGGATTAAGTTCGAAACACCTGTCGACGCCTCTTTGGAATATTCACAAGCCAAACTGCTGCAAGTCGATAAAATTATTCAGCAGCACCCTGACGTTCGAGCAACTTATGCGGTGATTAATGGCGTTACGGATCGTGGTAAAAACCATGTCAGTATTCGCGTAACCGTTACGCCACGCACAGAGCGTAAGAAAAGCTTAACCGACTTAAACAATGAGTTCCGCCAACGCCTACAACAAGTAGGTGGCATTACTGTGACCTCAATTGCCTCGGCAGATGAAACGGTATCGGGCGGACAAAAGCCCGTAATGATTTCCATCAAAGGTCCTGACTTAGCGGAACTCCAGAAGATATCAGACCGCTTTATGGCTGAAATTGCGCAAGTCAAAGGCATTGTCGACTTAGAAACCTCACTTAAAGCCCCTAAACCGACTTTAGGCGTGCATATTAATCGGGTCTTAGCCAGCGATTTAGGACTATCGGTCAACCAAATTGCCAATGTCATTCGCCCACTGATTGCAGGGGATGATGTCACCACATGGCAAGATGACAAAGGCGAAACTTATGACGTTAACCTACGCCTAACTGAAACTGCACGTAGCTTACCTAGTGATGTACAAAACCTTTACCTCACATCGCAAAAAACGGATGCCAATGGCCAAGCTTTATTGATTCCCCTTTCTAGCGTTGCGCATTTAGAGCAAAGTCTGGGGGCATCGCAGATTAATCGTCGCGATCTAGCACGGGAGGTTTTAGTCGAAGCCAACACAGCAGGTCGTCCTGCAGGCGATATTGGTGTAGATCTTAAAAAAATTGAAGACAACTTTGACCTTCCAGCAGGTTATAGTTTTGACACGCAAGGTTCAAACAAAGACATGGCTGAATCCGCAGGTTATGCCATGACTGCAATCACCTTATCCATTGTGTTTATTTATATTGTGCTAGGTTCTCAGTTTAATAGTTTTATTCACCCTGCGGCGATTATGGCTTCCCTACCACTATCATTGATTGGGGTGTTTTTAGCGCTCTTCTTATTTAATTCCACCATGAATTTATTTTCCATTATCGGCATTATTATGCTGATGGGGTTGGTGACGAAGAATGCGATTCTATTGATCGATTTCATTCAAAAAGCCATGGATCACGGCGTTGATCGTTATCAAGCGATTATTGATGCGGGTAAAACACGTCTACGCCCTATTCTGATGACCACAAGTGCCATGGTGATGGGCATGGTGCCTCTGGCTTTAGGGCTAGGTGAAGGGGGGGAACAAAGCGCACCTATGGCACATGCAGTGATCGGCGGTGTCATTACATCGACACTGCTGACCTTGGTGGTGGTTCCTGTGATCTTCACCTATTTAGATGACTTTAAGAACTTTATGCTGCGTCAAGTACGTAAAACCATGTCATAATAATCAACATTTTTCTGAGGCGGTGTCGACATGCCTCCTCATTTTTTATCGTATAATCTTTGACTTTCAAAGTTTAAAATTTTAGGACAGTTTCCATGCGCGCGAGTCGCTTTTTATTTGCAACGTTAAGAGAAACCCCAAATGACGCAGAAGTGATTTCACATCAACTAATGCTACGTGCTGGGATGATTCGTAAATTGGCTTCAGGTTTATATACTTGGCTGCCGATGGGCGTTCGCGTATTAAATAAAGTTGCAGCGATCGTTCATGAAGAAATGAACAATGCGGGTTCACTCGAAGTCCTGATGCCCGTAACTCAGCCAGCGTCTTTATGGGAAGAATCTGGTCGATACGTCCAATATGGCCCTGAACTGCTTCGTTTCAAAGACCGCCATGGCAACCCTTTCGTGCTTGGTCCTACCCACGAAGAAGTCATTACCGATCTTGCGCGCAATGAACTCAAAAGCTATAAACAATTGCCTGCAAACTTCTATCAAGTACAAACCAAATTCCGTGACGAAATTCGTCCACGTTTTGGTGTAATGCGTTCACGTGAATTTATCATGAAAGATGCTTATTCTTTCCACGCAAACCAAGAATCACTGCAAGAAACCTATGACATCATGTACGACGCGTACTGCAAAATCTTTAGCCGTTTAGGTTTAGATTTCCGTCCAGTGCAAGCCGATACAGGTTCAATTGGTGGTTCAGGGTCACATGAATTCCACGTGTTAGCATCAAGTGGTGAAGATGATATCGCCTTCTCGACAGAGTCTGACTATGCAGCAAATATTGAAATGGCTGAGGCCGTTTTAGTTGGGGAACGTGCAGCGCCAACCAAAGCATTAGAAGTTGTCGATACACCAAATCAAAAAACCATTGCAGATGTCTCTAACTTCTTAAAATCTGATCCTGCTCAATCTGTAAAAGCCTTGTTAGTACAAGGTATTGCAGCCGAAGAAGGCCAAGCAACACCGGTAGTGGCATTGTTCTTACGTGGCGATCATGAGCTAAATGAAATTAAAGCCGAGAAGCATCCGCGCATTGCATCACCATTAACTTTTGCAACAGAAGAACAACTTGCTGCACTGGGTTTAACCGCTGGTTTCTGTGGACCACAAGGCTTGATAGAAAAAGGCTTAACGGTCATTGTCGACCGTGCTGCATCGGTACTGTCTGACTTTGTTGCGGGTGCAAATGAGGTTGATAAACACGTGACTGGTCTAAACTGGGAACGTGATGCGCAGTTCACCGAAGTTTATGACTTACGTAATGTGGTTGAGGGTGATCCGTCTCCAGACGGTAAAGGTACGCTGCAAATTAAACGTGGTATCGAAGTTGGGCATATTTTCCAACTGGGTCAAAAGTATTCAGAAGCTTTGGGTTGTAAAGTTTTAGGTGAAGATGGTAAGCCATTTACGGTAACCATGGGTTGTTACGGTATTGGTGTAACACGTGTAGTTGCCTCTGCAATTGAGCAAAACTTTGACGAAAAAGGCATTATTTGGCCTATGGCAATTGCACCGTTTGAAGTTGCCATTGTGCCGATGAATGCACATAAGTCTCCACGCACTTTGGAAGCAGCTGAAGCACTGTACGCTGAACTTACGACAGCAGGTTATGATGTATTGCTGGATGATCGTAACGAACGTCCAGGCGTGAAATTCTCAGACCTTGAGCTTACTGGGATTCCTCACCGTATTGTGATTGGTGAGAAAGGCTTGGATGCAGGTACTTTTGAATATAAAGGCCGTCGTGACGCTGAATCTGTAAACATTTCTAAAGAAGAGTTATTGGCGAAAATTGCAAAATAATTCATTTTAGAATAAAAAATCCCGCGTATATCGCGGGATTTTTTATTACGTTATATATTTAACAGAACTTTAATCCACCGTAGCAATTGGAAATAACATTTTGGCTGGCTCCTAATGGAATATTATTCAGCGGTAAAGGCAATGCTGGCAATGAGCCTAAATTCACCTCCCCCACGTTACTTACAAGTTTTGATGTAAATAATGCACTTACAGCAGAGCCAAAATCTACATAGAGTGGATGATCATCAAACCAATCACTTAAATAAGTCGCAACATCGGGTAAAATTGGATTAATGTCAACTGCGTAATTTTCACTGGCATTCAATGTTCCGAGCTGTACAGGATCATTTACTGCCAACCACCACCCAGGGTCGGCTACCGCTTGCTCTTTAGGCCAAAAAAGTTTTGATTTTTGAAGTGATAGGCTTACAGGGTTGTTCAGTGGTAAAGAATGGATTAACCCCAAACTCTGATTGAGTGCAATATCTGTTTTTAAGCCTGAAATTTGCATATTTACACGCATATCACTGATAGTAAAATTAGATAAAGGGATAATTGTTACCCAAGTTGTTCCCGGCACCACAGCTTTCATATTACCTGAATTTTCTGTCAAAATAATTGTGGGAACATCTGCAAGAGCATTAACATTTACTGAGGTTAATCTTGACCCATTTAAGATAGCTTCTTTAGTAGTAAAATTCACAGGCATAGAAGGAATCTTAATCGTACTATTACTGGTGACAAACTCTCTTGGGCAGTTCAAACAACCTGCAATGTTTACTTTTCCTGTTAACGATTGTGTAAATGGTGTTTCTTGAGTTTTTGTGGAACCCGTTGCAGGTGCAATTTTCATATAACCGCTTAATGTATTAATACCATTTTGGGTACCATCATTTGTTCCCGCTGTAAGTAACCCCACAATTTTTTCTGCGCTGACACGAAATCCCATTACTTCTCTTGTCGCAGCACTCGTAGGATTCTTAATAGCAAACTCTATAAATGGGTTGGTTAGCTTCGCTGATGTTTCCGGTCTCTCTTGACCTGCTTCCGGTATACCACTTAGGCTCAGATTATCAATATCAATATCACAGCCAGCTCTTATACTATTATTGCTACCGCCACAACCTAGTTGTAACTTCTTAATATTGGCATTCAGTTCTATTTCCGCACTTAGTCCCAATTTATAAAAACCAAGATTTGATTGTGTATAAGATTGGCCAAGCGAGTCCGTGCCATTTGAGCCAGCGGTATATTCTAAATTCATCAAAGCTTGGCCTTCGACTTCTGACAATTCCTCGTCATTTAAAGCAGTCATCGCATAACTTTGACTAAACCCTAAAGTCGCTGTGATTAAAATTGAAATTAAAGACTTATTCATTTTATTTATTCCTTGTCATTTTTTTAGCGCGGCGTAATCCCTAATGTGCTACGCATAGCCCCACCCGTAATAGCAATATCGGCAACCTTCTGCATGGTACCCGTTGGAGATAATGCGATCTCCGCTCTAAAGGCAGTCCCTTGCCCACCTGCTAATGCCTTATGGTTAAATTGCACTTGATTGTCGATGACAACTGAGTCCTTTTGCATATGAATTTTTCCATTCAAACCTAAGTGACCTTGCATTTTGTTTAAGTTAAAACTTGAGGTTTTTGTTGTTGTTCCATTGCTATCGGTATTACTTAAACTAATAAAACTGCCTTTTTTACTTTCATTACTTAGGTCTGTGCTACTCAACGTATTAAACTCAAAATTAGACTTAAATGAGAGGTAATTGCTTTGCGATGTTCCGCCTACAGCTTCAAGTCCTGGAATAATAAAGAGTTCGCCTTTACCATCTAACATAAAAGCAATCGATGCGAGAACATCATCTTTTTTGGCAAAGTTATTAATCGGTACGACTTCTTTGGCGCAGCTATCCACCCCTGCTGGGCAGTTATACAGTGCACCTGGAAGCTGCCCGATTGCGATTTCCGCATTGGCAGCAAACAATAAATTATCAGCTTTGATATAGATTTCATTTTCATTAAAGCCAATCACCCCATTGGCTTTAAAATACGAGTCAATATTACGTAAGCCTGTATAGTAGTTAACTTCTTCGCCATGCTTACTCATCGCACCATCGATGACGATAATCGACGTTGTTTTCGGGTTGCCTTGACTATCTTCACCATAACCATCGGTTGATACCGCGATGTCATAGCCCAACCCATCCTTCACTGTTCCAACGGTATTCGTATATTTCTTGGCAAAAAATGCTGCATTGGCATTTAGGTTATAAAGTGGAATACCTAAGCCCCATGTCCCCTCGTTAGTGTTGTTTACCGCAATGGAATTATCTGAAATAAAGCGGGCTTTACGTGCAATGGCTTGAAAATCGAGTCCACGTACAGCAATAAAAGCCATATTTGAAGCATTACCCGTTGGCGATGGGTTATAAATCAGTTCATAGTTTTGCGCACCCAATATCGTCTTAATTTGGTCATTAACCACAAAACCCATTGAATTGGTGCGAATGTTATTAATGTAAATCTGGCCAAAATCAATATAAGCATTTTGACTGTTTATTGCTGAATTGGGGTCAGTAGAAGTACGTACATTGAGCGGTGATAAATTTGAAAACTCGATGGCGTAACTGCCTGTACCAGTGTGTCCTAATTCAAACGTTGTCGGTGTCGCAGCGCCGAGCAAACTATTCCCTGCACGGGTAAAGTCAGCCGATACATTTAAATGTAAGCCGCCCGCATTCTTAAAACCATAACCTGCAGATGCAATCACCTCATTTTCTTGAACATTACCGTTAACACGGTTGACCGTATTAAACTTAGCAACACCAGTTTGGTCAGCATTCAACACGATCTTGCCATTGGTTAATGCACCCGATGCCCCTATTCGAATTAAGTTTCGATGAGTCGAGTTTACTGAGCCATAACGTAAATCAACGTTTAACCCCGGATTTGTGGCATTACCTACACGACTGTCATGCACATCAGTTTTATCTTCCACTCGACCTAAAACAACAATATTATCGCCGACACTGCCCTTTGAAGTGAGAACCACACCTTCCGTTTCATCGATATAAAGATATCCATCAGCAGATAAATTAAAGTTGAAATCTTTTAAGGTTAAATCTTGATTATTCTGTCCATAACTAATACTGGCATTCTGCAATTTAAAATCTAAATGCACCTTTGAGTCGCGGTTAAACAGACCATTCGTCGTTGCTAAGTACACTTCAAAAGGTGAAATAGTTGAAAGCTTAAAACTTCCTAAATTTTGATCCGTTTCACCCGTTGCACAATTTGGTGAACACATCAGCATGATTTGGGCAACCGTTGCGGTAAAAGGTGACACACTTGCAGAGAGCTGAATACCAACCCCTTGCGTACCATTGGCTAATTGTGTTGTTCCCACATCAAAATCGAGTTTGGTTTTAATGTTGTTATAACCAGTCGCCGTTTTTACTTCAATATTATGTAACCCCAGTTTAATCGGTGTTTTTCCGACTTCCGCTGGATCAACCCAATTCAGTTGTTTAATGTCAACTTTTGAAGCTTCATGGGTAATTGAAATACCATCTTGACCCGTTACATCACTTAAAATCTGATCATTCAAAGCTTGTAATGCATAACTTTGATTGGCTGCACAAATACACAGTGTCAGAAGGTTTAGTTTTATTATTTTATGCATTTCAATATCCTTTTGAAACTATAGGTCTAACAGCGGCTACCCACAGTACCCGAGCAGTTATAGCTAAAGATTTTTAGATTTCCATCTAGATGTAAGTTTCCATGGACATTTAAGCCCATAAAGCCTTGTTCCTGACCTTTATCAAAACTTGGTACAGTTTTACTCGCACCATAACTGTTATACGTTGAGGTATTGAAATATCCATTTTCACCACTTTCCACTGAAAGGCTGGCAAAGCCCAAGTTACGAATTTTGAGGGGTTTATCATCGAAAAACTTTAACAGCATCGCAGTTTGTGGCTTGCCTTCTTTATTCAGAATTGTGGTGCCTTCTAGCGAAAATTTATCAATTTGCATTGTGCCTTGGAACTGCTTAAACACCAGCCATTTTCGTTGCCCATTTTCCTTATGATTATTTGGGGAAATGGCGATACGACACAGTTCTAATAAAGCGCAATCTTGATTTGCGCGCATTTGATAATAGGCTTCAGTGACAATAGCCCGCCCATTCGCATCTACACTATTGGTTCTGGAAATCGTATTTAGACTCATATCATTGGCATATTGGTGGTTGATCGATAGCGTTAAGCTCAAATCTGCGCCGCTCTGTCCAGTCACACCAACCAGTTCCGTATTATCCAAATCCACCAAACCCGCTTGAGACAACATAGATCCCGACATCAACAGGGTTATACATAACTTTTTCATCATGTCAGTGTCCTATAGGCCTGTGGTCTTAATTTTTAAGTGTTGGATCAACACACCATCTATAGCAACCGAACCCAGATTCACAGGAACTGCTGTTCCAGTCCCACGAAATACCACTCCCGTAGAATTATTGGCTGTATTGGCTTTGAGCGTATTGGTGGTCGGATCTCGTGTCACACTACCAATCGAAATACTGCTATGTGTTGCGTTATTCCCTTGGTATTGAATCGCGGTACTTCCTGCCCCAGTTTGAACAATATTCGAACCGCAATAGGCCACATTACAAGTTGATCCTTTATAGTCAGTGCTGCTTCCACCTTGTACATCTGGGTAGTAGGTATAAATCTGCTTATAAATCTCAGGCACATTTGGAATACGCGTGACTTCAAGAATAATATTGCGTCCTTCCGAACCTACAACAAAAGGCTGATACATATTGCCCAAGACCAAATTAATATTTGGGCTGTATAAATAAAGTCCTTCACTGGCATCAAAGATTGGAGCCAATGAACGATCTAATGCGGGTGTGACTGCCGTACCATCGTTGGTCGCGGCTGTGCTCAGTCGAAGGACTTTGCCATTCAATAGCGCTTTATTTGCATCTGTATTTTCATAGATTAATGTAGATGGATTATCATTGGTATTAAGCCGAAGTAAAGTTGCCATCCCAAAGGTTTTATTTTGCTGGTCTAGGGTAGATGCTTGGGTTTGAAACATACGAACCTGTGAGCCATTTAAACTCAATCCGTTGGCAACCGTTTGTAAACGTATTCTTTGATTTAAACTTAAATCAGGATCCGCAGCCGCATTGGTTGTTGTTGGTGCACCAGTGATAGGGTCGACTTTATTTTGGGAGTTCCAGCTACGCGAAAAAGCATCCCACCATAGACCTAATTTAATATTATTATCTGCGTCACTGGCTAGAACGGTCGCTAAAGGGGCTTCCAGCCCTAGAAAGCTCACATCTGAACTTGCATTCGATTGATGAAACTGTTTAATCCCCGTGGCTGTGCCAGCGCGAAATAACCAAGGGTTAACATCACTTCCCCATGTAAAGCCCTGATTGCTGAAACGACTATTGGCATTATTATCAGACCGTGAAAGTGCCAAACCATAAATAAAGATGTCCGCTTTGGTTCGTTTCGTGGTCAGATCATCGGCATTGGTATATTTGGAGTAGTTCTCACCTACAGGAATAATACGAATGAAACCCGTGTCGTATTGTTGTGGATTGGCCACGCCACGGTTGTAGCTAGAAGCCGTGGAGAGATCATTGGCCCCTTGGAACACCATCTTGAAGTTTTCAGGAAGTAAAGCAATGCCTTCACCCGTAGTATCCGCTAGATATTCATCGGAAAGTGACTCGAGCGCAAATGTAGACTGTGCAAGCATGAGTCCGACAAGACTAGCTAAACAGGATTTTTTCAATCCTGCGGGATATATACGATTCGTCATCTCGACCATCCTTATTATTCGATGCTCCGCATCTTTATGTACTACATCCTTTGCTTGGCATTCTACTCTGCGCACTATAATTTTTATTTGCGTCAACCAAAGCACTCTAATTCACAATTGATTATGCTGAAACTCAGCACAAATGCAAAACCAACTGTCCGATAATATTTATTTTCCGATGAATGAATTGACATAAAAAAAGCGGATCAATGATCCGCTTTTTTAAATATCAATAACTTAGGTCTTCGGCAAAGTCACACCTGTTTGACCTTGGTACTTACCACCACGGTCTTTATACGATGTTTCACACACTTCGTCAGATTCGAAGAACAACATTTGTGCAACACCCTCACCTGCATAAATACGTGCAGGAAGATTGGTTGTGTTCGAGAACTCTAAAGTAACATGACCTTCCCACTCAGGCTCAAGTGGTGTGACGTTTACGATAATACCGCAACGTGCATAGGTCGATTTACCCAAACACACAGTCAACACATTACGTGGAATACGGAAATACTCAACGGTACGTGCTAAAGCAAATGAGTTTGGTGGAATAATACAAACATCAGCTTCAATGTCGATAAAACTTTTATCATCAAAGTTTTTTGGATCTACAATTGCCGAGTGAACATTGGTAAAAACTTTAAACTCACGTGCACAACGAACATCATAACCATAGCTCGACACACCATAAGAAATGAGTTTTTGACCATTTTCATCTAAACGAACTTGGTTTTCTGCATACGGTTCGATCATGCCGTGTTTTTCGCTCATTTCGCGAATCCAACGATCGGACTTAATAGCCATTTATTCTTTCCAAAAAAGCTTAATTTCAATAATTGCGTTGTACTTTAACTGAAATCGCTTTCAATGAAAATAAGCGCGTTTAAGTTCTCAAAATTTCTGTCTTTAATTACTAAATTAAAAACTTAAAATCGCAGAATAGCTCAGTGGAATCGAAAAACTCATCAAAACCAGCGACGCTGTTTTTTGCAGGTTGGATTGGTTCAGCCAACGAATTTTATTGCTCGCTAAAATTGACCCAATAAAAGTCCAAAAGAAAGCTATCGGAACAATCAACACCAAAAACAGCGACATATGTGACAAGTAATAATCCAATTTTGTCCACGCAATGGTTGGGAAAATGGCAGAAGCAAATAACAATGCTTTAGGGTTCAATAACGTTGCCAAAAACAGTTCACGCGCCCGAATAGTCGGTTGATTAAAACTCACTTCAGCATCGGCTGTACGCCATAATTTGATGGCCAAATAAATGATATAGCTTGCGCTGAACAATTTTAAAATGGTCGGCAATAAAGGCAAGTGCACAGACACTTTTCCAATGAGGAAGCCCCATGCCGTGATTGAAATGAGATAACCAAAAGCTTCTGCAGGAATGAGACGCAATGATTTACGAATACCGACTTGAATACCCGAAGAGGCAAGTAAGGTATTGGTTGGTCCTGGAGTTAAAAGAATGGTTATCACTAAACCAATAAAAAACCAAGTGACCATATTCACAGACCCACATATATATAGCTATAAGCGTAATGACTTGCCTTGCTGAAAGCAATCAAATTTAGTGAACCGTGATAACAGTTTTTTTAATTTTCATTCAATAAGTAACATAAATGAAGCGTAAGACCCTTACCCAATCTAGCATTCATAAAAATGACGCCACATGCTTTATTCTTTTTTCAAATCAATGATTTTATAAATCAAATAGACATGCCTAATGAAAAAAAAACTATTCAAATGATTTTTAATCAGTTACTTTTTAAAACATGCGTATTTTTTATTCATCAATCTGATCACGCTAAGTCAAGGATAAAAGAGCCAAGTGAATGGCTTTGAAGATAATAAAACGAGGAAAAGTATATGAAAAAATGGACTCAACTCACGCTACTTTCAATTGCACTTGCAGGTCTAGGAGCATGCTCAAGTGACAATAAAACCGCAACTTCAGCCGATGCTCAAACTGAAACCAGTGCACAAGCATCCGACAAACTCCAAAGTAAATTTGTCAACATAGCAACAGGCGGCGCATCTGGTCCGTATAACGTGGTTGGCACCAGTTTGGCTGAAATTTATAATAAAACCTATGGTGTAAATTCAAAAACTCAAACCACAGGCGCATCGGTAGAAAATCTTAACTTACTCAAACAGAAAAAAGTTGAAATGGCTTTTGTCATGAGTGACAGCTTAACCGAAGCACTGAATGGCACAGGTAGTTTTGCCAGTGGGAAAATTGATAATGTCCAACAAATTGCAGCACTTTACCCCAACTATGTGCAAATTGTGGCATCAAAAAAATCAGGCATTAAAAAGCTTGAAGACTTAAAAGGTAAACGCATTGCCGTCGGTGCCCAAAACTCAGGGGTTGAAGTTAATGCGCGCACCCTCTTAAATGGTTTTGGTATTACTTACAATGACGTGAAGGTCGATTATCTAGGCTATGCAGAAGCCGCTGATGCTTTAAAGGGGGGAAAAATTGATGCTGCATTCTTAACCAGTGGTATCCCCAACTCATCCTTGATGGAACTGCAACAAGGTTTCGATTTACAACTGGTCGGGATCGATCCTGAGAAAGTGAAACAAATCGCCAAAAACCAAACCTATTTCCTATCTCTGAATATTCCGAAAGGCACTTATGGTAATGCAGAAGATATTCCAACTGCGGCCATTATGAATGCTTTAGTGGTACGTTCCGATCTTTCTGAAGATGATGTCTACAAACTGACCAAAACCTTCTTTGATAGTTTAGGACAGTTGGCCAACTCACATCAGGCAGCGACAGAAATTAATCTGGAAACGGCCCAAAAAGGCGTGGTTGCTCCGCTACACCCTGGGGCTAAGCGTTATTACGATGAACTCGCAGCGAAAAAATGAAGCTGAAAAAAAGTGCAGTGTTTACTGCACTTTTTCTACTCGGTTTATGCGGGCTGTTGTTCTTACCTGTTCGCTATAGCGAAGTGATTGTTGCTCAAATGCAGTGCCGAATTTCAACAGCACAATTTAGTTTGCAATGGAAACATTCAGTTGAAAAAACTCGTTGGATTGAAAACTATCAACGAGGGCAACAACACTTTATATTGCGCTACACCGAACTGATTTCTTTCGGTGCAGGCACACCGAATGACTATCCCATCATCTTTCAAAAAGACGGTATGGTCAGAATGAAAGTTAATCGGCGCATTGATCAAATTAACTGGATCATTTCCAAGAATATGCAAGGCAGTATCATTATTAACCAGAGCGTCTGGCCCATTTTTCAACAATATCCAGATTACACCTTGGTACAAATTACAGCACAACAACAGCCCTTGTGGAAAGCATGGCAGATCGGAGAATGCCGATGACTCAAAATGAAGAAAAAGTTGCCCCTGAACAATTAGATGAGCAACAACAACAAGCCATTTTAGAAAAATTTGATCGTGAGTCAGTGACTCGTTCCCCAAGCAACAAATCTGTGGCATGGTTCATAGCAGCGATTGCTATTTTCTATTCTTTATTTCATTTATTTATTACCTTTAATCCACTACCCGAACTGATTCAACGTTCCGCCCATGTCGCTATTGGTTTGGTTTTGATCTTTCTACTTTATCCTGCGCGTCAGTCCAGTTCACGACAAAGCATCCCTTGGTTGGATTGGTTACTTGCCTTAGCCTCTTTAGCAACCTTTTTATACCTTTGGAAAGAATATCAAGCCATTATGACCACACGTGGTGGTATTCCAAACACCTTAGATATTGTTTTTGCCATTTTAGCCGTTGTGCTGGTGGTTGAAGGCGCACGGCGGGTTATGGGATGGATGCTGCCTATTTTAGGTTTAGTCTTTCTGTCTTACCCGTTTTTTAGCCACTATGACTGGGTCCCTGATCGTTTATTGACGCGTCCATATAGTATTAGTGATATTTTCGGGCAAATGTATTTAAAAACCGAAGGTCTTTATTCTTCCGCAATCGGTGCTTCAGTCACTTTCATTTTCCTGTTTATTTTGTTTGGTGCTTTTCTAGCGAAATCAGGTATGGGTAAACTATTTAATGATCTCGCGATGGCACTTGCGGGACATAAACAAGGTGGTCCTGCAAAAGTTGCCGTCATTTCCAGTGGATTTATGGGCAGCATTAATGGCACAGCAGTGGCCAATGTCGTAGGTACTGGTTCATTCACCATTCCCCTGATGAAAAAAATTGGCTACCACAAAAATTTTGCAGGTGCTGTTGAAGCCAGCGCTTCTGTAGGTGGACAAATTTTACCCCCTGTGATGGGAGCCAGTGCCTTCATTATGGCTGAAACCACGGGTGTCAGTTATGGCACCATTGCCCTTGCCGCCACCCTTCCAGCTTTGCTCTACTATTTAGGCGTGATGGCGCAAGTCCATTTCCGTGCTGGTAAAGACAATTTAAAAGGTGTACCGAAAGCGGATTTGCCACGGGTTAAAGATATCCTAAAAGAGCGAGGGCACTTACTTATTCCAATCGTGGCTTTGGTGTTTTTCCTATTTCAATCCATTCCTGTCAGTTATGCCGCAGTCTACACCATTGTCTTAACTGTGATTGTAGCGAGTTTCCGCAAGTCGACCCGTATGGGTTTCAAAGAAATATTAGAAGCGCTCGCCGATGGTGCAAAGCAATCCCTTTCAGTCATGGCAGCCTGTGCTGTGGTGGGGATTATTATTGGTGTGGTGAGCCTGACCAGCTTTGGCTCTGTCATGACCTCCTCGATTATGAGCATCGGTGCAGGCAGCCTATTTTTAACGCTGTTCTTTACCATGATTGCATCAATGATTTTAGGCATGGGACTTCCTTCGATTCCAGCCTATATCATTACCGCGACTATGGCTGCACCTGCTTTGGCAAACTTTGATATTCCCACGCTGGTGGCGCATATGTTTGTGTTCTACTTTGGTCTGTTTGCCAATATTACTCCCCCTGTCGCCTTAGCCGCCTTTGCAGGTGCGGGAATCGCAGGAGGCGACCCAATGCGCACAGGTTTTCAAGCATTGAAACTTTCTTTGGCTGGTTTCATTGTCCCGTTCCTGTTCGTCTATAACCCTGCCATGCTGATGATTGATACAGCCAATGTCGCAGTCAATGCACGTGAGTTTGCTTTTCCTGCATGGACAACTATTGTGAGTATTGTCTTTACCTCAGTAGTCGGTATTTTGGCGCTGGGTGCAGCAGTTGAAGGTTACTTTAAAGTTGGTTTGAACTGGTTCTGGCGAATTTTCTTAGGTGCAGGTGCTTTATGTATGATTATCCCTGAAACTGTGACTGATATTATCGGGATTGTGATGGTGGTGATCGCCATCAGCATTAATATTATGCAAGCCAAAAAACAAAATCAGTCCTATTCACTGTCCTAAAAAAGAAACAAAAAAAAGCCCAACTTAATGTGTTGGGCTCTTTTTGTTTATGGCTCATTTAGAAAATACGAGTCTGGTCTTTTTCAGCCTGAGGCAGTGCAGCTGCAATTTTTTCAGCAATTTGCATATAGCTGTCTGCTGCACTATCTTCCGCCAAAACAGAAGGCTTACCTGCATCCGCATTTTCACGAATTTGTACATTTAAAGGCAAACGTCCCAACAGCGGAATAGCATATTGCTCCGACAGTTTATCACCGCCGCCCGTCCCAAAAATTTGTTCTTCAAATCCACAATTTGAGCAAATATGGGTCGACATATTTTCAACAACGCCCATGACTGGAATGTGTACGCGGTTAAATAGCTCAATGCCTTTGGTCGCATCCATAAGTGCCACATTTTGCGGTGTGGTTACAATCACCGCACCTGTCACAGGAATACGTTGCGCAAGGGTCAACTGAATATCGCCTGTACCCGGTGGCATATCAATTATCAAGACATCTAAATCAGGCCATAAGGTTTGATTGAACAACTGCATCAATGCCCCTGTCGCTTTCGGCCCACGCCAAGCCACAGGAGTATTGTGATCACCTGTTAAATGCCCAATCGATAACACTGCCAAACCATAGGCATCTAAGGGTACAAAATTTTCCGCTTCAATCATCGGCGTTTTGCCCGCATTGCCCAACATAGTTGGAATACTTGGACCATAAATGTCCGCATCTAAGACCCCAACTTTTAAGCCGAGCTTTTGCAAAGCAAGTGCAAGGTTTACCGTAGTGGTGGATTTGCCCACGCCCCCCTTGCCCGAGGACACCAAAATCACATTTTGAATACGCGGATGCTTCGGCACATCACGTTGTTGTGGCGCTGCTTTTTGAATAGGTGGATTGTTTGGATCAGTTTCAACGGGTTGTGCAGCAGCTTGGGCTGCTGAGCCTGAAGCATCAATCACTGGGGGTAAATTGCTTTTCGGTGCAGCCTCTTTTGCTTGGCTTGAACAGCTCTCACCTTCAGCATGCTGATGTCCACAGCCGCCTGACTTTTCTTTATGTCCCGTTTTTTGTTGAATCACATGCATGTTTAATTCTTTGATACCGCATGCTTCAAGCGCAACCGCCAAATCATCATGAATCTGTTGTAAATCATCAGCTTCGGCAGGAAAAGTATTGATGGTAATTTGCAGAATATTGCCCTGCACATTCACTTGAGTAATGCGGTCTTTCAACGCATGGTTTGAATTGGGCAAGATATAGTTTTGCAGTACTGTTTGGATTTCTTCTTCCTTTACCTCCTGCGCAGGAGAAAAAACTGATTTAAGAGAAGAAAGCCACGACATATATGTACTCCAAATTCGAGTATTCAGCTGAATGCTATAGTTTAACCACAAAACGAACTTAGGTTAAGTTCAGTATTTATAGATTATGCCATGAAATTTAGTATTCCTAGCTTTTTAGTTGGTTTTATACGCTGAATATCAAAGGGCAAAGCATAGCTGTTTAAGCTAACTGAAAAAATAAAATCGGTGAATTGGATCAAATTTGAACGTAAAGAATTGTAAGTACAATCCAATCTCCCCATTTAAGGTGATGTTATTGCATAGCAAAATATCTATATTCTGTTGTTCTATCTTGACGCGATTTGGGGAGAAAAAAATGAAACTTTGGGCCGTGGTTGTTTTGGCTTGCACCATATCTAGCTTTAGTTTTGCAGATACATCAACCAATTCATTTAAAACCCCTGCGGGTCAAACGGTGACTATCGGTGATCAAGTTCAAGACATGCAGAAAAAAATCGATTTATCGCCAATTTCTATGTCCTCTACCCCAATCAGCAGTGCGCCTAATAGCCCACTTGAGACGGTATATGTATATGAAATTGCAAACTATCGTTACACCATCCGCACCGTGAACAATCAAATTCAGAGCATCATGTGGTTTAATTTAGACGCAGACCCTGCACTGAGTACACAGTCTACGCCGTAGTCTTAGCAAACATTTAAGGCCGACATTCGCCATTTCAAACGGATTAAGCTTGGTCGTCTTTTTTAAACTTTTGCAGTGTTTCTGTGGCTTTCTTTTTCAACTCGTCAAACTTTTCAGTGGCTTGCACCTTAAATTCTTCCAGTTTAATTTCAGCCTCATGCTTTAACTCAGTGGCTTTAAGTTTCGCCTCATCCAGTTTATGCCCTGCTTCAACTTTAAAATGATCCAATTTTTCCTGCGCAACTTGTTTCGCATGCTCGGCTTTGGCTTGTGCAGACTCCAACTTTTGCTCAAAGGCTGCATCACCTTCGGCTTTACTTTCTGCTGCGTTCTGCTTTAAGTCAGTCAGCTGCTTTTCAGCATCAAGCTTAGCTTCAGTAGCCTGATGCTTAACATCTTCCAGTACTTTCTCGCCTTCGAGTTTTGCCGCTTGCGCTTTCAACTTCAAGTCTTCGCCCAACTCAGCCGCTTTGGTTTTTAAATCATCGAGTTTATTATCATTCGTCATATCACAGCCCTCTTTCGTATTTAAAATTTTGCTTAACTCAGAGTTATACCTTGCTTTTTAAGTGCTGACCTCATTTGCATCATTTGGAAACAATAGCTGTACAGGATGCAGCAATTTAAACACCATCCTGTACCACTCAACGGAAGAGACTAACGCTTTAACGTACTGATAAAGCTGATGACGGCAAACAGCCAAATAAACAAAATGAAACTACGTGCTTGAGTGAAATGGGTCACGTCTGCACCGTGTACCATATTATGACGGCTGGCCGTGACACTAGAACTCGCATCCATTTTCAATGCTTCAAGGCTCAGAAAATACGGATTGATTTCACTGGCAATTTTAACTTTATGCCATAGGCTTTTGACTTCATGGCCTTTCAAACCTGGTACGATTTTATAGACATCGACAAACTTGGTTTGATTTTGCTGTAAATAGCCATGTTCAATCAGCGCATCCGTCAAAATCCCTTCTATTTGACCATAAAGAACCGTAATACAACCTGCATAACACTGCTGTTGATACAGTTTTAAAGTTTCTTCAATCACGCTGCGGCGTTGGGCTTGGAATGCCCCCAAATCCATCGCGTCGTAAGCGTCAAGCAAAGTCGTTTGGAAATAGTCCGTTTGGATTAAATTGGGCAACTGAAACTTAGTCATATCAGCTTCTTTTTCATTGGCCATTTGCCAGAAAAACAACAGATTGAGCACGTCATTGGCCATTGGTTCATCACTTTCATACTCAAGTTGATCCGCCATGACTGCAAAGTACGGATCTTCAGACTCGAGCTGACGGAGCGACTCGACCAATTGTGCATGTGGTCGACTACCCATTGAAGCAAGATATTGTTCAGCTTGTTGTAAAAGTCGATTGCCCAGTAGTTTAGTCGCTTGTGGATTTTGCGGAATTCGGGTCACAGGTTGGTCAAAATCATCATCGATCATGGACGGCATACTCTTAAAAACGGGCTGAATGCACGTATTATCGCTGTTAATGGCGCATGAATATAGAGAAAATATGCATTAGTTTTAAGCTCTATGACTTGAGTTCTGAACAATCCCTTCAATCTTTCATTAAAAGATGTATAAGCTGCTTTATGCCGTTTTAGACCATGCATTTCCCATGATTTTTTCAGTATTTTGCTCAAATTAGCCATTGATGCTCAATCTAGTGATCAATTCATATGGGCTTTAGTCTCATTTGAAAACTTTTCACTGATTCACTTGTGCAAGTCGCGGCTATCTAAGGTAAAATCGTTGACCTTATATAAAATACGAATGAGAGAGTCATATCCGTGCGTAATATTTTAGTCACTAACGCCCTACCATACGCCAATGGCCCCATCCATATGGGACACTTACTCGGTTATATCCAAGCAGATATTTGGGTTCGTGCCATGCGTGCAATGGGACACGATGTGACTTATGTATGTGCGGATGATGCTCACGGTACAGCCATCATGCTACGTGCCGAAGCGAATGGTATCTCACCTGAAGATCAAATTGCCAATGTGCAAAAGGAACACATCCGTGATTTTGACGGTTTCGGTGTGCATTTCGATCATTATGATTCAACCCATAGTGATGAAAACCGCTCTCGTGCTTCTGAAATTTATGTGAAAAACCGTGAAGCAGGCAATATTGCAATTCGTCCTGTCAACCAGCTTTTTGACCCTGAAAAAGGCATGTTCTTATCGGATCGTTTCATTAAAGGCACGTGCCCGAAATGTAAGTCGGAAGATCAATATGGCGATGCGTGTGAAGTCTGCGGGACAACTTACAACGCAACTGAACTGTTAAATCCAAAATCGACTTTAAGTGGTGCCACGCCTGTAGAGAAATCTTCAGATCATTACTTCTTTAAACTGCCGAATTTCTCAGAATATTTACAAAAATGGACGCGTGACCAAGGTCGCTTACCTGTTTCAATTGCCAACAAACTGGATGAATGGTTTGAAGCGGGTTTATCAGACTGGGATATTTCACGTGATGCACCGTATTTCGGTTTTGAAATTCCAGATGCGCCGAATAAATATTTCTACGTTTGGGTCGATGCGCCGATTGGTTATATGTCGAGTTTTGAAAACTATATCAAAGCTAAACGTCCTGATTTAAGTTTTGACGACTTTTGGAAGAAAGACTCTGACAAAGAAGTCTATCACTTCATTGGTAAAGACATCGTTTACTTCCATGCGCTGTTCTGGCCTGCAATGCTTGAAGGTGCAAATTACCGTACGCCATCGGGTTTATTCGTCAATGGTTTCTTGACTGTAAACGGTCAGAAGATGTCGAAGTCTCGCGGTACATTCATCAAGGCTGAAACGTATTTAGAGCACTTAAACCCTGAATACTTACGTTACTACTTCGCGTCTAAACTGTCTGATAAAGTTGAAGACTCTGATCTGAACTTGGATGATTTCGTTCAGAAAGTAAACTCAGATTTGGTTGGTAAAGTGGTCAACATTGCCAGTCGCTGTGCAAAATTTATCAATACTAAATTTGATAATAAGTTAAGTGCAACTTGTGCAGAGCCTGAATTGGTACAAAGCTTTATTGATGCAGGCGATTCAATTGCGAAAGCCTATGAAGCACGTGAGTTCTCTGCTGCGATTCGTGAAATTATGGCGCTTGCAGATAAAGCCAACCAATATATTGATGAGAAAAAACCTTGGGCTTTAGCAAAAGTTGAGGGCGAAGAACAGCAAGTACATGATGTATGTTCGGTCGGGATTAACCTGTTCCGTCAATTGGCTGTGTACTTGGCACCTGTACTTCCAACCTTAGCGGCTCAAGTTCAAGATTTCTTAAAACTAGATCGCTTTGACTTTGCTTCTGCTCAAACAGCATTGGTCGATCATGAAATTGCATTGTTCCAACCTTTAATGCAACGTGTAGACCCGAAAGCAGTTGCGGCAATGGTCGATGCTTCTAAAGACTCTTTAGCGGCTGCGGCTGAACCTGTAAAAGTGGAAAAGAAAAAAGAGAAAGCCAAAGAGAAGAAAGCTGAACCTAAAGTTGGCGAAGCTGCTCTTAACACAAGCACCATTGGCATTGACGACTTTATGAAAGTTGAACTACGAGTCGCTGAAGTTTTAGAAGCTGCAACGGTTGAAGGTTCAGACAAACTTCTGCAACTGACTTTAAATGTTGGTGAAGCTGAACCACGCAATGTATTCAGTGGTATTCGTGAGTTTTACCAACCAAAAGACCTTAAAGGTAAATTGGTGGTGATGGTGGCTAACCTTGCACCACGTAAAATGCGTTTTGGTATTTCAAACGGTATGGTTTTAGCTGCTGGCAATGGCGAAGGCGTTTGGGTGATTTCACCTGAAGCTGGTGCTAAAGCTGGTGATAAAGTGTCTTAAGGTTTAATCCTTAAAAGTAAAAGCCTCTACTTTGTAGGGGCTTTTTTCTTGGTTTTAAGAACTATCTCCTATAAGGAGAGGTCTAGAAGCACTGCCCCATTTTACAATCTAAACTCAATTTTCACTGTGTGGGCATTGCTTGTCTTACTTTTGAAAGATCAAAAGTAACAAAAATCTTTTGTTAGCTTGATAATACGTCCATGTATCACAAGCTAACGGCGACATCCATGTCGCCTACATCTGAATTAATTTGGTGACGAATTCTGCTTCTTAATTACTTCCAATAATGCCGCTGTCGACTTGAGAACCTCAGTATTCGCTTTAGATTGTTCTTGTATCGAAACTGAGTCTTCTTTAATAGAATCAAAAAGGTTTTGACCAAAATAGCATTTTGCCAAATCTGCTCTTATTTCATCTTGTTTTACCTTTGGTAAATGAACGAGATACTCAGGTAATGCTTCTAACTCCATAAATGTTTGGTGTGCTTGCTCTGAAATTTTTCGATAGAAGCCAATCTGTTTAAAACAGTAAGTAAATAAAGTCGCAATTAAAGCCAGAATTGTTAATTTAATCATTAGAGCATTAGAAACATTTAATGAATCAAAAAAATTGTGTGCGAATAACTGTCCTACGATCAAAGTCACAGATAAACATACGAGTAACATCAGGTACAGTTCATAGACTTCAACAGTTTGCTTATAATCTTTATATTTCTTTTTATAAATTTCTTTTGTTTTTCTTGACGAGGCTTCACCTTTATATAAGTTTAAATCTGATATGAGTTCATCTACTTGATTATTTTTAGCATTAAAACTTGGGTTCAGATCATCCAATATTTTCCTATTTAAGATATCTAAAGAAGTTTTTGTAATTCTTGCAAATACAGTAAATGCTTCATAAGAATTTATAAAGCTTTGGTCTATATCAAACAAGTTACCAATTGAACCACCACTATCAAAAAGAGAGCTTAGATCATCAATATAGTGAGATATGGTTCTTAAGTGTTTACGCATTTCATCCTGCGTATCCTTTGAAATATCATAAAAAAATTCTCGCTCTTGATGACTTAATGATCTAATAATTTGTGATAAATACTTATCCCTACTCTTTATTATTTTAAAAAACTTCTTTTTTTGTATTCCAAAATTTTCAATATCAATTTGAATATTAAAATTAATTTCTTTACTAAAAATGGTACCTATTTCTACATCACTTTTAGAATCCAAATACGCTACAACTTGATCAATCTTTAAAGTTAATCCTTCAAAATACTGACTATTCATCTCCCCCCCGATAGTTATTATTACTCAGTAAAAAATGACTAATTTTACCATTTAAAATAATCAAAAAATCTATTATGTAATAAATTATTCCACTGTACTCAAGCAAGATATAACTTCACATTTTATAAAGATTTTCTTTCTATTCATTATTCAACCTCTCTTATAAGAGGAGAAGAATTTTTCATTAGAAAATGAGGCTCCATATAAAAACTCTATTAGCATTTAAGCAGTACTGTTTTACAAAGATGAAGTTGCAAAGATATCCCCAAAAAACTAGATGAAAAAAATCACCCCACATGCTAAAAAATAGACAATTCAACAAATTTCGTGGAACTTTATAAATGAATAAATTATTTGCTTCGGCTTTAATTAGCTCCAGTCTCATTAGTGTTTCAGCCTTCGCCCTTTCCCCACCTGTCCCAATTCCACAACAAAAACAAGTTTCAGGCTTTTACCAATACCAAGCGGGTGATGTACAAATCACCGCCCTATTAGACGGCACAAACTTCATGTCGCCTAAACTCTTTCAAAATATTCCTGAAAAAGAAATACATGAAATTTTAAAGAAATACGCTGCCGACCAAGCCAAAGGCGTGCAAACCTCTGTCAATGCCTTCCTCGTGAATACAGGCCATTCGCTGGTTTTAGTGGATAGCGGCGCTGCGAGCTGTTTTGGCGAACATTTGGGGTCAGTATTGAGCAACTTAAAAGCATCAGGTTATCAACCAGAACAAGTCGATACCATCTTACTGACGCACCTACACCCAGACCATGTCTGTGGCATTAGTCAAAATGGCGTGGCAAACTTTCCAAATGCAACGGTTTATGTTTCGAGCGATGAAGCGAACTATTGGCTAAACCCGAAACAGGTCGAAAGGCTTCCGAAAGAAAAACAAGCCGGTTACTTAGGAACTGTTGAAAAAATTAAACAAGCTATTGCGCCCTATCAAGCCAAACAACGCTTCAAACCGTATCAGTTGGGTGATCAAGTTCAGGGCTTTAAAGTCATTAATACCGCGGGCCATACGCCGGGGCATTATAGCTATGAGCTGAAAACCATAGATGAAACGGTGGTCTTTATTGGTGACATTGTGCACTCTCATACTGTGCAATTCGACAAGCCAG
Source organism: Acinetobacter sp. BMW17 (assembly GCF_001592855.1). NCBI lineage: Bacteria > Pseudomonadati > Pseudomonadota > Gammaproteobacteria > Moraxellales > Moraxellaceae > Acinetobacter > Acinetobacter sp. BMW17. The sequence continues at coordinate 74,233 of NZ_LSOD01000036.1, forward strand.
AAACCGCAATCGATTATGATATCGACCCCAAAAAAGCAGTGCAAACCCGCTTAAAGCAATTTGCTGAATATGCAAAAGGCGGGCAAACCATTGCAGCACCACACTTGCCATTCCCAGCTATTGGACATATCTATTCGGCAGATGGGAAAAGCTATCAATGGATTCCTGTGCATTTTAAGGATTAATTTATACGATAATCGTCTCTTCTTTTGACTGAGAGTTAAAAGTCACTTCAAACCAAATAGAAGTTTGTTAAATCATAAAAATCCCCTCATTTGAGGGGATTTTTTTACTGCTGTGGACTCATCGAATTTTGTACAAAATGCGGAGAGCGAGGTCCATATAGCAACCCTTTTTGCTGCATCAACTGCGGAGCATACAACCGGGTACTCACACTGTTAGACAGCACATAGGCTTTGTCCGATAAGTGATTGGAAATTTGATCAATCAAGGCACCCACCAACATCCCGACCAGACCCGCGTTGCTATTATTATTGGCTTGTTGGATTTTTTCCTGACCTTCCCATAATAATGCTCCGGTTTTTAAATCAACCAATTTCGCCTCTACCGCAACGGTCGAAACGGATTGAATCACCTGATACTTAGAACCATATTCTTTAACTTTGACATACAGTGCGGCATCCGCTCCAAAAATTTCATTGAGTTTCTGAATTGGAATTTGCTGCGCATCATAGCCGTTCGTTACGCCATTTTCTTTAAATAGCGTATCGACCACAGAAATAGGGAACACATAATAGCCCGCTTCTGCTACAGGTAAAGTCACGGTAGACCAATACCCATAGGTTGCCCGTGTATCGGGTGATTCATTTACAGGCGGCAACACCAAAATGGATTTTGGCATATTGGCATGATATGCAGATAAGTCACGTTTACTTTTAGGTGTCGTAGCACAACCCGTGAAGAGTGTCACAGCAAGGCCAAGTACGCATAGTTTTTTGAAATGTTTCACTTCACACTCCCTGCCGCAGTCTGGGCTGTCATTTTTTTCAAAAGACGATCCATTAATACTGTCGACTCTGGGTAGGTTTGACGTTCAAGTTCAAAATACTGAACAGCACGTGGCCCGTTATTGATATTCAAATTCAACAAACCCAAATGTGCATACAATCCCGGAGGCACTGCTGCATTTTTGGCTTTGGCTTTTTCAATATCTTTTTCAAGTTTGCCAATCTGTTCTTGTGGAGAAGTCTTTTCTGGCAGACTCAACATCAAATAGGTTTGCTGTGGATATTCGCCCCAGCTGTATAACGACTTTGGTGCTGAAACACAGCCCACCAGAGTCATGGTGCAAATCGCACCTAAAACCAATACGATTTTTTTCATTGATTCAAACCAGTTACTGCGCAGACCACTTATTGGTTTGAATATCCAACACCAAATTATTAACCGCTTCACGTACAGCCAAATCTAGAACTTTACCGTTTAAAGTTGAGTCATAAGAAGCGGTAGAGCCAAAACCTAAGATTTCACGTTCACTGAGTGCATACTCGCCTGCGCCTTGCACAGAGTGAACAATTTCTGCTGTTTTTACATCGACAATATTTAAGTTCACTTTGGCATAAGCAATTTGGGTTTTACCACGGCCCAATATGCCAAATAGCTGGTGATCACCAACTTCTTTACGGCCAAATTCAGACACGTCGCCCGTTAATACATAACGTGCGCCTTTGATGGCTTGAGAGGATCTAGTAAAGCCTGCTTCTTGTTGTAATTCAGCAAGGTTGTCACGGTTTAGGACAGAGAAATAGCCTGATTGCTGTAAATGCGTTTCTAAAATGGTTTTTGCTTGACCACCTAAACGGTCAACATTGTCTGAAAATATGCCACGCATGTAGCTTGAGCGGTTGTCAAATTTCCCTACAGAAACAGGCGTTTTAGTGCCCGCGTACTTAACTGTCGCTACTGCTGCTGTTACTTGTGGTGCTTGAATTGTTTTTGACGTTTCTGTTGTTGAACATGCAGATAATGCTAAGCCACTCAAAACGGCCAAAAATATAGATTTATTCAAAATTTATCCCTCAAATCTTTAATTTAAAAATCATTAAAAAAATCAAAGGGATTATAACCATTTAGCTTTTAGTTACCTATACAAAATCCAGTTTTGTTGTTGTAACCCTTATCACTTCATTCCAAAAATCAGTTTTAAACCCAACACCGTCATCACCGCCCCTGCTGCGCGGTCAAATACTGCTTTAAACTTCAAATACACACGGCGCGGCTTTTCAGCAGACAATGCCACTGCAACCAACGAACACCAACCCGCATCAATAAAGAAACACAGGATAGGTAGTACAAAATAGTAATAGGTTGGGATTTCTTTGGGTAAAAGTGCAGTAAAAATACTGGCTAGAACAATCGCAATTTTAGGGTTGGAGAGCTGGGTAATTAAGCCAGTCATAAAGGCACGGCGTAAAGTCATTGCTTTTGAGCTGGAATGATCTGCCTCAATCGGCTCTTTGGCATGTTTAATAATTTTAAATGCGAGCCAAAGCAAATAGATTCCACCACAAATTTTTAAGGCCAAATATGCTGACGGCACTGCCAACAAAAAGGCTTGTAAACCAAGTACAGCCAACAGACCAAAAACAGCTGCGCCTGTTCCTGTCCCCAGTGCGGTAAAGAGTCCATGCTTTCGAGAAATCGCAATCGAATTTTTTGCTACATAAATCGATGTCGGTCCAGGGCTCATTGCGCCTAACATTAATGCAAAGGCAATCGAGCCCAAAATCCAAAATGATTCCAAGAGTGACCTCTAAATTGAGAGAATTTATCAGCTGCGATTTTACGCTAAACAAAGTTTTTACGATATTCACTTTATCAGTTATTTTTCACATTTATATCGTGATCAAGCCGCAGCGTGTACGTCCATTATATTTTTTAATGATAAATAAAAAGCCTATTTTTAAGGAAATTTGGCATAGGCCATAGTGAAAACAACAATAGAGCAATTACTCAACAATAAACTGCAACATCAGTTATTTAGATCATATTCAATTTTAATAAAAAGACAAATGTGTATTAAAAATAGCCATCATGTGCTTTTTTTTGATTACAAAATATAATGGGGGGATTGCTTCCCTTTTCATACATTTTTCATATATAAAAAGACTTACTATTTATAAGGTTTTATGTCTCTAAACCACATTTTTTAACTTCATAATTTTTAACATCATAATTAAAGGTGAACCATGCAAAATAAGAAGCGCACCCCATTAGACGCGCAACAGTCCCATCTTTGGATCATTGGTGGTGGTATCGCAGGTATGGCTGCTGCTGCATTTGCGATCCGTGATGCCAAAATCCCTGCCAAAAATATCCATATTTTAGAAGAACTCGATATTTCAGGTGGCTCAATGGACGGCGGACATACACCGCATGCCGCGCAAGCTTGGGTAACACGTGGTGGGCGGATGCTGACCGATGAAACTTATTTGTGCCTATGGGACTTATTTTCCAGTATTCCATCATTAGAAGACCCAAACGTTTCGGTACGTGAAGAATGTCGTGAGTTTAATGAACAAGTGAAAACCCACGCCAATGCACGTTTGATTGATGCCGAACATGTCATTGCGGATGCAGCAAAGCTTGGTCTGAATACGCTACATCGTGCACAGATGCTGCGCCTATTGGCTTCAAAAGAAGAAAAAATTGGCAGTCGCCGCATTGATGAGTTTTTTGATGAAACCTTTTTTGAAACCAATTTCTGGCGCATGTGGCGCACGACTTTCGCTTTTCAAAAATGGCACAGTGCAGCAGAGTTAAGACGCTATTTCTTGCGTTTTATTCAAGAATTGCCACGCATTCATACCTTAGCGGGTGTGAAACGTACCAAGTACAACCAATATGATTCGATGATTCTGCCCCTACAGCGTTGGCTAGTCGCACAAGGCGTCGATGTGCGTTTTGGACACTATGTCACAGATGCGGACTTCATTACCAATGCTGAAACTCAAGAGCGCCATGCGTCGCGCCTATATGTACAATTGCCTGAAGGCTCAGAGCAAATTAATCTAAAAGCCAATGATTTAGCCATTTTCACTTTAGGTTCCATTACTGCGGACTCACGTTATGGCGGTAATCATGACGTGCCTGCCCTCGTTCGTAATCGAGAAGACCATGGCTGGACACTTTGGGAAACTTTGGCACAAAAAGCCCCAGACTTTGGCCGTCCAATGACTTTTTATGGCAATGTTGATGAACATAAGTGGGAGTCTTTCACCCTGACCATGAAAGATGACGTGCTGCTTAAACGCATTATTGACTATACGGGGAATGAACCAGGCACAGGTGCACTGATGACTTGGTATGAGTCGGGTTGGCATTTATCCATTGTGGTCCCTGCGCAGCCACACTTTGCCGACTTACCTGAAGGTTTATATACCTTATGGGGCTACGGTTTCCAAATTGACCATATAGGCGATTACATCAAGAAACCAATGTCCGAAGCCACGGGGCAAGAAATTCTAACAGAACTGATTAAACAACTCGGTTTTGACGACATTTTAGATCATGTTTTAGCAACGACTGATGTTACTACCGCCATGATGCCATATGCCTCTGCCCTATTCGCCTGCCGTAAACCGGGGGATCGTCCACAGGTAATTCCACAAGGCTCACAAAACTTTGCTTTCCTTGGACAGTTTGTGGAAATTGAAGATGACGTGGTCTTTACTGTGGAATATTCAGTTCGTGGAGCAATGCTTGCCATTTATGAATTCTTTGGAGTAGAACGTGAAATCCCTGAAATTTACAACGGTCTGCTTGATCCGAAAGTCGGTTTGAAAGCTTTGGAAACCGTGTTCCACTAAGCTTTTTAATATATAGCGATAAGAGCACCTTTATGTCGCCACTATTACATAGTTTAATTTAAGCAACGTTTGGATACACGAGTGTGGCAGGGATGCCATACGTTATCCATCCTAACAGGAATGTTATGTATGGATAACAAAGGATTTTGCTTACTTTTGGCCTATCAAAAGTAAGGGTATTGCCTACACAAACACCTTTTATACTTTATTGAAAGTTGAGGCCGTGTACGCACCTAATTTTAAATCAGATAAAAAGAAAAATTAGATAAAACTTTATACCTCATTCGTAAATAAATTGACTAATCAACATCGGAAAAACCTCTCCACGTTTTAAATAACACTCCGAAACTGACTAAGTGCTTTTCTATCGTTTTCTCATGATTTTAGATTTCATAAAAATTACAAAACTCACTTGAAGCTTTGACTGCACAGATGCAGCATAAGACTCATCTAAAACTTTAAAAATAAACCTATGAAACTAGCAGAAGCACTTTTATTGCGTAGTGACTTACAAACCAAACTCGCTTCTTTACAACAACGCATCAACAATAATGTGCTAATCCAAGAAGGCGATGAACTGAGTGAAGACCCCAATGCGCTGATTCTTGAGGCCTTTAGTGTAAATACAGAGTTACATCATCTGATTGAAAGAATTCATGCGACCAATGCTCAAGCTAAAACCAGCACGGGTCAATCGATGCTCAGTGTTTTAAACACACGTGATTTGCTCACGCAACAACATCGTATTATTCAACAGGCCATCGACAGCTCACGACGTGAAAATGGTCGTTATAGTTCGAGTGAAATTCGCTGGGTTAAAACCATTGCGGTTGCAGACTTGCAAAAAAAAGCCGATGCAATTAGCCAGCAACTCAGGCAAAATAACTTAGAGATTCAAGCTTCAAATTGGCAAATAGAACTGATCTAACCAATTTGAGCCACAACAGTTTGGGCATATTGGGCGAGTACATGGCCTTTTATACGTTTGTAAGGCTTTAATTCAACAAACGTTTGCAGGAAGTAAGACGTCTACTTCACATTTTCACAAATCTGGCGTAGCACAATGCATCTTTTATACTGCACATCGCACCTTGCACCACCATGTACTGACAATATGCCTCCCTATTTTTACCTATTAGTAGGCATCAGCCTGTGGAGGCGTTTTCTGATTAAAAGCCATTTCTTGTGATGGAAGTTTATAGTCACGATCATGCACAGGAACACCACCAATAATCATGGTACGAGCCTCAGTTCTAGGCTGATTCAACTCCTTTTTTGCATCACACGCGGTCAGTTGAGTGAGCAATAAAACCAATACCAGGGTAGATAAGGTTTTCATCATATCCCCTCATTTATCATTATTGTTCTTTCAGCATAGCACTTTTATTTTTCCAATCCTATCGACTTTGTTACAACTCTTATCCATCTACATGATGGTTCTGTACGTATTTTTTTATTTAAAAAAACATTAATTATTAATAGATAAAACAATAACATGAATGATTTAAATTAGAAAAGGACCAACTGATTTACAAAATCTTACAGGATTGAATATTTACAACGGACACTTTTGTCCGTTAAATAATAGCACCCCCAAATCAAATGAAATAATCGCCATGACCAGTCGTCAACAGCGTGCTGCACAAAACCGTGAAGAATTGCTGGAAGCCGCAGTTCAGGTTTTTCGTACACACGGGATCAATGCACCCTTACAGCAGGTAATTGATGCCGCCAATGTCGGGCGGGCGACGTTTTATCGTAATTTTGCTGACCGTCGTGCCTTGGTGATTGCACTCATGGAGCAAGCTTTGGAACGTCTTGCAGTTCGTGCTGAAGCATTTTCTCAATATGACGATGGTTTTATTCGTTTAATTGAAAACCATGTCTATAACTTGCCGTATTTAACTGCACTGATGGAATATTGGCGAGTGATTGAGCGTAATGATCCCGTCATGGTTGATATCTACGCACGCCGCGATGCGATTTTACAACCTTTAATTGATCAAGCTATTCGACACGGCGTATGCCGCCCCGATTTGACCACTCAAGATTACGCCATGATTACGGCCATTTTAAGGACTTCATTCCAAGGGCTGACCGATATAGAGCAACAACAACTTGCACAACGTGCGATTGAGCTCTTACTCAATGGTATTCGGGCATAAAAGGTCACCAGTCATGACACAGCCACCACGTTTACTCGAACCTGCTCCAAACTGGACAGCCGAAGAAAAACCAACCCTACCCGGCTCTCCTGCCGTGATTGCGCACTCCACACCAAAGCGCTTCATATATTTTTTTATTGGTTTGTTTGTCGCACTGTCTGCAAGTCTCAGTAACGGTTTCATTACCGCCAATTTACCCTTAATTCAGGGTGAATATGGACTAACACCCTCTGAAGTGGCATGGATTCCTGCGGCTTATGTGATGGCCAATGTCAGTGCGAACCTGATTTTGTTTAAAGCCCGCCAGCAATACGGTCTACGTCTATTTTCTGAAATGGGCCTACTGATTTTTATTGTGGTTTTGGTTCTACACGTCTTTGTACATACTTTTGAAATGGCTGTACTGGTGCGTTTTATCAGCGGCATGGTTGCCGCACCTCTCAGCTCCTTAGGCATGTATTACATTATGCAGGCCTTTAAACGGGAGGATTTTGGTCGCAGTATCTATTTGGCTTTAGGCTTTCAACAGCTTGGAATTCCCTTGGCATGGATCATTTCTCCGTATCTCATTGACGTCAATAACTGGAATGTCCTGTATACCTTTGAAATTGGTTTAGCGCTCTGCTGTTTCGCAATGGTGGTGTCGCTTAAATTACCCCGCAGTTTAAGAATTGCTGTTTTTGAAAAGCAAGACTTCTTCACCTTTGCCCTGCTTGCGCCTGGTTTTGCTTTTTTGTGTATTGTGCTGACCCAAGGGCCTATCTTGTGGTGGTTTGAAGTGAAGTGGTTGGCATACCTTTTAATTGCAGGGTTCAGCCTGATTGTGATTGGTTTGGTCTACGAGCATTATCGGGTCAATCCACTGATTATGACGCGTTGGCTGGGTACATCGTCTACGCTTCGTTTTATCATCGGTGCCTTTGCAATTCGCTTCTTAATGTCGGAGCAAAGTTATGCTGCGGTAAGTTTTCTCAAAACCATGGGTATGGGACCCGATCAATTTGTTCCGCTCTATGTGGTGATCTTTTTAGGCATTGTGTCTGGTACCTTATTTAGTGCCATCACTTTTTCACGTGAACGGATTATTTGGCACCTACTATTAGCAGAAGTTTTGGTATTAATTGCTTGCGGGCTGGATTTTCACCTTACCAGCGATATTCGCCCTTCCAACTTCTACGGCAGTCAGTTTTTGGTGGGCTTTGCCAGTGGTGTGTTTATTGGTCCACTATTGATCACAGGTATCTTAAGCGCCATGCAAAAAGGCCCCACTCATATTGTCACGTTTATTGTTTTATTTTCAGCGACTCAAACATTTGGTGGCTTAGTCGGTTCATCGTTTTACTCCACCTATCAACAAGTCCGAACCCAGAACTATCGTGCTGAAATGATTCAACAACTCCCTGAAACCAATCCATTGATTGCACAGCGTCTTTTAGCGTATCAACAAAGTTCGCATAGTTACACGCTCGATCAGCAGTTAGAGCAACAACAAGCCTTAAAAAATTTAAATCAAGTGGTGACTCGAGAGGCTCAGGTGCGTGCCTATAACGATGTGATTAGTTTCAATGGTGTCGTTGCTATGCTGCTGTTGCTGTGGGGGACATTCCTGATTGCACGAAATCAATATCAACTGCGACAACAAGCGAAAATCGGTCCTGCCTAATGCCACTGTTTCCTATTTATTGAGAAATTGTTATGTCTGAAGATCAAAAACCAGTAGCTCCCGCTGAAACAACCGCAAGGTCTGAAAATACCTCTCAGCCTGAACAGCCCGTGGCAGTAGCAACACCGATTACGCCACCTTCGAGTAAATTGATTCCAACAGCGAAACGTACGCTGATTTTGATGTTTTTAATACTCATCATCGGTATTGGCATCATTTTATGGGCATGGAAAATTGGACCATTTGACAGTGCGGTTGAGCCCACTGACAACAGCTATGTCAAAGGCAAAACTACGGTGCTTTCTTCGCAAATTAATGGCTATGTCAAAGATGTATTGGTCAGTGATTTTGATCACGTCAAAAAAGGACAGGTGTTGATGCATATTGATGCCACGACTTATGACCAAAAAGTCACTCAAGCAGAAGCTGGAGTGGATCAAGCGCAAAATAACCTATCTAATCAAAGCCAAAATATTGCACAGCGTAAAGCAGATATTGTGGCGGCAGAAGCTAAGGTCGAACAAGCGCGAGCAGCGTACCAACTGTCATTGGCACAACAGCAGCGCTATCAACAGTTGGGAGACTCTGGCGCAGCGTCTAAATCAGAACAAGACAAAGCCTTTGCCGATACCCAAAATAATTTAGCCTTACTGCAACAAGCACAGGCCAATGTATTGGTGGCGAAAGAAGCGCTCAAAACCGCTCAAGTGGCTGAAACAGGACTCAAAGCGCAAGTAACCAATGCCGCTGCGCAACTGGATCAAGCCAGAACAACTAAAAATTACAGCAGTATTATCGCCCCGATGGATGGGCAACTGGGTGAAGTCAACCCACGTGTGGGACAATATGTGGCAGCAGGCACACAGTTGCTCTATCTGATTCCACAGCAAACTTGGGTGACGGCTAACTTTAAAGAAACTCAAATTGCCAACATGAAAATTGGGCAAAAAGCATGGTTCACGGTGGATGCCCTCAATCATCAGAAATTTACAGGCCATGTCGAGCAAATTTCCCCAGCAGCGGGTTCAGAGTTCAGTGTATTGAAAGCCGATAATGCGACAGGCAACTTTACCAAAGTAGTGCAACGCATTGCGGTAAGGATTGCGATTGATCCAAATCAAACGGGTATCGAAAATTTACGCCCAGGCATGTCCGTGATTAGTTCGGTCGACACCTACTCTGCACAGCGTTAATTCTGTGCAGAAACCACGACTTTTCACTTACACTAAGCACTCAACCTGATTGATAAAAGTCCTATGTTTGAACAGATTGCGCAGTCCATTCCCTATCAGCACATCAGCGTTGGCGGAGTCAATATCAGCATCAAACGTTTAGACCTAGTCCATCCGCAAATTTCAGGCAATAAATTTTTTAAACTGAAATACAACCTGTTGGCGGCACAGCAACAAGGCTGTAAAAAACTGCTGACTTTTGGCGGTGCCTATTCCAATCATATCGCCGCAACGGCCTATGCAGCACAGTTGTTTGGATTTGAGAGTCTGGGCATTATTCGAGGTGAGGAGCTGGCTAGTAAAGCTTTGAATGCAACTTTAAGTACAGCACAGCAATTCGGCATGCAGTTGCAGTTTGTGACGCGAGAAGCCTATCGGCAAAAGCAAAGCCCAGCCTACTTAGCACAGTTACAACAAGATTATCCTGATTATTATGTGATTCCTGAAGGGGGAACCAATCCTCTTGCCATTCAAGGCTGCACAGAAATTCTCTCTGATGCGGATAGACAAAATTTCGATCTGATTTGCTGTGCTGTGGGTACAGGTGGCACCATTGCGGGTCTGATTGAAGCCAGTCATTCACAGCAGCAAATTTTAGGTTTCTCTGCACTCAAGGGCGATTTCCTGAACACAGAAGTCGAGCAACTGACTAAAAAACGGAATTGGCAAATTACCGATCGATATTGCTGTGGCGGTTATGCCAAAACCACCGCTGAACTATTGCAATTTATCCGTGCGTTTGAACAGCAATATGACATTCCACTGGAACAGATTTACACAGGCAAAATGCTGTTGGGCTTAACCGATTTAATTCAACAAGGTGAATTTCCAGTAGATCATCGCATTTTAGTGATTCATTCTGGCGGGCTTCAAGGCCGTTTAGCTGCGCTTTAGATAGTCCTGAAAAAGCAAAAAAGATGGTCTATAATGCCCTGCTTTATTCTCCCGTGAGTGTGTCATGTCCACAAATCAATATGATGTCTTAGTTTTAGGTGCTGGTGCATCTGGCTTAATGACAGCCTATATGGCAGCTCAACGCGGACGTAAAGTCGTGGTGGTAGAAAAAGCCAATAAAGTCGGTAAAAAAATTCTCATGTCGGGTGGTGGTAAATGTAACTTTACCAACCTCTATGTCGAACCAAGCAACTTTATTTCACATAATCCGCACTTTGTAATTTCAGCCCTGACCCGCTATACCAATTGGGATTTTATTGGGATGGTTTGTGAGTACGGCATTGAATATGAAGAGCGTAAACACGGTCAACTCTTCACCCTCAATGGTGCTAAAGAGATTTTAGCCATGCTATTAAGTGAGTGTGAAAAAACAGGTTTGGTCGATATTAAAACCAACTGTGAAGTGAAAGCCATCACTGCACTTGATGAACAAGGTTTTCAAATTGCCACAACACTGGGTTATTTTGAAGCTGAATCTGTCGTGGTTGCATCGGGTGGCTTGTCTATTCCAACCTTGGGAGGGTCAGGCATTGGTTATGAAATTGCGAAACAATTTGGTCATCATGTTTATCCGACTCGTGCAGGTTTAGTGCCTTTCACCTTCTCGGATAGTTTTAAAGAAGTGACCACTCGCTTAAGTGGCAACGCTGTAGATGCAACTTTATCGAATGATTTAAACGCTTTCACTGAAGCTCTTTTATTTACCCATCGAGGACTCAGTGGGCCAAGCTCGCTACAGCTTTCAAATTATTGGGATATTGGGCAAAGCTTCAAAATTGATTTCTTGCCAAGCATAGATTTGCAAGATTACTTAAAAGCGAAAAAACAGAGTCAACCTAAAGCCCTACTGCGTACTTTACTGGGTGAGCATTTCCCGAAAAGTGTGGTGGTTGAACTGCAAAACCTCATTTGGTCTGAACTGGCTGAAACAGCGATTGGCCAACTGTCGGATGAAAAACTGGAGCACATTGCCACGCGCTTGCATGCATTTGAAGTCAAACCATCAGGAACCGAAGGCTACCGTACTGCTGAGGTGACTTTAGGTGGCGTAGACACCACTGAAGTTTCATCGAAAACCATGGAAAGTAAAAAGCAAAAAGGCTTGTACTTTGTCGGTGAAATACTGGATGTTACAGGACATTTGGGAGGCTTTAACTTCCAGTGGGCATGGTCATCTGCGCATGCCGCATCAGAATATGTCTAAGCCATCTGCTTAAATGATAAATTATTCTAAATAATCAGTGCGTAGCAGTACGCACTGCTTTTGCTTCCGCTGACGGGCAAGTGCTAAGTCCATTTTCGCAATGGCAATATGGACATGGCTCGGCTGGATCACTGAACGTTTCATCATCAATGTTTTTTTTAATATTTGTATCATCTGTTTTTTCCTTTTTAAACTGCAATTTATAAAAATAAATCGTGAAATGTCCATGCAGCTATCACAAAAGTATAGGCATGTAAGTATTTCTAATTTATGAAATATCCATATTCCACATGCATCAAACATACCAAATTAAATTTCATTCCACACTATAGACTTTTGTATTATTTTTCATCAGATTTATCCTCATCACGGCCTTCAGTTGCCGCAGTCTGTATTCTTTCAGCATTAGCGTGTGATGTTGTATCGATCTTCGGTTTTGCAAATACAAATTTATAAGCACTCACAAAAAATCCAACCGTAATACCCGCGATGATGATTGGGGCAAAATATTTATTTGGGGCTTTTTTTGACATGAGCTTACTCCAATAAAAAAAACACCAACCGCCATCAGCGGTCGGTGTTTTAGTGTGATTAATTTAGTCTGGATCTTTGGGGTGAACGTCAATATCTTGTTCAGCTTCACCCGTTGAACCAAAAGGTTTATTTAAAGGTTTATGCACAGGATCGACCTCTGCTGTAGTTGGAATATCATCTGCATGTTGGTATTCCTCTGCAACCGTTGGCGTATCCATTTGCTCTTTCAGTGAGGCATGCTCTTCTTTGCCTTGTGCTGATTGTGTGCTTTCAGCTTTGGCCTGATAAAGTGGATTCGGTTGCGTACCTTCTTTTTTGGCTTTATCTAACAAATCGGTCAAAACCCGTTCCGCAGGTTGACGCCCACCGAGACCAAAAGCCAGTGCAAATGCAATGGCAACTGCCCCAAGCGTTAAGCCAAAAGCCAAGTTTACGATCGAATCTGCTATACCCATTGCACGCAAGCCCATCGCCAACACCAAGCCAATGATCAAGACACGTACAATGTTCGCCACCCAACGAGAGCTGTTGTATTCACCACGTTCAATCACCTGTGCAACCAAGTTCGCCAGCCAGAAGCCCACGCCCAGAATGACTGCACCTAATAGGATGTTTGCACCAAACTGGATAAACATCGCAATCAAACCACTGATCTGTTCAAAGCCGAGTCGATTTGCTGCTTCAGAGACCGCAAATAGCATGGTAAAGAACACAATGAAATAACCCACGACGCAAGACGCTTTGGTGTTTCCTAAGAAACGTTGCAAGCCAACTTTGCTTGGAATGTCATCTACACCTGTTCCCGACAAGACTTCAACCACAAGGCTTGCGACAAAACGTGACACCACATAGGCCAAGATTAAAATCAATGCCGCCGCAATGATGTGCGGAATCGCATTCATGATTTCATACAACATAGCCGTCGCTGGTTGAGAAATTGCATCAATGCCTAAAGCTTCAAACGCAATAATCAGCGCTGTGATAATAACGATTGCAAAAACAAAAGATCCGAGCACTTTAGCCAAATCTGAGTTTTTAAACAGTCCTACTTTTTCAACCTGTTTTTGTACATCTAGGCTTCTCAATAAACCCTCAATAATGCCCCGTACAATTTTGGCCAGAATATAACCCGCAAAAACAATCACACCTGCAATAAAGATATTTGGCAGATACAGTACGGCTTCATTGACCATATTTTGGATCGGAAAGAGCAGCCCAGTCAGACCGAGTATCGACAAAACAATGGGTAAGAATAGTAATAAAATCAGCCAATAGACAATTTCACTGATGTTTTGACTCAGCGTACTGACTCCGACATCCTGGCTGAGCTTTTCATCTAGCTGAGTCCGATCAAGTCCTTTTTGCAAACCCACTTTGACCAGATTTGCCACAATCCAACCAATAAAACCCACAGCAACAGCAGCCAACAGTTGTGGAATAAACAACAAGAACTGTTGAACCATATTACTAAATGGCCCACTTACACTGGTGAGATTGAGAACATTGAGTGCACCAATCACCGCAATAATCAAGATGAGCCAAAACACAACTCGAGAGATAATATTTTCAATATTTGAGCGATGGCCGGTAGCACTGGAAAGTTTTTGGTTGGTCCCAAGTTTGGTTAAAACCTTTTTCACAGCACCTGCAATCAATAATGCAATAATCCAACCAATGATCAGGATGGCGATTGCGGACAGGATCGGGTGAAACTGGTCCCAATAATACATCGCATCAAATCGACCCTGATGCCCTACATAATCATTCATTTTGTTCTCCCTCTTGTTATGTCTACCTCACAGCGACCTTTGCTCAAATACAGATTTTAGTTTTGAAGTGATTGTCTGCCATGAGGTATGAATGAGAAATGGAATACCTTTTTGGTGACTGCTAAAGAAAAAACCCCTGTACATTACAAGGGCTTTAGTCACATTTAGCGGTCAGTTGCAGTCGCCGTATTGCTATCGGTGGCTACCGCTTCGTCACCTGCTGTTGCAGTGGTGCTATTATTCGGTGTTGCAGGCTCTGCGCTCGGATTCGGATGGCCTGGAGGCGCCTCAGTCGGATTTGGCTTGGTATCTGCAAACATATAAAGTAATAATGCGATTAAGAAAATTCCAACCAATGCCAACATATACACAGGCACGCGTTTTTTCTTTTGCCGCTCCTCTGGCGTTTGTACATGGGGCGGTTTATTGAAATCATGTGTCATAGCTCCCCCTCAATTTTCTATTATCAAGTTGTCGAATTTTTATACTAACAACTGCTTGTGTAGCATTGTGTTTCAAAGCATAGTGAGATAGTAAACAAGCACTTTATTTTAATATAAGTTATTATTTTATAAGGCTTTAAAAATACTCACTCATCTGTCAATTCAGTGTTAAAAGTCATATAAAAGGTATTTCACCTAGGCATAGACAAAAAGAGTCTGGCGAACAGCGCTCTTCAACTGAATTTGCGCTATAATTATGCACCTTGTTTTAGCTGTTTTTGGACTTTATGGCATATCGTCAACAAAGTGTAACGCTTGATTTAGACACTGATGTTACGCACCAATGTCATTTGCACTACACGCGAGACCAACATCTTATTGGTATTATTGAATTTTCTAAGCCTAGTTATATTCTAAAATGGGGCGATCTGGAGTTTTTCCGTCGTCGTACTGAAGAGTTTTCTGTGATGCCTTTTCCTGAATGTGTCAATGCCATGATTATTGATATTCGAAATGTGCAAGCCTTTTTAGACAATGAAACACCCATCATTCCTTGGCGCTTACTGGAAGAAGAATGTCCTGTGCGTTTAGTTGTACCTCAAGACCGTTTAGATCACTATATTGGACTGTTTGAGCCAACATGGCTGACGACGGATATTGAAACGGCTATTTCTGAAATCCGTGAATATATGGATATGTTTGTGCACTAAGCACTTCTTGATACACACCTGCTCATCTCCTCCCCTTGCGATTGTGCCCCGTCATTTGTTCATAACGTACAGTCGCTTTTATTTTTTAATCCTCTGCAGAAAACGTAGGACAGTAAACCGAATCTAACTGACTTTTATATACTGCGTCATAAAACGGATCATCTTCAAAATAAAGCACTTTCCTTTGCTATTGCAGTTTTAGCATGTTCTACACGAACAAAATCCATTCTGTCATGCATCCATAACGAAACGCATAGCCAACCCTGTGGCATTAGACATTAGCCTAATAAAATGAATTATGAAACTTGAAATGGCACGCATTATGCATAATTTTCTTTTTAATATCAGAGGAATATAGCGATGCACTTATTTAAAGCATTATTAACAAAATATTAAAAATCCCACTTGAGCAGCAAAAGCAATCTCGATTAAGATGCAGACTAAGCTGTAAAAAAATACCATAAAAAGAACATCTTTTGCACAGAATAAAGCTTTAACCCAATTCTGACGTTTTTGATAAAAACAATGCAATTGATGCTGCAAACAAAAGGAGTTTGTACATGACCATGCAACGTAATCTTTCTGCCTTATTTTGTGCAAGTGCACTTGCGCTGAGCCTCAGTGCATGTAGCGACAACAAAGCACCTGCAACGGATGCAGCTAGCACTGGCGCAGATGCTTCACAGTCAGGCACTTTAGATAAGATTAAAAAATCAGGAACCATTGTTTTAGGTTACCGTGACTCCTCTATTCCATTCTCCTATATCGCAGACAACCCAAATCAACCTGTCGGTTATGCACATGATTTACAGCTCAAAGTAGTTGAGGCTGTTAAGCAAAAGCTGAATATGCCTGATTTGAAAGTTCGCTATAACTTAGTCACCAGCCAAAACCGTATTCCATTGGTTTCAAATGGCACAGTCGATCTTGAATGTGGTTCAACCACAAACAACAAAGAACGCCAGCAACAAGTTGATTTTTCTGTGGGCTTCTTTGAAGTGGGTTCACGTTTACTTACTGCAACCGATTCAGGCGTGAAGGATTTTGCTGACTTAAAAGGCAAAAAATTAGTAACGACAGCAGGAACAACCTCAGAACGCTATATTCGTCAGCATGAAAAAGAACTTGGTATTGGTGAAGTGATTTCTGCCAAAGACCATGCTGAATCATTCTTGATGCTCCAAAGCGGTCGTGCTGCTGCGTTTATGATGGATGACATTTTACTTGCTGGGGAAAAATCGAAAGCCAAAGATCCAAACAAGTGGCACATTGTCGGTACAGCACCAATTCAAGAAGTTTATGGCTGTATGTTGCGTAAAGGTGACACAGGCTTTAAGCAAGTGGTTGATGATGCAATTAAAGCCACTTATAGCTCAGGTGAAATTAACAAGATGTACAACAAATGGTTTGAACAGCCAATTCCACCGAAAAATATTAACCTGAACTTTGCTATGTCAGACCAACTTAAAGCCTTAATTGCAAACCCACATGACCGTGATCAGTAAACGATAAAGGAAAGATTAATGTTCACTCAGGCAAAGTTTCTTTGCCTGACCTATTTTAGGGGATTGTCATGAATTATACCTGGAACTGGGGCGTCCTTTGGCAATCCACAGGCGTCGGAGATAGTACCTATCTCAGTTGGATTTTAATTGGTTTAGGCTGGCTGGTTGTTATTGCCATTGTGGCTTGGAGCATTGCAATGGTGCTCGGAAGTATTCTCGGCATTATGCGCACGCTTCCCAATAAAACCGCACGTGCTATCGGCACTGGCTACGTCACCATTTTTCGTAATGTACCGCTACTGATCCAATTATTTATTTGGTTTTATGTGGTGCCGAATTTCTTACCTGGTCCGATTAAGTCATGGTGGATTAATGATTTAAGTGCAGGAACAACAGCACTGATTTCAGCCAGTATCGGTCTTGGACTGTTTACCGCAGCACGTGTCTGCGAACAAGTTCGCACAGGTATTGAAGCTTTACCTACTGGACAGGTCAATGCAGGTTATGCCATGGGGTTTAGTACCGCACAACTATACCGCTATGTCATTTTACCGCAGTCCTTCCGTACGATTTTGCCGCCTCTGAGCTCCGAGCTGACCAACTGCGTCAAGAATACTTCTGTGGCCTCTTTGGTTGGGGTCTCCGAGATTATTTCGCAGATGAAAACCATCAGCGAATATACGCAGAACACCATCGAAATCTATACCTATGTCACGATTATTTTCATCGTTATCAACGTGTGCCTAATTACCTTAATGACGCTGCTTGAAAAACGTTTGCGTGTCCCAGGTTTAATTGCAGGAGCTAAATAATGGAATGGCTCACCGCATTTACCCATGATTTGCAGTTATCTGCACCTGCCCTATGGCATGGTTTAAGTATCACTTTAAAAGTGGTCTGTATTGCCACCATTGGTGGTATTTTCATTGGCACGCTGTTGGCACTGATGCGTTTGTCTTCAATTCGGATCTTGAATTTAATTGCCCAAGGCTATGTCAATTTATTTCGCTCGATTCCACTCCTATTGGTATTGATGTGGTTCTACTTTGCTGTACCGTTCATCTACACCACAGTCACGGGAAATTACCTGACCATTGATACCGCTTTGGTCTCAAGTATTGTGGCGTTCATGTTGTTTGAAGCGGCTTATTTCTCGGAAATTGTACGTGCAGGAATTCAATCGATTCCTAAAGGACAGTCTGCCGCGGCTTATGCACTAGGCATGACCTATGGTCAGTCCATGCGTTTAATCATTTTGCCGCAAGCCTTTCGTAAAATGACACCGCTGCTGTTACAGCAAACCATCATCTTGTTCCAAGACTCGACCATGGTGTACGCCATTGGCCTACTCGACTTTTTCCGCACCAACTACGTGCGGGGCGATTTGATGTCTCTATTAACGCAATATATTTTATTTGCAGGCCTAGTGTATTTCACCATCAGTATGCTAGCCACATATGCAGTAAAACGATTACAAAGGAGGTTAAGCGTATGAGCGACCAAAAAGTAATGATTGACCTCCAAAATGTCAGTAAATGGTATGGCGATTTTCAAGTCTTAACCGATTGCACCACACAAATTTGCCAAGGTGAAGTGGTGGTGGTCTGTGGTCCATCCGGCTCAGGCAAATCGACCCTGATTAAAACAGTGAATGGACTGGAAGCCTTCCAACAAGGTCAAATCACAGTCGATGGAATTCCCATCAAAGACCCGAAAACAGATTTGACCAAATTACGCAGTCGTGTAGGTATGGTGTTTCAGCATTTCGAGTTGTTTCCACATCTCAGCATTACTGAAAATTTAACCATTGCCCAAATTAAAGTATTGGGACGCTCTGAAGCTGAAGCGAAAAAGAAAGGCTTAGGCTATTTAGAACGGGTTGGGCTGAGTGCACATGCACATAAATTTCCAGCCCAACTTTCAGGTGGACAACAACAACGTGTCGCAATTGCCCGTGCATTAAGCATGGATCCGATTGCCATGTTGTTTGATGAGCCGACATCGGCACTTGACCCTGAAATGATTAATGAAGTTCTTGATGTGATGGTCGAGTTGGCACATGAAGGCATGACCATGATGTGTGTCACCCATGAAATGGGCTTTGCCCGCCAAGTGGCCAACCGTGTGTTGTTTATGGATCAAGGTAAAATTGTCGAAGACTGTAGCAAAGATGATTTCTTTAACACCAAACGTGGTGATCGTGCTCAACAGTTCTTAGACAAGATCTTGCACTAGCACAGACGTGTTATCCCACATTAAAAAAGCAGATCACACGATCTGCTTTTTTAATTCACGCTCTAGTCTAAAACCAAGCGCGCATTGGTGGCTTGAACAGGACGATTATTCGGATACCCCATCAGTGCAGCGAAGTTTGCGATTTGCTGTGCTGATGCCTGCTGAATATCTTTTAAGACCACCCAACGTACACCTTCAGTACACGGTGGTGTCGTGAGCGAACCATTAAAACGGTAGTACTCGCGATGTGTCGGCAGAAATTGATCTGCGTTTAAATTGAATACTTTCTGGGATTGCCTATACTGCTGCCATAGTCCATCAAGTGCTTGATTCTTTTTCCCTTGTTCATACATCACTGCAACCACAGCCAGCTCCCCTTTTTCAGAAGCATGGACTAAATGTAATTCCATTGGAAAGTTTTTGCCGTGGATCGTATTTTCTGAAGGGCTATGTAAATGCATTTGTAATAATTGAAATCGTTCTCCTTCTAAACTTAAATAACTGCCTTGATGAAAATTGGCTTGTAAAGTATGAGGGAGCTTCACGATACTCGTTGCAGCCGTTTTATAATCAAAATCAAGTGCCGCAAGGTCTGCTGAAATAACATGCTCAATATTAATGGGCGATTGATTATGCCCCGCACAAGTTTGGTATTTGCTATTGAGCTGGCTCCAATACTGCGGTGCTGTTTGTGCTTGATAACCCCAATCCGAAGTTACTTCACTACTGGCCCAAGCCATCACACATGGGAGACCAAACAATGTTGCTATTAGTTTTTTCTTCATCATAATCCATCAAAAAATATCAGTTTAAAACGCCCCAATATCCTCTAAGAAATCACGTTCAAGCAGCAAAACCTAAAATGCCAATTCTGCCTGCTTGTCTTTGTTTTTTGTGCAAACTCTGTAATCATAACTTTTCAGCAAAAAGCCAATATTGCCCGACTATTTTGTCTCGTTTTAGATGTAAAACGATGAAATAGGACTGATCATATATGACAATAATTACAATTAATCACATGCAGTTATGTGATTATTCACCTTTTATCCGTGATAAATTAAAATAAGAATGAGAAAATACAATCATGTTTAAAATCTTTCACTGATGCACAATCAGCACGCACATTTCATGGTATGTGCGTTCCAAAAGAGAACAAAGCAACGGAGACTCGGCTCACAATAGCTGCTAACCGAATTTTTTTATCATTTTTTTGTGTTGCTACTTTTTGGGTTTCACTCAAAAGATAAACTATACACCTGTATATTTAAAATAAAGAAACTTAGATAAACATAATATATTCATAAACTTAATATTAACTTATATTTTAACCCATGCACCACTGCAATGCACAAACACCATCATGGTGCATAGTTTTGCTTTATATCGAGTCTTATTATTTTTAAGCAAAACTTAATCAATATTTCCTTTTTGCTGAAATCTTCACGAAATTACAAGCATCAGTATACTGGGTTTCTTTTTGCAAAATTTTGCACTCAAATGGAACCCAAACATGCAAAATATTGACTTACTTTTTCTTCTTCTTGGTGCGGTTTTAGTCCTTGCCATGCATGCAGGCTTTGCTTTTTTAGAACTAGGGACAGTTCGTCATAAAAACCAAGTCAATGCTTTAAGCAAAATTTTAACGGACTTTTCACTTTCTGCAATCGCCTACTTCTTTGTAGGTTACTATATTTCCTATGGACACCATTTTTTCCATATCGGAGATACCTTAGCGGCGGATCATGGCTATAACCTGATGCGCTGTTTTTTCCTGCTCACTTTTGCAGCCGCAATTCCAGCGATTATTTCTGGCGGTATTGCCGAGCGTGCTAAAATGCGCTCACAAGCGATTGCAACCGTGTTATTGGTGGCCTTGGTTTATCCTTTTTTTGAAGGGATCGCGTGGAATGGCAACTTTGGTTTACAGCAGTGGCTACAAGATACTTTCGGCGCAAGTTTCCATGACTTCGCAGGTTCAGTGGTTGTACATGCTATGGGAGGCTGGATCGCTTTGGCTGCGGTGGTTTTACTCGGTGCACGTGATGGACGCTACAAGAAAGATGGTCGTGTCAGTGCGCATCCTCCTTCCTCTATTCCTTTCTTGGCTTTAGGTTCATGGATTTTGATCGTGGGTTGGTTTGGCTTTAACGTGATGAGTGCACAGCGTTTAGATGCAATTTCAGGACTGGTCGCGATTAACTCACTTATGGCCATGGTTGGCGGAACCTTGGCAGCCAACTTCGCAGGAAAAAATGACCCAGGCTTCTTACACAATGGGCCCTTAGCTGGTCTCGTTGCAATTTGCGCAGGTTCGGATGTCGTACATCCGATTGGGGCATTGGTGATTGGCGCCATTGCTGGACTGATTTTTGTCAAACTTTTCACCTACACCCAAAACAAGCTGAAAGTCGATGATGTACTCGGTGTATGGCCTTTGCACGGCGTCTGTGGTGCCTTTGGGGGGCTTGCAGTCGGGATCTTTGGTCAAAAATGGCTTGGTGGTTTGGGCGGTGTTGCGATGATGTCACAGCTGATTGGTACACTATTGGCTATTGGTATTGCTGTTAGTGGTGGATTGGTGGTCTATGGCGCGTTAAAAGCCACGATGGGCATCCGTTTAAGCCAAGAAGATGAATTCCGCGGTGCAGATTTATCTATTCATAAAATCTCTGCCAACTCAGATGACAGCATGTTCTAAAGCATTTTCATTTTAGTGCGGCTCACATGGGCCGCTTTTTTTATTCGTATTGAACATTATAAGAGGCTTTTAGCGCTCTAAATAATCAAAAATCTCGGACAATGCCGTGATACTTGGTGCAGACATCTGTACTGAGGGTACATGAAAGCCAGATAGCCACAGTGCTTGCATTCCAGCCTGCTGCGCACCTTGTACATCATTAATAGGATGATCTCCTATAAATAAGCACTGCTCCACCTCAACAGCCAGTTGCTGTGCGGTGTCAATAAAAATATCAGCTTGGGGTTTGGCTTGACCAAACAATCCAGAGCTATTAATCACATCAAAATAATGCTGAAAGCCCAAGCCATTTAATATAGACAGCCGTGTGGCATGACCGCCATTTGAAATAATGGCGAGTTTATATCCTGCTTGCTTTAGACGGGTCAGCGTTTGTTCAGCCTCAGGCATCGCCACAGCACTGCAACCAAACTGTGCAAACCAGAAATTGCTTAACGCTTCTAAATGCGGAGGCGCCTGCCAGTTTAACTCCTGTAGCAACGCATAAGCCACTGAAGCACCGATGCTGGGATGAGTTAAATACTCTTTTAAGGGATAGCCACCATTGTCGATCCGATTCACAATCGACTCAATCTGCTCCACATCAACGCAGTTAAGTTGGCTTTGATAATAGTCGACAAGGTTTTGACTAAAAGCCGCAACACTTCGCCCACGATGCGTCAAGGTATTATCCAAATCAAATAGAACAGCACGTATCGACATGTTTAAACCTCATGTGTTTGAGAGCAAATGTAACACTAACACTGAACCGACACTTTGTATTCGCCTTAAAGCGATAACCAAAGCACAGATCATGCTAAAGCAGATGAAACAGCGTTTATGTTAAGCCTCGTTTAAGCTGACGCTGTTGGAATAGCGCTTATTTTCATAACATGGCCTCACTTGTGTCGGATCAGCAACGTTTTTTCATCCTTCAGTTTTTTATTTTGACGCTGGGTTTTGCCATATTGTGGCTGCTCTTCCCTGTGGCGGGCACCATCGACTTACAACTGATTCACCCCTTTATGGATCAAACTGGTCATTTTCCACTAAAGCGCGACTGGGCCTTAGCAGAACTGAATCATCGTTATATCAAAGACATCATCATCGCGGTGTATGTGATTTATTTACTGAAATGGCTCGCTTCGTATAAATGGGCTGCGTTCAAACCCCAGCGTTGGCAAAATGGCTATTTCATTGGCTTAGTCCTCATCAGTACCAGCCTCATTGGAATTTTAAAATCACAATCCGCGCATGCCTGCCCATGGGACATGACTTTGGCCACGACACATGATTTCTTTTGGGACTTATCTGCCAGCGCAGGACATTGCTTCCCTGGAGGACATGCCGCGACAGGTTTTGCGCTCTTTGTGGGATATTTCGTATACCGTCTAAATGAACCCAAACGCGCGTGGTTTTATTTGCTTGCTGCCCTGATTCTAGGATTTGTCATGGGTTGGGCGCAAATGATGCGGGGTGCGCATTTCCTTAGTCACAATTTATGGACGGCATGGGTGATTTGGCTGATCAATGTACTGGTATATGCACTGTGTTATAAGCAGTTTACACAGTCCAGCCCAAATCAAACCGAAACTACAGCTTAAAGATCACTTGAACTTGTAAGCCGCCCAATCCTGTACTTTGTCCAAAGTGCAGTTTGGCGCCAATTTTTTCCGCGGCTTTATCGACAATGGATAAGCCCAGTCCACTGCCGACTTCCAGATGATGATGTACGCGATAGAAGCGTTTTAAAATATGATCATAAAGTTCTGGCGCAATGCCTGGCCCACTGTCTTCAATTTGAACAATCGCTTGTTGATCTTGCTGATAAATAGAGACATTAATCACGCCCTGTTCAGGGGTATATTTAATCGCATTATCCAAGAGATTATAAACAATGGAATGTAAGGCTGAACTTTGAGTTTCTATCCACAGTGCTTCATGCTGTTCCAAGCCTAAATCAATGTTTTTCGCTAGTGCCAGCTCCATCAGTTGCTCCATACATTCAACCGCCACATCACTTAATCCTAGTCTTTGTGTCGGTTCTAAACTTGGAACAGAAGCATCCTGTTTCGCCAAATTGAGCAATTGTGATACCAAATGTTGAATCCGAATTAAGCCTAGACTTAGGTTTTTTAACGCTTGGTGTTCTGGAAATTCATGCAGCAAAATTTTCATTTGCAAATTCAGTGCAGTAATCGGGGTTCTGAGCTCATGCGCTGCGTCGGCAATAAATTGCTTTTGTTCTTGTTGCGACAGCGAAATTCGTTCAAATAAACGATTCATTTCATTAATGGTCGGAAGAATTTCCAGTGGATAACCGTCTGGACGAATCTCACTCAGTTCATATGGTTCACGCTGTGCAAGTTCCGCTTTAAACTCATCTAAGGGCTTTAGACTACGCCCAATAATCCAACTCAGTCCCCATAAAGCCAAAGGCATAAACAGTAAATATGGAATCAACATATTGGCCGCCAGCTCTAAAGCCAGCTTTTGTCTTACACTGCGCTGCTGACTGACTTGAATTTGATACTTTTCTGTTGGCAGCACATAGGTATTCCATAGCCCCTGTGCCGTGTGATGGGTATAAAATCCAGCTTTTTTAACGGGTTGTATTAATAAATCAAACTCATGTTGCCGTTGTTCAGGCAGCCCATACGACCAGACATCTACAAATAAATCTTCTTCGTGATAGTGTCTGTCCGCCTCAAATTCACTCTTAATTGGAGCGGGATCATGCGCTGCAACACGCTCTGCCAAATTACGCATTTGTGCATCGAGGATCTCATTGGTCTCTTCAAGGGCAATGCGATATGCTGCAATCACCAACAAACAGCCCATCACAATACTAAATAAAGAGGTATAGGTAATTAGTTGACGCTTTAAGGAAACAGGAGTCGACTTCGCCATTTTATGCTTCAACCTGCCCCAAACGATAGCCTAAACCTCGAATGGTACGGATAAAGTCTTTGCCAAGTTTGGCACGCAAATGGTGAATATAAACTTCAATGGTATTGCTGTTAATTTCCGAATCAAGGTCATAGAGCTTTTCTTCCAAATTGGTTTTGGAAAAAATTTTATTGGGATGACTGACCAAAGGAATTAAAATAGCCCATTCACGGTTCGACAAATCAATGGTCTGCCCTTTGTACTTGGCTAAGTGCAAATCTTCATCTAACTCTAGACCTGCATAACTCAAAGTCTGGCTTTGCTTTTGCTGTTTTAACGCGCCACTACGACGTAATAACGCATGAATACGTGCCAGCAACTCATCAAACTCATAAGGCTTAATTAAGTAATCATCCGCACCATGGTTTAAACCATCGACTCTGTTTTGTAATTGATCTCGTGCCGAAATAATCAGCACAGGCAAAGTCGGATAAAGCGAGCGAATATTTTTTAGGACCTGCATCCCATCCATCATCGGCAGACCCAAATCCAACAACACCACATCAAATGGATATTGTTGTAATTGCTTTAAACCATCAAAACCATTGTTGACCCACACCACATCAAACTGCTGATAACGCAGCAACGTTTGTGTGGACTCTGCAATCATAAAATCATCTTCAATAATCAATATTTTTGACATGGTCTAAGCGCTCGCTTTGGTCGCAGTACAGTGTTCTATCATATTATTTTTTGAATCAATCACCGTACTTTTTACCCCAAGTAAACTCAGTAAGCTTGGGAACAAATGATCTTGGCTTAATTCTTGGCTTTTTTGTTGCCCTAAGCAAGCGATTTGTTGCGGATTCTGCTTTTGCCATGTTTCTGAAAACCACATCAGCATCGGTACGTGGGTCTGTTGGCTCGGTGCAATAGCATAAGGTGAACCATGTAAATACAGCCCATGTTCACCAGTCGACTCACCATGGTCAGATAAATACCAAAAACCTGTTTCAAAGTTTGAGTTTTGCTTTAATACACCAATCAGTTGACTCAACACATGGTCGGTATAAAAAATGGAGTTGTCATAACTATTTTTCAGCTGTTCAGGTGTGCAGGCTTGAATGGCATTGGTTTCACACATCGGTTGGAAAGGCTGAAACTTAGGCGTTGAACGCTTATAGTAAGCTGGTCCATGACTGCCCATTTGGTGTAACACAATTAAACGTGGCGTTTTATCATCAGCCGCAATACCAGCCATATAGGCTTTTAAGCTATCCACCAAAATTTCATCGGTACATTCGCCATCGGCTGAACACCATTTTTTCTGTATCGGTTCTGGAATTTTATACTGTTCAACCCGATCACAAACGCCTTTACAGCCAGAGTTATTGTCAATCCATGTCACTTTGTAACCAGCACGCTGTGCAAGATCTAATAAACCTTCACGGTGGTGCGCTAACTGTGCATCATAGTTTTCACGTGGCATGCCTGAAAACATACAAGGCACAGAAACCGCAGTGGCTGTCCCGCAAGAACTGACTTGATTAAAGTTGATGACATTGAGTTTTTCCAGCTCAGGATTGGTCTTTTTCGCATAGCCATTTAAAGAAAAACTTTCTGCACGTGCCGTTTCACCGACCACCAAAACCATCAATTTCGGCAAGTTTTGCTGTCCGACTTGCTTCATCAAATGAGCATCTTCACCATAAGTCACTAACGGTAAATGCTGCTGTGGTCGATTCTTTTTATAATACGACAGGGTTGAACTGATCGCATTTTGCGGTGAAATCATCCCTTTGAGATCACGATGCTCACGGAAAATCGCGGCATAATCAACAAAGAAAATAAACAACATGCCTGCAATCAGTAAAATAGAAACTGCACTACCGAACAGCTTGTGCAGTAACACGGTTTTAAAAGGATCACGGCGGATTTTAACCTTAAATAAAACGACTAAAGGTAGCACCACCATCGCCCCAATCCACAGTACTAGACGCCATGACAACAAGTCGCGCACTTCATTGCCATCGGTTTGCATCATGTTTTGGATCTGATCTGGTGTGATCGAAACGCCTAAGCTGTTGACAAAATAGGCACTCATTCCACCAATGATGATCAATAACGCAGCCAACCCTTTAGCCATCGGCCGCCACTGTAGCAGCTGAAAAACCAAATGATAAAAAGCCAACACCACCAAAATGGTAGCACCGATAAAAGCATACGCTTTGAAACCGTGATACGGCGTAAGCAACTGAACTTGCTTGTAGAACATCACGTTTAAAACCATGGCTAACCACAGCGCCAAATATACGTTAAAGCGCGAAAGTGAAACTTCTTTAAAAATAGACTGCAAATTGAACATTTTAAATCATGTCTTGCTGAGCGGATGCCCCAATGTAGTTTTCTAAACTTAAAACTCGCTTAAATAAAAAAGGCGCTGTGGCCGAATATATAAAGTCATACCGATCAGTTAAGCAATCAGATGCCCTTTTTGAGCCGCCCAATATTATTTGATACGCGGAAGCGTCATCCGCAACCTGTATGTCCATTTAAAAGGAATGTTTTTGCAAAATGATCATTTAAATGCAGAAAAGCAAAAGGTTTTGCGGATGACAAATGTTTTTGGTTCTTTTGGGTCAACCAAAGAACGGACCAGCTCCAAATATTGAATTTTAAAATACGAAAATTCCATCATAAATGACAAAAAGTTAAGGAGTTTCTATAAAACTCCTTAACTGATTCGCATTAATCTTTAGAGACTTTGCCCTTTTCTATCACTTAAACATTAAAATTTGTATTCAATCCCTGTGCCTACTACAGGTTGTTTGGTTTCAAATGATGCTTGTTCAAGGGTCAAAATCCCTGCGTAACCATAAGCTTTAACTTGCTTGGTAAATGCATAGTCAGCACCTGCAATAAACTGCTGCGCATCAAAGTCTTCTTTAGATGTTTTAAAACTGGTTGAGTTTTGACTGTATTGAGCTTTCACTGTCCAAGCTTTGGCAGTCGGTAAGTTATATTCAGCCCCAACCAACCAGCCTTGTGCATCGTCTATGGCAGCCGCGGCAGCATCATTGCCTTGTACATCCGCCACTTCAGAAGTTTGATATAAGGCTTTCAACGCCAGACCATTATTGAGATTTACTCGACCAATCGCGCGTAAAGTATCAGCTGCTGCAAAGGCACTACCAGCCACCCCGCCAGTCACTTCAGGCGCTGAAGCATTCAACGTGCCACGTCCTGCAAAGGTTGACGGAATGGCCTTATCATAACCAATCCCTGCAACAAACTTTTTACTGTCATAGACTACTGATGCTGACCATGCATCGCCCAGACCACGCCCTGCAACTTTTGCACCGCCTTTAGATTTTTCAATACCACCAGCTTCACCTGTTGCTAACAGTGCCGCAGCTTTCAGTTTACCTGCGCCCACTCCCCAAGCAGGTGTTTCATAGACCAGCACGTTATCGACTCGGTTTTCACCCGTGAAAATCCCCGCCACATCGGCTTTGTTGGCCACATAGTTATTAAAGGTATCTACCACTGAAGACAGTTGTTTAACGGGGGTATCAATTTTACCGACTTTCAATGTGCCAAGTTTCTGGTCTTGTAAGCCAACGAGTAAATTACGCGGAACGAAAGTATCCGTGCTACCACCATTGTCCACATAGAAGGTAAATTCAGCTTGGTATAGTGCATTTAAGCGATCTGTTAGCTTCTCTTCGCCCTTTAACCCCAAAAAGGAGTTGTTAGAGTTCAGCTCGACCACATCGCGGTCTTTATTTGGTGAAGTATTGTCTTCAGGTAAATAATCGGCCGTAACATCAATTTCACCATAAAAAGTAGGTGCTGCGAATGTTACCCCTGCCACTAAACTTAAAGCGATTGCGGCTGCAATTTGTGTTTTCATTATCAAAATATCCTACGGTAAATTTGTTACAAATATTACCGTTCAGACATATATGACAAAACAATTAAAAAATTATTTAGTTATATTTTTTAATTGTTTACATCATTATTTAGCACTTTTTATGATTTATTTATGAATGAATTATGAAAGGTCTGAATGCATCGCAATGCCACGCCATTTGAAGATAAACCACAGGCTCAACATCGCAATGACTACAATCATACACAGATAATTAAAATAGCCGAGCCAATCTCCCAATAGACCGCTCACACTATACAAACCACCACTGACAGTGGCCATCAACGCTACTTGAAAAGTAAAGTCCGTGCCTGCCATATGTTTACGACTGTACTGCATCACTAGGGTGAGCATGACCACCAACAGCATCGATGAGGTCATATCTTCAAAGGCATTGATCAGATATATCAGCCACGGCTGCATACTGTGCTGGTTTTCATATTGAAAGGCCAACCATGTATAAGCCGCCAGACTGAATATTTTAAGCACCGAATACAGCACTAAAGCCGTGGCACGACGAATCAACTTCAAACTATAGCCCGCAAGTCCTGCACCCATTAAGGCGGCACATGCACCTAGCATGGTGACATAAAGCCCTATCTGAGAAAAACTCAGCCCCAAATCGACCATTAAAGGTTTCAAAAGTGGCCCTGCTAAACCATCCGCTATTTTAAAGCTCAGCAGCACTGCCAACCATGCTGCGAGTACGGGACTCTGGACAAAATAAGCCAAATAGTTTTTGATCTCTTGGAGATTGAAAGGTGAAGGCTGAGCTTCTGAAACAGCTCGATGCTTTGGCTCTGGATAAATTAAAATCGGCAGCGTGTTTATAAAGACCATTGCCGCCAGCATCAAAAAAGTGGTCTGCCAGCTCAGCCAATCTAGTGCCCACAAGATTGCACCACCACCGACAATAAAACCCAGACGTGATCCAATTACCTGAAAGGTATTACCCCAGTGCTGTTGCTCCCCTTTTAAAATATTAACCGCCAATCCATCGGTTGCAATATCTTGCGTTGCCCCTAGCAAATTCATACTCAGGAGGCCCACAAAGAAAGCCCATAAATAAATAGGTTGATTTAATCCATCAATCGGGAGGAAAGACAGTCCGATCAGCACCAGCACCGTAAGAAACTGCAATGGAATAATCCAACTCCGATAGTGGCCGAAACGGGTGATCCCAAAGCGATCTAACACTGGTGCCCAAAACACTTTGATCGACCATGGCAACATCAGCAGTCCAAAGCCCCCAATCTGTGCCAATGAAACACCCTGCACTCTTAAAATGACGGGCAAGGCATGGGTCATAAACCCGACGGGTAAGCCCTGCGCCCAATACAATGAAAACAGCAAAATATATACATTGCGAATCTGTAGCATGCTGTTCCTATATACATGGATTGGTCAAAATGTTCATCTGAGATCGGTATCCGTTCACTTTTTTTGCCAATGAATTCAAGCCAATCAGTGCTTATGATGAGATGATATACATCTTGGTCGATTGAGTATAATAACAATGAACCAATATTTTCCAGAGCTACCAGATCAAGTTCCAAGTCGTAACTCATCTGCATTCACTCGCGCTATTTTTAAGCAGCTCTTTTTAGCGCAAGGTTGGCGCTTTGTTGGCGAATTTCCCAATCTACCTAAAGCGGTAGCAATTATTTCACCGCATACCTCAAATATCGATGCATGGCATGGCTTTACGGCTCTATTGGGCTTAGGCCTGCAAATCACCATTTTTGGCAAGAACAGCTTGTTTCATACCCCATTGAAACCGTTACTTGAGTGGATTGGCGTGATTCCAGTCAATCGTAGCCATGCTCAAGGGTTAACCCAAGACATTATCGATATTATTCACAGCAAAGAAAAAATTTGGGTCGGTATGGCACCTGAAGGCACACGTAAGCAAGCGGAATCCATCCGTAGTGGCTTTTATCGCATTGCGCATGGTGCACAGATTCCGATTGTGATGTTTTCTTTTGACTATGCGCAAAAAACCATCCACTGCTTGGGCGTATTTCATCCCACAGGACATTTTGAGCAAGACCTAGAGCATATTTTAGATCTGTATATCGGCAAATTTTCAGCCAAGAACCCAAAATGGTTAGCCAAGCCTTTACAAAAACGCTTAAAAAATAGCTAGTAAATCAAGGTCGAATCTGCTGAGATGTGCACCATTATTTGTTTTGCGTTTTAGTATTTTTGACCATGAATTTTGCTCGTTTATCTCTGATTGGTGTACTCACACTGACTATGGCAGGATGTGATCTTGCATCAAAGAAAACACCAACAACTACTCCCATTCAAGCTCGTGAACCTGTGATTGCGATTGCACTCGGCGGTGGCGGTGCCAAAGGTTTTGCACACATTGGGGTGCTTAAAGTTTTAGAGTCACATGGTATTAAACCTAAAATTGTTACGGGAACCAGTGCTGGAAGTTTTGTGGGTAGTATCTATGCCAGTGGTAAAACGCCTTTCCAACTTCAGCAAATTGCCTTGACCTTAAAAGAATCGGACATTCGAGACTTAACCCTCAACACCCAAGGGTTTGTTCAAGGCCAAAAGCTGCAAGACTATGTCAATAAACACGTCGGCAACAAACCGATTCAACAGTTCCCTATCCGTTTTGCTGCGGTGGCGACCCGTCTTGACACTGGACGTAAAGCCGATTTTATCAAAGGCAATGCGGGCCAAGCCGTGCGTGCTTCATGCAGTATTCCGAACGTTTTTGTCCCTGCGGTGATTGGTAGAACCAAGTATGTGGATGGCGGTCTGGTCAGCCCAATTCCAGTAAAAACAGCCAAGGACATGGGCGCGGATATTGTTATCGCAATTGATATTTCAGCGCGCCCTGTCGGCAACAAACCCCTCAATATGTGGGGCTTGCTCGACCAGACCATTAATATTATGGGGCAGCAAAGCATCAATGAAGAATTGAGCCAAGCGACTGTGGTGATTCAACCCAAAGTCGGACACTTGGGCACTTTGGACTTAAAAGCCAGCAATCAATCTATTTTAGAAGGTGAAAAAGCCGCGCAGCTCAAAATTAAATCGATCGAAAAAGCCATTGTCGATTTTAAAAAGACCCCTGCTGCCTTTAAACCAGCCCCTAAAGCCAAATTCTAAAAAATTTGATTTTTAATATTCAAAGACTTATTCATCTGCTAAATTGATATAGATGCTTCTGCATCTATATCCCTATAACGAATATATGAGTAGATGTATGGAATTTGCTTTTGAACCTTGGCACTGGTTTGTATTGGGCGTTCTGTTAATGTTATCAGAGCTGGTTCTGCCTGCTTTTGCCGCATTGTGGTTCGGTATTGCGGCCATTATGGTCGGTATTTTGTACTGGATGTTCCCCATGATGGGTGTTACCACGCAGTTTGTGACGTGGATTATTTTGTCGATTTTATGCACTTTACTTTGGTTTAAATTTATTAAACCGCTTTCGACTGACAAAACCAAAGCAGGACTGTCTCGCGAAGCAACCATCGGTCAAATTGGCATGGTGATTCAAGCAAGTCCTGAAAATGAACACATTCGCGTTCGCTTTCCCATTCCAGTACTCGGTTCAGATGAATGGAACTGTCGTACTTTAGATAAAGTCCACGTCGGCGACCGAGTGCGTGTCGTTGAAATACTGGGCAATGATTTAATGGTCAAAGCACATCTCTCAACCAACGAAAATAGATAAAAGTGAGTTAAGCATATGTCTGGTGGATTTATTGTCGTTTTAGCAATTTTGGCTTTTGCCGCTGTCACCATTTTTAAAGGTGTCCGTATTGTTCCACAAGGTTATAAATGGATCGTGCAACGTCTAGGTAAATACCATACCACGTTGAGTCCAGGTCTCAACTTTGTGATTCCTTATGTCGATGAAGTGGCTTATAAAGTGACGACCAAAGACATTGTATTAGACATTCCCTCTCAAGAAGTGATTACCCGCGATAATGCCGTTTTGCTCATGAATGCAGTGGCCTATATCAACATCACCACGCCTGTAAATGCCGTCTATGGGATTGAAAACTATACATGGGCCATTCAGAACTTAGTGCAAACCTCACTGCGTTCAATCGTTGGTGAAATGGATCTCGATGATGCGCTATCGTCTCGTGATCACATTAAAGCCAAACTTAAAGCAGCCATTTCGGATGATATTTCAGACTGGGGCATTACCCTCAAAACCGTTGAAATCCAAGACATTCAACCCTCTTCAACCATGCAAGCCGCAATGGAAGCGCAAGCGGCAGCTGAGCGTCAACGTCGTGCGACCGTGACCAAAGCAGACGGTGAAAAACAAGCAGCGATTTTAGAGGCAGACGGCCGTTTAGAAGCGTCTCGTCGTGATGCAGAAGCACAAGTGGTCTTAGCAGAGTCTTCTCAGCGTGCCATTGAAATGGTCACTTCGGCTGTGGGCGACAAGGAAATTCCTGTGGCTTACTTGTTGGGCGAACAATATGTCAAAGCGATGCAAGACATGTCTAAATCGAACAATGCTAAAACAGTGGTGTTGCCAGCCGATATTTTAAGTACCATCCGTGGTGTTATGGGACGTAAAGACATCTAACTGATGTGTGGTTTGATTGAATGAAGACAGCTTTCGAGCTGTCTTTTTTATTGTGGTTGAGGAAAAACTCAAGCCTCTTAAGGAACAAACATTAAAAAGAGGACACGCTATGTCCTCTTTTTTTAATCTAAACACTGAAACTTAGCTTTGGCGAGCCAATAAAAACTGTGAAATCTGATTCAGTTCTGCTGCCGCATCCGTTGGGAAATAAGCCAAAGCAGCAAAGGCTTGATCATGCAAAGTCTTGGCATAGTCTTGTGCAGTCTCAAGTCCCATTAAGGCTGGATAAGTCGATTTTTCGACTTGCTCATCCTTCCCTGCGGTTTTACCCAGTACATCTGTATTTGAAATGATATCTAAAATATCGTCTTGCACCTGAAAAGCCAAACCAATTGCCTGTGCATATTCGCGTAACTTAGGAATCGCTTGATCACAACCGTCAAATACAGTCACCGCTGCCATCATCACCGCAGCAGAGATTAATGCACCTGTTTTATTCCGATGGATATTTTCAAGTGCAGCCTGATCGACACGTTTACCTTCGGCTTGTAGGTCAAGGACTTGTCCACAGACCATTTTAGAGCTCGCTGTCGCTAAAATTTGCATCTGCTTCAGTACAATGCCCTGCTCAACTACTGGGCCAGCATCAAACAGACGGCTACCTAAAATTTCAAATGCCATGGACTGTAAGATATCACCAGCTAGCAAAGCCGTATCTTCACCATAAGCCACATGACAGGTCGGCTGACCACGACGCAAAAGATCATTGTCCATACACGGCAAATCATCATGTGCCAAGGAATAACAATGAATCAACTCCACAGCCACAGCGGCGCGGCGCACGGCAGCTGCATTATTGTTTGGATTTAAATGTGCGGTGGCATAGCACAGCGCAGGACGTACACGTTTGCCACCTAACATGACCGCATGATGCACAGCACTCTTTAACGGTTCCGGAATTGAAAAAGCATCAAGTGCCGTCAATAAATCATCGTGAATACGTTGTTGAGCCTGTTGGAGTGCATTTGCTGATACGTCGGTTAGTGCTGACACATTCGCCTCGAATAACAATAGGATAAATTAATCTGGTACTCAGTTTTCCTGAGCCGATCATTTGAAATGATCTGTTGGCATGATACTGCTTTCTGCCCGCTTTCTCTATGCCGAAAGCACAAACAAGGCACAGTATTCTATTAATTTTTGCAGACGAGGTGATAAGAATGACTTTTCTACTATTTCAAGCAGCCATTACACAAGCAATCAAGCTCTAAAAGTCACCTCTCATGCTCTTGGTTATTTTTCACATGCTTATCACAGACCTTAGAGTTGACATAAAAAAGCCTCTACAGAGAGAGGCTTTTTACATCGCGTTAATCCAAGCTTTCAGCTGGGATACGCACCCAACCTTCCATCAGCACACGAGCACTACGGCTCATGGCAGCTTTTTTCACGACCCACTGACCCTTTTCTTGTATTGCTTGCGCTCCTACACGTAAGGTCCCTGAAGGATGACCAAAACGAACCGCTTCACGCGCTCCACCTCCCGCGGCCAAATTGACCAAGGTACCAGGTATCGCTGCTGCAGTACCAATGGCAACAGCTG
This sequence comes from Acinetobacter sp. BMW17, assembly GCF_001592855.1. Classification (NCBI taxonomy): domain Bacteria; kingdom Pseudomonadati; phylum Pseudomonadota; class Gammaproteobacteria; order Moraxellales; family Moraxellaceae; genus Acinetobacter; species Acinetobacter sp. BMW17. Next base: position 109,209 of record NZ_LSOD01000036.1, read on the forward strand.
CTGTCCCCATCATCGCATGGTGTAATTTACCCATAGAAAGTGCACGAACCAATAAATCGGTGTCTTGCTCTGTAATGGTTTTACCACTCGACGAGACATATTGTTTTGGCTTAGAAACAAAAGCAATTTTAGGCGTGTGTTGACGACTGGCAGCTTCAGAAATGTCTTGAATCAGCCCCATCTGTTTTGCACCATAGGCACGAATGGTTTCAAACCGTGCTAAAGCTTTGGCATCGCCATTAATTGCGTCTTGTAATTCACTCCCCCTGTAGCCAATGTCTTCTGCATTTAAGAAAATGGTCGGAATACCTGCATTGATAAATGTCGCTTGAAAGCGACCAATCTCTGGAACCTCTAAAGTGTCAACCAAATTCCCTGTTGGGAACATTGCACCACCATCTTCACCATCATCGGCTGGATCTAAAAATTCAATTTGCACTTCTGCAGCTGGGAATGTCACGCCATCAAGTTCAAAATCACCTGTTTCTTGAACTTGGCCCTGCGTAATAGGTACGTGTGCAATAATGGTTTTTTGAATATTCACCTGCCAAATGCGGACTGTGCAGATGCCATTTTCTGGAATTCGTGTAGCATCGACCAAACCATTTGAAATCGCAAATGAACCAACAGCTGCCGTTAAGTTACCGCAGTTTCCGCTCCAGTCGACAAAAGGCTGATCAATCGATACTTGCCCAAATAAATAATCGACATCATGTTCAGGCTGTTGGCTCTTCGCTAAAATCACCGTTTTACTGGTACTCGATGTTGCACCACCCATACCATCAATCTGCTTTGCATAAGGATCTGGGCTACCAATTACACGGAGCAATAACTGATCTCGAACGCGTCCAGCCTGTTGCGCGGCTTCTGGGAGGTCATCTAATTTAAAGAATACGCCCTTACTGGTCCCTCCACGCATATACGTTGCTGGAATTTTGATTTGCGGTGCAAAACTCATTTTTATTAAATCCTTCATATTTATCATTGTGTTAAGTCAAGCATGCTGATTTAACTTTGGTTCATCATACCTTTTTTCAATATCCATGCGTAACGTACAGGACTTTAGTCTAAGTAAGTATAAAAAAAAACCATTTGTGAACGTCCGGTTTCCAAATAAAATTCCCGATTTTATAATTTAAATAAAATTAATATATTGATTCGTATGTTTTTTATTTACAATTCATTACACATTATTTTTCATATGAATAATAACTTTTTTTCATGAATTTTGAGCTACTATGCGATTTCTTCGCGATCTATTACAATCGGAAACACTTATCCATTGTCGGGCTGAAATAACTTGAATAAAGAGTCGTCTCAACTTCAGCGTGGCTTAAAGAACCGTCATATTCAATTGATTGCCATGGGCGGCGCAATTGGTACTGGCTTATTTTTAGGTTCCGCACATGTGATTGAATCTGCTGGCCCATCCATTATTTTGGGTTATGCAATTGGCGGTTTAATTGCGTTTCTAATCATGCGTCAACTCGGGGAAATGATCGTTGAAGAACCTGTTGCAGGTTCTTTTAGTCATTTTGCAAACAAATACTGGGGCAAATTTGCAGGCTTTCTTGCAGGCTGGAACTACTGGATTCTATATGTTCTAGTAGCCATGACCGAGCTGACCGCTGTTGCGAAGTATATCAACTACTGGTGGCCTCATATTCCTGCATGGGCATCTGTTTTAACCTTCTTTGTTATCATTACCTTAGTCAATTTAGGTAATGTGAAGTTTTACGGTGAATCAGAGTTCTGGCTAGCTATTATCAAAGTCACGGCCGTCGTCGCTATGATTGTATTTGGTCTTTATCTTTTGGCTACGGCAGGCGCAGATTCCACGGCTTCATTTAGCAATCTTTGGTCACATGGCGGTTTCTTCCCGCATGGCGTTGAAGGCCTCTTCTATATGCTTGCCTTCCTTATGTTTGCCTTTGGCGGTATTGAATTGATTGGTATGGCTGCAGCAGAAGCTGATAACCCACAAAAATCAATTCCGAAAGCAATCAACCAAGTGGTATTCCGTATCCTCATTTTCTATGTGGGTTCATTGACCATTTTGTTATCGCTTGTACCTTGGAATGAATTGCAACTTGGCGGCTTAGATAAGAGCCCATTTGTAATGATCTTCAGTCAATTAGGTATTGGTTGGGCTGCGCATTTGCTTAACTTTATTATCTTGACTGCAGCACTTTCTGTATATAACAGTGGTATGTATGCTAACAGCCGCATGTTGTTTGGTTTAGCACAGCAAGGCAATGCACCTAAAATATTCAGTAAAACCAATAAACAAGGTGTGCCAATTCCAGCAGTCTTGTTCTCTGCTTTACTGATTTTCGGTTGTGTACTATTGAATTATTTTGCGCCAGAAGATGCTCTCAGCAACTTAATTTACATCGTTGTTGGTGCTTTAGTATTGAACTGGGCCATGATCAGCTTAACTCATCTTCAATTTATGAAGGCCATGAAAAGTGAAGCGAAAAAACCATTATTTCCTGCACTTTGGTCGCCTTTCAGTAACTACCTTGTTCTTGCATTTATTGCTGTAGTGCTTTACATCATGTGGACTCAAGGTTTAAGCGGCGCTGTGATCATGATTCCAATCTGGATTGCATTAATGTTCGTTCTATACAAAATTCTGTATAGAAAAGCATAAAATATTCATTTTTAAATAGTTATTGTTTCGGCAATAACTATTTTTTTTGAGTAAAATCAGCTACATTAACCGCACTTTTGCGCTCTTAGCTTAACTGGATAGAGCAGTTGCCTCCTAAGCGACCGACGTGGGTTCGAGTCCCGCAGAGCGCACCATTTTATGGTTGTTTTCAACCTCTCTAAGCCTAATCATAAACACTAAAAATTCGATTTATCACACTGTGATACTAATAATCCCCTTCAATATTGGACGCTGATTCAACAGCCGCTCAAACTGATGCAAAAAATTCAGCGTGAAGAAACTCGCTCGCGGCGTCACCTACATCTGGATTTTCAAGTCAGGTTTTAGTAAGTCAAACTGTTCTTGATATTTTACAATTAATTTTCGTCCTCAAATCAATTGCTTGGCTGTTTCATTTTCAAATAGCTGTTCTCAATAGATGCACTGAATGAGCCAAATTTCATACCCAATTTTTCCCTTCTATTTTAGTCCTATAACACAGATTTCATCCTGAAATCTTGGTATAACAAAGCCCCCCTATTTTAAAAAATATTTTTATGAATAATATTAATTTAATTTATAGGTTAATCATTTACCAATTTTATTTATTGCGTAATTAAATTACGTATTGAATAATAATTTAGATCAAGTATGATGAATTAAAACTTCTACACTTGCTCACTCAACATTGAGAATGCTGCTGAACAAGTGCCCCATGTCAGACAAACGGATTTGTCTCTCTCGCTCTAGAATTGTAGCGACCAGTCCGTTGGCTCTGAAAGGAATCGTTAAAAAGATAAGCAATAGGATTGCTTAAAAAAGAAATGAGGACGTTGTATGAATGAATTAGCCAACCCATTAGAATTGTGTGGATTCGAATTTATTGAATTTGTTTCTAAAGATGGTCAGCTAGATGCGGTGTTTGAAACCATTGGGTTCAGCAAAGTGGCAAAGCATAAGTCTAAAAATGCGTATTTATGGCGTCAGGGCAAAATTAATATCATTCTTAATTATCAGCCTGAATCATATGCAGCTTATTTCTATAAAGAACATGGCCCTTCTGCCTGTGCAATGGGTTTTCGCACCAAGAATGCGGCAAAGGCATTTAAAAAGGCAATAGAAATTGGTGCAGAACCAATTTACAACCAAGTTGGCCCGATGGAGCTGAATATCCCAGCAATTAAAGGGATTGGCGGCTCTCCTATTTTCCTCGTCGATTGTGACATTTACCAAAATGACTTCATTTTCTTTGATGATGTACCCTCTCATCCTGTCGGCACAGGTTTATATGAAATCGACCATTTGACCCACAATGTGTATAAAGGCCGTATGCAGTATTGGTCTGATTTCTATGAAAAGATTTTTAACTTCCAAGAAATTCGCTACTTCGATATTAAAGGTGAATATACTGGCCTGACGTCCAAGGCACTCACGGCGCCAGATGGCAAAATCCGTATTCCGCTCAATGAAGATTCGGATAAAGGAAATGGTCAGATTGCCGAATTCCTCAATGAGTTTAACGGTGAAGGCATTCAGCATATTGCCTTCATTTGTGATGACCTGATTAGCACTTGGGACAAGTTAAAAGCTTTAGGTGCCAAGTTCATGACACCTCCGCCAAATACCTATTATGAAATGCTAGATGAGCGTTTGCCTAACCACGGTGAACCTGCTGATGAACTACAAAAACGGGGCATTTTGCTGGATGGCAATACTAAAGACGGTAATAAACGCCTCTTGTTGCAAATTTTCTCCCAAAATATGCTAGGTCCTGTCTTCTTTGAATTTATTCAACGTAAAGATGACGACGGTTTTGGTGAAGGCAACTTTAAAGCGCTATTTGAGTCGATTGAACGCGACCAAATTAAACGTGGCGTTTTAGATGTATCTAAAGCTTAAACGATTTCTAGAATTTCCCTGTACATATAGTTTTATGTACAGGGAAATTTAACTTTTGTGCAAGAACTATACTCGTAAAATTAAAGTCTGCTCCGATGACAATATAAAAATAACGAAACATCATCATGGTTCAAGGCTTTATCTCACATGGATGAAGAATAAAAATGCAGCACATTGAACAAGGAAACCTGAAAAAAGGTTTAAGTAATCGTCATATTCAGCTCATCGCTCTCGGTGGTTCTATCGGCACAGGGCTCTTCCTCGGTATTTCACAAACCATCAAACTCGCAGGACCTTCTGTTATTTTAGGCTATGCCATCGCAGGCCTTATAGCCTTTCTCATGATGCGCCAGCTCGGTGAAATGATTGTGCATGAACCCGTGAGCGGTTCTTTTAGTCATTTTGCTTATAAATACTGGGGCAAATTTGCGGGCTTTATGTCTGGCTGGAATTATTGGGTACTGAATATTTTAGTGTGTATGGCTGAACTCAGTGCTGTCGGCCTCTATATCCATTACTGGTGGCCTGATATTCCAACGTGGGTTTCTGCTTTGGGTTTCTTTATTTTCATTAATGTCATTAATTTACTGCACGTGAAATTATTTGGTGAAATGGAATTTTGGTTAGCCATCATTAAGGTCGTGGCAATTATTGCCATGATTGCTTTTGGTAGTTACTTGTTGGCCAGCGGTAGTGGTCATAGCCAGTCTAGCTTACAAAATTTATGGCAGCTCGGCGGCTTCTTCCCCAATGGTATTACAGGTTTAGTGATGGCTATGGCCATGATTATGTTTGCTTTCGGTGGAATTGAACTGGTAGGTATTGCAGCAGCAGAGACAGATAATCCTCAGAAAACTCTCCCAAAAGCCGTCAATCAAATTGTTTACCGCGTCTTATTGTTTTATATCTTGAGCTTGGTCGTAATTTTGTCGCTTTATCCATGGAATATGATGGCTGAAGGCGGTAGTCCTTTTGTATTGATTTTCGACTCTTTAGGCAGCCAGACCGTGGCCGCTGTTTTGAATTTTGTGGTTTTGACTGCGGCTGTTTCTGTCTATAACAGCACCAATTACTGTACCAGCCGAATGCTGCTTGGACTAGCACAACAAGGTAATGCCCCAAAATTTTTAAGCAAAATTAATCCGCGTGGTATTCCTGTAAATGCCATTATGGTTTCAGCTTTCTTTACTTTAATATGTGTTCTAATTAACTATTTATTTCCTGAAAAAGCATTTAACTTACTCATGATGCTGGTCGTAGCAGCTATTGTGATTAACTGGGTCGTGATTTCTTATACACATTTAAAGTTTAAAAAAGCCATGAATCGCATGCAGGTAAAAACTCAATTTCCAAGTGTGGCCTATCCATTTACCAATTATTTATGTATTGCCTTCATGGCGAGTATTCTGCTCATTATGAGTCGTAGCCCAGATATGCAAATTGCAGTTCTCATGATTCCAGTCTGGATCGCGATTTTACTGACAGCTTACCTCTTTAAACGGAAGCAAGAAGATCATGTTGCGTTGCTTGAAAAAAGTAAAATCACTTCCTTACCAGAAGCGTAATATCGTATTTATCATATTAGGATGTATTCATGTTTCAACATATTGATGCCTATGCAGGTGACCCGATTCTTTCTCTGATGGAGGAATTCAGCAAAGATGCGCGCCAGAATAAGGTCAATCTCAGTATCGGACTTTATTATAATGAAGATAATATTGTACCGCAGCTACAGTCGGTTCAAAAAGCCTATACTCATTTAATTCCTGACTATGACAAAGTCCGAGTCTATTTGCCAATGGATGGACTCAAGAGCTTTAATCAGGCTGCACAAGAACTGATTTTCAGTCAGGCTAGCCCTGCCCGTCAGCAAGGGCGTGTCGTCACCATTCAGACTTTGGGTGGTTCTGGTGCACTCAAAGTAGGCGCAGACTTCTTAAACAAATATTTTCCGCAGTCCGAGATCTGGGTCAGTCAGCCGACTTGGGAAAACCATATTGCGATCTTTAATGGCGCTGGTGTTCAAACCCATTTCTACCCTTATTATGATGCGGACACCCATGCCGTAAATCTAACGGCGATGCTAGATACCTTAAGGCAGCTACCTGCTCAAAGTATCGTACTACTGCATCCTTGCTGTCATAACCCAACAGGTGCAGATTTAGCACCTCACGAATGGGATCAAGTGATTGAGGTTCTAAAAGCAAATGACTTGATTCCTTTCTTGGACATGGCCTATCAAGGTTTTGGTCAAGGCTTGGAACAAGATGCTTATGCAATCCACGCGCTAGATCGGTCTGGTATGAACTTTATTGTCAGCCATTCTTTTTCCAAGATTTTCTCCCTATATGGCGAACGCGTTGGTAGCTTAAGCTTTGTCTGTGATGACGCAAACATTGCCCAAAATGTATTGGGCCAGCTTAAAGCGACAGTCCGTCGCATTTATTCTAGCCCAGCCGCCAACGGTGCGTTATTGGTGAGTCAGGTATTAAATGACACAGCGTTGTCTCAGCTATGGCAGTCTGAATTAGAAGAAATGCGTCAGCGCATTTTACAGATGCGTCGCTTACTTGAAGACAAACTCAGTCAAGCGCTACCAGATATGGATTTTAGCTATCTGACCCAGCAACAAGGTATGTTTAGTTATACGGGCTTAAGTGCAGAACAGGTCGATTTGCTGAAACACGATTATGGTATTTATTTAGTCCGCAGCGGCCGTATGTGTACTGCTGGCCTGAATTTAAACAATATTGATTATGTTGCTGAGTCGATGGCAACTGTGCTTAAAGCAGCAAGTTCCGCTGAGTCTGTGCTTGCTTAAGATATATCATGCTCACTTAGGCTTCTCACTCTAGAGTCAGAAGCCTTTTTTATCGTTATTTTTCAGAACTTGAATCAAGGCAACCTAAGTCTACGAGTTTCAGCTTAGCTATCTAGTTCGTGATTCCCCCTTCGCCTTTAGACAGCGCGGTAAAAAATCAAATATTTCGACTGCCAACCACCACAACCCAATAAAAAAATCCACCAAAGGGTGGATTTAAAACTTAATTCATCTTTTTAATGTCATTGACGCTTTTATATGGCAGCGGCGGGATGAAATAAAGCCTCGATCTGTCGCTGTACGCCAAGTACATAATCAATTGCTTGCTGCATTTGTCCTTCGGGTAACTGATCTTCTGTACCAATACAAGTAATGACATGATCCAGTTGCTGCGTGAAATTAAAGACTGGAATACTAATCGCATTGATCCCAGCCATCATATCTCCTGTGACTGAGGCATAACCTTGACTCAGGATTTTCGCTTTCAGCTCTAAAAAATCTTCCCAATTTGCAGGATACTGCTCTGGTTTAGCGCTACTTTCCCATTCTTTTTCCAATAATGGCTTGATGATGTGCTCGGGCTGATAGCAGGCATGCAAGCGCCCTGTCGCAGATTTCAGCAGAGGCATGCGTGAACCAACTCGAGTAATAATATTAAAGACATGGTTAGATTCTAGAGACTGAACTACGACCGCACCATCGGCGAACCATTTACTGACATGAATACTGCAATTCAGATGTTGCTGAATGTCCTGAATATAACGCTGGCTTAATTCCAACATATCTGTTCGTTTGAGTGCATTCACCCCAAAAGCATGTGCACGCTCACCTAAGCTATAACGCCCATCATTTAATTGCTGAGCATAGCCTTTACGAATCAAACTCACCACATAACGGTGTACTTTGGCTGGATGCATGGATAAAACTTCGGACAGCTCTTTTAACATCATCGGTGCATTATGTACGGTCAATGCATCTAATACGGTTAATCCAACTTCCAGAGACTGAACCCCTCCCTGTATTTTTTCTTCCTCAACACTCATCGCTTTACCCTGCATAGCTGCATTAGTTTTCATGACTCCATCGGTGAATTGTACTACTTAAATCAAAAATGTGAGCCATCTAAACCTGACTCTCTCATTCAGAGTAGTATAGCTCAACAATTTACACTATTCATAAATAAATTATTTATTGCGTAATTTTAAAATATAAGTATGATTCTATCTAGAACTTAAATTTTCCACGGAAAGGATCAATATCCATGAGCAAACGCTTGAAGTCATTTGTTGAAATCGCTGCACATTCAGATTTCCCGCTAGAAAACCTGCCTTATGGCATTTTTAGTGAAAAACACAGTTCGCAGCCTCGTGCTGGCGTAGCACTGGGAGAATGGGTGATTGATCTGGCGGTACTGGAAGCGCATGGTTATTGCAAAGTGGCAGATGGCAAACTGCTCTTTAATCAACCGACACTGAATTTGTTTATTGAATCAGGTAAAGCCAATTGGTCTAAAGTCCGCGCAGAATTACAAGCTTTGTTGTCCGCAGATAATCCTGATCTTCGTGATAATCAAGCTCTGCGTGATCAGGTTTTCTTCAAACAATCAGACGTCAAAATGCATATGCCTGTACACATCCCTGGCTATACCGATTTCTATTCGTCTAAAGAACATGCCACCAATGTCGGTTGCATGTTCCGTGACCCGAAAAATGCGCTGCTGCCCAACTGGTCAGAACTCCCTGTTGGTTATAACGGTCGTGCCAGCTCGGTCATTGTGAGTGGTACAGACATTGTCCGTCCATCAGGACAAATCAAGCTGTCAGATTCAGAACGTCCTGTATTTTCTGCTTGTCGTAAACTCGACTTTGAACTGGAAACTGGTTTTATCGTAGGCAAGGCAAGTCAGCTGGGTCAACCTGTTCCAATTGAAAACGCTTGGGATCATATTTTCGGTATGGTGCTGTTTAATGACTGGTCTGCTCGTGACTTGCAGCAATGGGAATATGTGCCACTTGGTCCGTTTAATGCCAAAACTTTTGCGTCGTCTATTTCACCTTGGATTGTGACGCTGGAAGCACTTGAGCCATTTAAAACCAGTTCGCCTGAACAAGAGCCGAAACCTTTGGCTTATCTGTCTGAAGACAACAGCAGCAACAGCTATGACATTCATCTTTCAGTTGAAATTCAGCCTGAGAATGACGACCAGAGCAATGTGATCTGCAAAACCAACTTTAAATATATGTACTGGTCCATGGCTCAGCAGCTGACACATCATACGATTGCGGGCTGTAACTTACAGGTCGGTGATTTGATGGGTTCAGGGACCATTTCAGGGCCAACCCCAGATTCTTATGGTTCATTGCTCGAGATCACATGGAATGCCACCAAACCTTTAACGCTATCAAATGGCGAACAGCGTAACTTCATTCAAGACGGCGATACCGTCATTATGAAAGGCTATTGTGAAAAAGATGATTTGCGGATTGGCTTTGGTGAAGTCAGCGGCAAAATTCTGTCAGCAGTGGATTTTGGTTTTACCCAATAATTGCAGACTAGGATGTTGCCCATGAAACTGTATACCTACTTTCGTAGTTCTGCGGCTTACCGAGTTCGTATTGCCTTGAATTTAAAAGGTCTGACTGCTGAACATGTCCCTGTGCACTTAGTCAATAATGGCGGTGAACAGCATAGTGAAAGCTATCGTGAGATCAATGCGAGTGAGCTAGTGCCCACATGGGCAGAGCAAGATTTTGTCTTGACCCAATCGCTAAGTATTCTTGAATATTTAGAAGAAAAATTCCCAGACACGGCCCTGCTCCCTCAAGACTTGCAGCAGCGTGCTTTGATCCGTGCATTTAGTTTAAGTATTGCCTGCGATATCCATCCGCTCAACAACCTACGGGTACTTCAATATCTGACTGGTACATTGGAAATAAGTGATGAGCAGAAGAAGGCTTGGTATAAACACTGGGTTTTAACGGGCTTTAAAGCCCTTGAAGCACAACTGGAACAGTCAAATGGAAAATTCTGTTTCGATAATCAGCCGACCCTCGCAGATTGCTGCCTGATTCCACAAGTCTATAACGCTCTACGTTTTAATCTTGATTTATCGGACTATCCAAAAATTTGCTCGATCTACACCCATTGCAACACTTTAGAAGCCTTTCAACACGCTGCACCTGAAATGCAGCCTGAAGCCGCTTAAGTTTTTTATAAGGATATAAAAATGACCATTCAAATTGAAAAAATCCACCACGTGGCCTACCGTTGTAAAGATGCCAAAGAAACGGTGGAATGGTACAAAAAAAACCTAAATATGGATTTCATTCTCGCCTTTGCTGAAGACCATGTACCTTCAACCAAAGCCTTTGATCCCTATATGCACCTATTCCTAGACGCAGGAAATGGTAATGTTCTGGCTTTCTTTGAACTGCCAACCCAGCCTGAAATGGGCCGCGATGAAAACACCCCAAAATGGGTGCAGCACATTGCACTCAAAGTCAAAGACCGTCAGGCACTGATTGATGCTAAAGAACACCTAGAAGCCAATGGTATAGAGGTCTTGGGCATTACCAATCATGGTATTTTCCACTCAATTTATTTCTTTGATCCAAATGGCCACCGTTTGGAACTGGCCTATGACGATGAAAAAGCGCCACAAAAAATTGCCATGATTACTGAACAAATGAAATATGACATGCTGGAAGAATGGAGCAAAACCAAACGCGCACCGCAGCATACGCATTTCCTACATGCAGATGAATTAAGCCAAAACTCTCGTACTGCCAAAGTAGACGCTTAAGTCTGGCGGAAGTTGTGCTGATGGTGAATGCCTTAGAGGCAACTTCAACGATGATAAAAAAACGCAAAGCAGCTTCGGCTGCTTTTCTGATTTAAATAGATAGGTTTTTTTATTTTAATTAGCTACTTAGAGCACCTTAAATCTCCTATCAATCATCAATAATTGCTTTCCATTTGCTTCACGGCGAATTCTATTTCCGTCCTACTCCGTATCGAATCAAATCGAATTGTTCATACATGAAACCTGTCTATACATCCCTTTAAACTTATACGTTTTAGCTAGGCAAGTAGACAGCAATTTCATCAGCCGCAGCTCTTGCTGTTCTGGACACTCCAATTAAAGTCGCCGATGCCATGCCTGTCCACTCACCATAGCCAACCAACCATAAGTTATTTACTTTCATTGAACGCCCATTATGGACAGCAACCGTTTGATCAGGCTCGACCACACCAAGACCTCTTAAATGATTAAGTGCAGGGTTAAATCCTGTACACCAAATGACAGCATCTACCGCTTGAGTTGAACCATCAGCCCAAACAACCGAATGCTCAGCAAATGCGACAAAAGGCTCTCGACTGTGCAAAACTCCTCGTGTTCTTGCCTCTTTAACACTGTCAATCATGACAATATCTCCCAACCCACCTGCGAGTTGTTCCAAACTCCGACCTTCCTGTTGTGCTTTTAAACGCTCCGTTGCACGAAGAAACAAGACTCGCCCATCCACATCATCTGATAAAAATGCTGGTGCTGTCGTCGTGACCCAAGTCGTTTCTGCCACTTTTGAAACTTCGGCAAGAATTTGCGCGCCTGAGTTACCACCACCGACAACGATGACTTTCTTATTTTTAAAAGGCGCTGCATTGACATAGTCCGCTGAATGAAGCTGTATTCCTTTAAATTTTTCACGTCCAATATCATTAGGAATATGAGGCTGGCTCCATGTCCCTGTTGCACTGACCACAGCCTTTGCACGCCAATATTGATCTCCAGCATACACATCTAAATAGTCATCTTCTTGTTCAATATGATCGACATGGACTGGCCGAATGGTCGGAAATTGATAGCGTTGCTCGTATGCCGACAAATACTCGATCACTTCATTTCGCGTTGGGTAGGTGTGTTCAGTCGTTGGCATCATCCAACCCGACAACGAACTCCATGTATGCGGTGAAAAAAGATGTAGCGACTGCCAAGCATGCAGCCATGCACCGCCCGCCTGCGATTGATCATCTAAAATCACAAATGGAACTTTTTTACGTTTGAGAAAATAAGCTGTAGCAAGTGCCGACTGACCACCACCAATAATAATCACATCGACTTCTGCTTGTAGTTGTGCCAAAGCAATTCTCCTCTTTGTTATAGTGAAGCCATATTCATAATTAAAAAAGCCCAGTCTATTCAACAAACTAAGTGACTTTTAAAAACTGATCAAATCTGTAATTGGGCTTTTCAATTGCACAAGCTACTTTTCAACATCTTTGATCATCTAGAGTTTATAAACTCCGTTGATTAACACGCTTAGATAATTCTTCTGCCGACTCTTTTCGCTCTGAATAACGGTCTGTAAGGTACTGACTTTGCCCACGCGTCAGTAGCGTGAATTTATACAGCTCCTCCATAACATCGACAATTCGATCATAAAAGGCTGAAGGTTTCATTCGTCCATCTTCTTCAAACTCTAAAAAAGCTTTGGGAATAGACGATTGGTTTGGAATGGTGATCATGCGCATCCAACGGCCTAAAATACGCATTTGATTGACGCTATTAAAAGACTGCGACCCCCCACTCACCTGCATCAAGGCTAAAGTCTTGCCTTGGGTTGCACGAATTGCACCACCTGCCAGTGGAATCCAGTCAATTTGCGATTTGAAAATTGAACTCATTGAGCCATGACGTTCCGGCGAGCACCACACCATGCCCTCTGACCATGCCAAAAGTTCATGTAGTTCTTTGGCTTTTGGATGCTCCATATCCGCATCTTCAGGTAAGGGCAAGCCCTTAGGATGAAAAATTTTTACTTCAGCGCCAAACTGCTCCAAGATACGACCAGCTTCCATCACCGCCAATCGGCTGTATGAACGCTCACGGTTAGAACCATAGAGCAGCAAAATACGGGGTGGATGATCTAGCACTTTGGCCTGTACCTTTTCTAAAGTCGGTTGATCCAAAAGATTCATATCTACATTTGGGAGAGTCATAGAAATTACACCTCTTCTTTAAAAAACTTTTTTCTAAGCCACAAAGACACACTGACTAAAGCAATCAACACTGGTACTTCAACCAATGGGCCGATCACCGTGGTAAATGCGACTGGTGAAGCTAAACCAAAGGTCGCAATCGCTACGGCCAGCGCCAATTCAAAGTTATTCCCCGCAGCAGTAAAAGAAATGGCTGTGGTTTTAGGATAGTCATTCCCCATCCACTTGCTCATAAAGAAGCTGATGAAGAACATCACGATAAAGTAAATCGTCAATGGAATCGCAATACGCAAGACATCGAGTGGCAAGCTCACCACATCGTTCCCTTTGAGACTAAACATCGCCACAATCGTGAACAATAAAGCCAGTAAACTCAGCGGGCTAATCTTGGGTAAAAAGACATGTTGATACCAATCCAAACCTTTAGCTCGAACCAGTATGAATCGCGTCATAAAGCCAAGGAAAAATGGAATCCCTAAGTACACCAATACCGCATGAGTAATGGTCCAAAAATCCACATTGATCACTTGTCCTGCAACGCCAAAATAAGGTGGCAAGAAGGTTAAGAATAGCCAAGCATAGGTACTGAAGAATAAAATCTGGAAGATACTGTTAAAGGCCACCAATGCAGCGACGTATTGATTATCACCACAGGCTAAACCATTCCAAACCAAGACCATGGCAATACAACGAGCCAGTCCTATCAAGATTAAGCCTGTCATGTATTCAGGATAGCTGTGTAGAAAAATGATGGCTAATGCAAACATCAGAACAGGTGCGATGAGCCAGTTTTGTACTAAGGATAGCGTCAGCGTTTTCTTATCTTTAAACACCTGTGGCAAAGCTGCATAGTCTACTTTTGCTAATGGTGGATACATCATCAGAATCAAACCAATCGCAATTGGAATATTAACGGAATCCACACTCATTTTATCCAATGCCACTGAGGCTTGTGGAAAGAACACACCTATCGCTATTCCGAACCCCATCGCAATAAAAATCCATAGCGTGAGGTTACGATCTAAAAAGGATAATTTTTGTTGAGCCATGATGATCTCATTTAATCTGCGAAATTTGATGGATTGCCGCAATCAAATCTAGGCGAGACGTATGTGTTGTATCGAATGTCCATAAAGCATCTAAGCGACGGTTGATATGATCCACAGTGACTTGGAAGGCTTTGAGTTTTTCTTCTTTCGACAAGACTAAATGTGATAGATCAGCCAAGCCCCAATGTGCCTTGATTGCTCCACCTAAATAAAGTGGGCAAGCTTCCTGAGCGGCTGAATCACAAACCGTAATCACCACGTCAGGTTGGTATTGTTCGCATTCATCAATGGTTTTACTCCACAAGCCATCTGTTGAAAGAGCAAGATTTTCTAGAGTTTCAATGGTCAATGGATGCACCTGTCCAGATGGCTGGCTGCCTGCTCTATAGGCTTTCCAACCCTCTAGGGCACGACTATTAAACAACACTTCGGACAAAATACTGCGACAGCTATTTCCTGTGCATAAAAAAAGAAATTTCATATTGTTCTACTCGCAATAACTCTTTATTTGCGAAAAAGGGCGTTCAATTTGGGGCTGTAAGTCAGCATTTTTGAGGGTATTTAAGACGTCTACGCACCAAGTGGGTAAATTAGGATTGAGACTGTAATAGACCCATTGCCCTTGACGTCGATCTTGTAAAAGACCTGAAGAACGCAGTAAGGCTAAATGCCGCGAAATCTTAGGTTGGCTGAGTTGTAGTTTTTCAGTCAAATCACAAACACACTGTTCATTATTTCCAAGAACCAACATGACGATATTGAATCGCGTTTCATCAGCTAAACATTTAAAAAAATTGATTTGATCCATACTTTCACCTACTCAAACCTCTGGATATAGCAATACTTACAGATACCCAGTACATATTTATTTTAATCGCTGTCCATTTGCATCCAACACTTGTTCACCATCTTCTTTAGTGAAAGCACCCTTTTGTGGGAGTGGCAGAATTTCTAAAACCAGTTCTGACGGACGACTTAAACGAGTTCCTAGTTCAGTCACCACGAATGGGCGGTTAATCAAAATTGGATACTGAAGCATAAAGTTAAGCAATTGATCCTCAGTCCAATCCTCTTGATCAATTCCCAATTCTGTATATGGAGCAACATTTTTACGAATCGCTTCTCTCACCGTTAAACCTGCATCCGAGACCATTTGAATCAGTTCATTTTTAGATGGAGGTGTTACAAGGTACTCAATCACTTCAGGTTCAATATTGGCATTACGGATTAACGCCAATGTATTACGTGATGTACCACATTCAGGATTGTGATAGATCTTCACTTTTGGAGTAGCAGTCATTTACTCAAACTCAATGGAATCTTTACATATATTTATATATGAATAATCATATATATGCAAACCCATATTTAAAGAATAAAAAATGATCTATTTTGAATATATAGTGATCGAATGAGCATGTTAAAATTAGATAAAATATAAGATTTAGAGGTCAAACTATGGAAACAGTCATGATTACTTTGATCTTAGTTATTATTTTGATTTTACTAGTCATATTTTATAACAAGAAAAAATAAACTATGGCTTTTGGGTCTATGAATAGACTCAGTAATGCCCCCCCAATTAATCGGTAAAAAGGTAAGATAGCTTTTTGCTCTCTTCTTAGCTTAGGAATTTCTGAATTATAGCCCATAAAATCAGCAACGACCTCTAACGCTGTAATACAGCGTTAGAGGGATAATGATCTCAAGATTGTATTGTATTGCTTCGGCTGTCTATTTTGCCGTATTAGGCACCATCACCAGCCCAAACCATATCCACTTTTTTAAGCATTGCTTAATGCACTGGCTAAATCACCAGTACCCTTCAAGTCAGACACCTGTCCCTCCAAAGGCTGACTAAATTCAATACGCTGAATCTTTGCTGCCCGCTCTGCGGAGAACACTGGGATTTGACTCATCGCAAATTCAGACAGTGCGGTAATGGTTAGTGAGGGATTCACACCTAAATTTCCAGGTACAATCGAACCATCTAATACGCGTAAATTTTGATAACCAAAGACTTGACCAGTGAAGTCCACAACGCCATTCGACTTGTCATTGCCCATCGCGACACCACTCATAATATGTGCTGTCGTTGGCGTTCCCAGTAAAATTTCGGTGAGTGCAGAACCTGGTTCTCCACCTAACTTTTGTGCAATCATTTTAGTGGCTTCTTCAGCCGCTGGGAATGAAACGGTGAGTGGCGTGTCCCCTTCTTTTTGCACAGCAGTGATACTATTCTGGAATAATCGATACCACTTTCTACGCCATTCAAAATGAATGAATGCTTCAGATTTTTGCATCACCAATAAAATGATAGAGTCTTTGGCTTTATCCTTATAACGCAGTACTTTAAAGGTTTTTAAGGGATGCAACAGTGTATTGAACACAAACTTCATAAAGCGTATAAAGCCCTGACCAGTCACCATCGGCACATATGGAATATAAATCCATGAAGCATCCGCACCTTCAGGGAAACGCGTGACCTCGATATTGGTATCTGCATCGACTGAAATAAAGGAGCTGATTGCCACACCATCATCCAGTTTTTTTCCTGTGTTGTTTACTATGGTCAGGGTTTCCGAATTCGTCCGAACTTCCTGTCCCAGCAATGAAGAAATATTGGGTAAAGTCTTATGCTGATCACGCATTTTTAACAACATCGGTACCGTACCCATCACCCCTGCAGATAACACTACCCCACGACTGTGCAAACGATACTGACGAACATCCTTGCCTAGAGTTTCTTTGACGATGATTTCATAGCCTTCACCACCATCCTCACTCAATGGTGTAATTTTCACCACTTCTGAACTTGGACGAATTTCAACGCCATTACGCTCAGCAAAATACAGGTAATTTTTCATCAGGGTATTTTTGGCATTATTACGACAGCCCAACATACAACTGCCACAATAAATACAGGAGTTACGATCTGGCCCCTCTCCATTGAAATACGGATCTTTCGCTAATTGACCTTCCTGACCAGCTGCTTGCGAAAAGAATACCCCTGTGTTGACCGTTTTAAAAGAGTCTGCATATCCAATTTCACTCGCAACTTCTTTTAACGTGTCGTCTGCAATATTGGTATAAGTATTATTCGCTGTACCCAACATACGTTGAGCGAGACCATAAAACGGCTTTAAGGTTTCTTTCCAGTCGGTACGAATCTTGGTCCACGCCTCGGACTCAAAAACTGCATCAGGTGGAATTAAATGTACATTGGCATAAATTTGTGAGCCCCCACCAACACCTACCCCATGCAAAATAGTGGTTTTACTGGTGAAAGTAAATTGCATCGTACCTCTGAATCCCAGTTCAGGACGCCACAAATAGTTTTTGGTGTCTAAATTGGTGGTTGGAAAATCCTTGTCTTCACGGCGTAAGCCTTTCTCCAAAATCAGGACTTTATAGCCTTTTTCACTAAGGCGTAAAGCACTGACCGATCCACCAAAGCCTGAGCCAATCACGATTTGATCATAATCAAAATCTTTATTATTCATGCTATTAACTCCTTTAATAGTCTTATTTTTCTGTTTTTAAATACACCAACCCCTTCACTTCAAAATATCCATCTTGAAGTGAAAAGTGATG
This sequence comes from Acinetobacter sp. BMW17, assembly GCF_001592855.1. Lineage (NCBI taxonomy): Bacteria > Pseudomonadati > Pseudomonadota > Gammaproteobacteria > Moraxellales > Moraxellaceae > Acinetobacter > Acinetobacter sp. BMW17. The sequence goes on from NZ_LSOD01000036.1 coordinate 127,225, forward strand.
TTGAGGTTTTAAAATTTAGGCACTTATGATTTGATGCGTATCAATAAATTCAACAGCCAATTGGCAAATTTTCCGTAAGGCGGCGCGAGAAACTTCAAGCTTGAAAAACCCGCCTGATAAAACACAGGACGCATTTTGGAAAAAGTCAAAAAGCCTTCATAGCCATGATAGTGCCCCATCCCGCTGGCACCGACTCCACCAAATGGTAAGTCATGCTGCCCGACATGAAATAAGGCATCATTGACCGAAACACCACCCGACATAACTCGGCTGATATAAAATTCGACTAGGCTTTTGTTATTGCTAAATGGATAAAAGGCCAATGGACGATCACGCTGCACAATATAGTCCACTACCTCTTCAGGCTTCTGGTAGGTTTTGACCATCAAGATCGGGCCAAAGGTTTCACGCGTATCAATTTCCATCTCATCATTACTGTTCAACACCAAAGTCAGTGGAAATTTTCGTGTCGCAGCATCAGGCTCTTGCTGATTTAAATTAATCAAACTGGCCCCTTTGGCTTCAGCATCTGCCAAGCTATGTACTAAGCGCTGAAATGCGCGCTCATCAATCACAGAAGTATAATCTTTGCTATGAATATCAGGTACATGTTCCTGAACCCACGCTGCTGACGCTTGAATAAACGCTTGTAACTTCGACTCATGTACAAATAAATAATCGACATTGGTACAAATCTGTCCCGCATTAAACTGTTTCACAAACATAATGCGTTCTACAGCTTTCTCAATAGGGTATTCAGGGTCAATCACCGCAGGAGATTTACCACCCAACTCTAAAGTCACTGGCGTCAAGTTTTGTGCTGCGGCAGCCATGACTTTACGCCCTGTCGCACCAGAGCCAGTAAACATCAAGTGATCAAACGGCAGTTTTGAAAAAGTGATGCCCACTTCACCAGTCTCATCGAAAATCTGTAATTTTTCCGCTTTAAAATATTTGGGGCTTAACTCAATCAGCAATTCAGCCAAATGTCTTGAATTTTCAGACATTTTAACCATAGCCGTATTTCCCGCGGCAAACACGGCCGACAACTGTGAAAACATCAAATTGATGGGGAAATTCCACGGCACAATAATTCCAATCACCCCCAGTGGCTGAGGAATTACGCGGTTCTTCGCACCAAAATACAAGCTATGATCGACATGTCTTTTTTGTACTTTAGTCCACTGTTTCAAGTGTTTGATGCTGCCGTTAATATCATCTGTGACCGTAATAATTTCTGCCAGTAAGGTTTCATGGCGTGAACGATTGCCATAATCGCGATTCAGGGCTTCAATAATTGCTTCACGGTGATCGTTAATCAGTGCTTTTAAATTCAGTAAATGTTGCTTGCGTTGCGCAATTGTTTCAATGCCTTGTTGATGAAAGCTTTTGCGTTGTAATTGAAAACAATCATGTAATGTCTGTTCTATCACTGTTTGCTCGATATGAGACTGAACCGTAAGTTGCATATGCTTTTCCTTTCACGGCTAAAAATGGTGATTCAATACTTCTTTTCTATGTTGGTTGAGATAATCTCTTATCCTACTTTAACAAATGACTTGAATTACGCTTGACTTTTTAGGACACTAAATTGATCTTTTAGGACAACATGGAATGTTGTAATGGGAAGTTATATTCGTGCAGCCAGCCTCGGCGGTTTTGAAGACTTAGTCCGTAGTTATGGCATCAACCCTATAGAAATCTTGAAAGAGATCGGGATTTTACCTGCTTTACTCCGCGATCCAGATTCATTTATTCATTATGATCATTATTTAAATTTATTGGAAAAAGCGGCCTTAGCCTGTCAAGATGACTGCTTCGGTTTAAAACTCGGCGCACTCCAAAATATTAGCACAATCGGTTTGATTGGCGTTTATATGTCCCGACAAACGACCATACTTGAAGCCTTAAGCGTGGCGCAAAAATATGTCTATTTACATGCTGAAGGCATTGTCTTCCACGTCTCGCAGCATAATGCTCTACTCTGTAAGTTGAACTTTGTTCGATTAAGTGAATACAACACCGATGTACCACAAAAATCACAACTGGCCATTTGCCTTGTCGCAAATATTTTAAAAGATTTGATTGGCCCACAGTGGCATGCAGAAAAAATTTACTTCAAGCAAAAAACACCGCAAAAAGGGGCTCAAACTTTCCAGGATCACTTTTCATGTCCAGTGGAATTTGAAACCGATGAGGATGCGCTTTATTTTCCTGCAAGCTTTTTAAACTATAAACCCTATAATTTTAATGAAGATGCCATCAATCAACTGATCGTACAACAGCTTGAAACACAAAGCAGTACCAAAACTGAAGATAATACGGCACTGATAGAGAGTTCAGTCCGCATGCTGATGGCAACAGGAGACTGCAGCATTGAAAATATCGCACTCTGTATGGGCATGCATCCGAAAAAGCTTCAGCGCGTTTTAAAAATGCAAGGAACAACCTATCGAGATATACTTGAAAATGTCCGAAAGAAAGAAGCGCTTCGTATGCTTGATACAGATAATGTGAGTTTGACGGATATTGCTCTACAGTTGGGCTATGCAGAGTTATCTATTTTTAGTCGCAACTTTAAAAGTTGGTTTGGCGTTCCTCCAACCGAGTTAAGAGACAAAAGTCGAAGCCATATTGTTTAACTTCTGGTTTTGTTACTTTGTTCAATAATGAGCATACCTCTGAGTTTCAAGATCAAACCAAATGGCAATATTTCCACGATTAATGAGAACTCGGTTATATGAGGAGCAATTGCTTATACGGTCAATTTTAGGTGCTGGCTTCTTCATTCGGAAATTATATTGCTAAAGATGGCTTTAAGAATAGGTTTGTACAACAAAGCCCATCCTTCTAATCATTTATGGTTCACAGTAGAGCGATAGCGAACTAAAACTCTCACTTTTTTAATAAATTATGCTTTTAACGGTATAACAAAACGATAACTTATTTAAGCCAAGATAGAGTGCTGATTACACCGCTTAATGACCATCTGTCTTCATTCATCTATATTTAAAACTAAGGATTTTTGCTCTTAATATTTGATTCAACTTTTATATATTTTTTATAACACAGCACAATATTCCGCAACAATTATCATTGCTGCTGTAGACCATATTAATCATGTAAAGAACAATAACTTGATCTTATATAAAAATAATCGATAAATGATTTAAAAAATATAATTTTGTATTATAAAACAGTAAAGAAAAACAGTGATACGCATCGCAAAAAGGATTTATGTTTACGCTTAATTGAGTAATTTTTAACCAAAAAAAAATTTTTATATTTCAAATTATATATTTATATTTTTCATTAACTTAAGTTATAAAAATGTGTTTTTTTAGTATAAAAACTCTATTGTGGTCACTTTTTGAACTGATTAGTTATGTCTAGAGCATTTACTCTTATTTTAATTGTGCTATTTTTGTGACACGGAGTAACAAATGATTTCGGTTAACCGACCTCTCCAAAAGCCAAAAAACATAAACACAAAATGAGCAACAAACATTTGCATTTGCACCTCAAGGAAAGACGTAGAATGAAATTAAAGACATTAACGACAGCAATGATTTTAGCAACTGTACCAATGACGGGGGCATTTGCCGCTGCTCTAGATCGTTCAGGTCAGTCAATCTCTGCATTCTTGCAACCTGGTAATTACTTTGAAGCAGGTATTTCTGTATTAGATCCAGATGTGTCTGGACAGGAAGCTGGCACAAGCACAACAAATCGTCAAATTGGTGATATGGCGGGCGATTACTATTTCCCTAGTGCCGCACTAAAATTCCAACTTACTGATAACTTCTCTTTTGGTCTGCTTTACGACCAACCTTTTGGTGCAGATGCTGAATATACTGGCACTAACAATTTTGTTGCAGCTCCAACAGATCGAGTACTAAGCTCACTACCTGTTACAACATCAATGATTGGTGGCACCACTACAGGTAATACTTCAGTTGAAGTGGATACACAAAACATTTCTATGATTTTTGGTTTCCAACCTACTGAAAACTTTAATATTTATGGTGGTGGTGTATATCAAACAATTAAAGGTCATGTTTCATTACGTGGTTCAGCTTATAGCGTGTTCAATGGTTATGATGCGAACATTAAAGAAGATTCTGCCGCAGGTTGGTTGGCTGGTGCAGCATTTCAGATTCCTGAAATTGCATTAAAAGCTTCTGTAACATACCGTTCTGAAATTGATCATGAATTTGTTGCGAATGAAAATCTGAGTTTAGCAACGCCATTAGCAAATGCAGCACCAATGTTGGGTGGTATTGTACCGCCTGCATTATTACCTGCTATTTCACAAGCAATTGGTGGTTTTGCAGCAGCTAATTCAGCTGATGGCAAAACTAAAATTACAACACCTCAATCTGTGAATCTAGACTTCCAAACAGGCATCATGGCGAATACTGTAGCATTTGCAAATGTACGCTGGGTAAATTGGAAAGACTTCTCAATCACACCTTATAAATTTGGGAAAGCTGCTGAAGCTGTTGGACCTTTGGTCAATCGTCCAAATGGTTTTTCTCTAGTAGAATATACCGATGATCAATGGTCTGCAAACGTAGGTGTAGGTCGTAAATTAAATGACCAATGGGCGGGTAACGTTTCTGTAGGTTGGGACTCTGGCGCAGGTAACCCTGTATCAACGCTTGGCCCAACAGAAGGCTATTGGAACGTTGGTTTGGGTGTTCAATACAGCCCAACGCCAGCAACCTTCATCGCCGGCGGTGTAAAATACTTCTGGTTAGGCGATGCTAAAGCTCAAACTGGTGCTCAAGCAGGTGGCTCTGATTATGTAGCAGAGTTTGAAGATAACAATGCTTTAGCTTATGGCTTAAAAATCGGTTACAAGTTCTAATTATTAATACTGAAAAAACCATCTGTGCAGATGGTTTTTTCTTTTTCAACAATGACATCTACACTCTTTTTTATACACTTGTGATTCATTTGAGCAACAAATAAACACTTAAACATTTTGCATAATATTCAATCAACCACTAAGCATCTAAAAATAAATCTATATAAATCATAAAATTAATATTTTTTTTTAGTGTTTTTACTCTACACAAGTACAATTTTTAACTTTTCAGTTCATTTTACAACCGTAGTTGAGCATTTACTCTTTTTGTATTTATGTTACTTTTCGTGCCAATCACTTACATAAAGCTACAACAAGGAATGTTCCCTATGAAGCTTACAGCTCTTCGCTCGGCTATTTTACTCAGCTTAATCCCAACAACTTCAGTATTTGCTGCAGGTCTTGATCGTTCAGGTCAATCTATTCTGCCATTTCTACAATCTGGAAATTATGCAGAAGCATCGATTAGTGTGCTCGACCCAAGTGTAAGTGGCAAAAGCAACAACGGCGCAACTGTTACTGACATGGCGGATGACTATTATTTCCCATCTGCTGCACTTAAAGTTCAAGCAACCGACCATTTTTCTTTCGGTTTACTTTATGACCAACCTTATGGTGCCGACTCACAATATTCACCAGATCTAGGCGCTTTTGGTGATGGTACTGAAGGAACAAGTGTAAAAGTACGCACCAATAATCTTTCATTAATTGTAGGTTACCAACCAACCGAAAACTGGAACATCTACGCAGGTCCTGTTTACCAAACAGTTAAAGGTAATGTATCTTTACGCGGTACAGCCTACTCATTACTTTCTGGCTACAACATTGACCTAAAAGAAGGTGATGCATTTGGTTGGTTAGCTGGTGCAGCTTACCAAATCCCTGAAATTGCACTAAAAGCAGCGATCACGTATCGCTCTGAAATTAAATATGAATTAGATACTACAGAAACTTCAAATGTTTATATTCCACCAAACTATTTACCAACATTACCAAGCGGAATCGATTTACGCTCTATTAGTAGCCAAACTGAGGTAGTAACACCTCAATCGGTTAATCTTGATTTTCAAACAGGTATTGCAAAAGATACTTTAGCTTTTGCCAATGTACGTTGGGCACATTGGGATCAGTTTGCCGTAAGCCCAGCAGCTTTAGCAAGTGCTAGTAAACTCGCTAAAGGTAAAGCTCAGAATTTAATTGACTACTCAGATGATCAAATTTCTGCAACCGTTGGTGTAGGTCATAAATTTACTAGCAAATGGTCTGGTTCTGCATCTGTAGGTTGGGATTCTGGTGCAGGTAACCCTGTAACCACTTTAGGCCCTGTTGAAGGCTTCTGGAGCGTAGGTTTAGGTGGACAATACAGCCCAGCTGAGAACTATTTCTTACAAGCGGGTGTAAAATACTTCTGGTTGGGTGATGCAAAAGCTCAAACTGGGGGTACAGTTGCTGGCGACTTCAGCGATAATGATGCTATCGCTTATGGTCTAAAATTTGGTTATAAATTCTAAAACGTAGCACTATATCCAACAAAAAAGGCGTATCTATTGAGATGCGCCTTTTTGTTTTCGTAGATATAGCTGTTTGTTTTAAGCCGGAATATCACGAACTGAAGCATTACGAATAGCCTCTTTTAAAGCTTCATAACCATGAATTGCAGGGAATTGCGGGAATTCTTTAATCACGTTTTCTGGTGCATCAAACAAAAAACCTTTATCCGCTTCACCCAGCATAGTGGTGTCATTATAAGAATCACCTGCGGCAATCACACGGTAATTTAGTCCATGCAATGCTTTAACTGCTTCACGTTTTTGGTCAGGTTGGCGCAGTTTATAGGTTGTAATCATACCCTTTTCATCAGTCTCTAACTTATGACAAAAAATCGTTGGCCAGCCCAGTTGTTTCATTAATGGATGTGCAAACTCATAGAAAGTATCTGACAAAATAATCAGCTGAAAATGTGTACGTAACCATTCAACAAATTCTTTTGCGCCTGGAAATGGGCCCATCTCAGCAATGACTTCTTGAATATCATTTAAGCCTAAACCATGTTCTTTTAATATATTCAAACGCTGCGTCATGAGCACATCATAATCAGGAATATCACGTGTGGTTGCTTCAAGCGCTTTAATGCCTGTTTTTTTAGCAAAGTTAATCCAAATCTCTGGAACTAACACCCCTTCTAGATCAAGGCAAACAACTTCCATGAATACTCCCTTTTATTTACGTGGAAAAATTTTGAACTATCATAGCTTAATATTTGTCTAATGCATTGCTGTTTTTTAAATCTATTTTTTTCATAAGCATTTATTTTTTAGTGATAAGTGGTTTATTTCAACTCTATTAAAATGCACAGCAAATAACGTAATATAGGTCTTGTTAGATTCCAAGCCTATTGCCAGGATACTTATGACAACCATTCCAACTATTGATCTTGTTGATGCTCTCGCAGCTGAATATGCTGATAAATCTCCAAGTGAAATTTTAGCACTTGCACTGAATCAAACGGGTGAAATTGCCATCTCGTTTTCAGGTGCAGAAGATGTCGTACTTATTGATATGGCTGCTAACTTAGGTAAACCTTTTCGTGTCTTTAGCTTAGACACAGGACGTTTACATGCAGAAACGTATCAATTTATCGAGACTGTGCGTAAACACTACAACATTAATATCGAAATTTGCTTCCCAGAAGCAGATGCCGTTCAACAACTGGTCAATGAAAAAGGTTTATTCAGCTTTTATCAAGATGATCATAAAGAGTGTTGTGGTATCCGTAAAGTTCAGCCTTTACGTAAAAAATTGGCGACTTTAGATGGTTGGATTACTGGTCAACGTAAAGACCAAAGTCCGGGCACACGAACTGAGATTCCAGTTGTTCAGGCAGATGTTGGGTTTTCAGGAGAAGGTAAACAGTTAATTAAATACAATCCTCTTGCCAACTGGTCCAGTGCAGATGTGTGGAGTTACATTCGCATGATGGAAGTGCCTTATAACCCTTTGCATGAACGCGGTTTTATTTCAATTGGCTGTGAACCATGTACGCGTCCAGTGTTACCAAACCAACATGAACGTGAAGGACGTTGGTGGTGGGAAGAAGCGACACACAAAGAATGTGGCCTGCATGCAGGTAATTTGAAAAAGTAAAGACTAAAACCACTGCAAAGCAGTGGTTTTTCGCAACCAATGGATACACACAAAGCGCTCCCATTGTTAAAAAAAATCGATATACTAGGTTTAAGTTCTATAATTCTAACAAGATTGCTCATATAGGAGCGGTCAGATATTGCAGTGAGGCAATCCAGACTATGCGTCCATTACATCCGATTGACTTTATTTTTTTATCACTTGAAAAACGCCAGCAACCCATGCATGTCGGTGGATTATTCTTATTCCAAATCCCTGAAAATGCACCTGCCAGCTTCATTCAAAATTTAGTTGCAGATATTCGTAACTCCAAATCTATTCCTATTCCTCCATTTAATAACAAACTCAACGGTTTATTTTGGGATGAAGATGAAGAGTTTGATCTTGATCACCATTTTCGTCATATCGCACTCCCACAACCGGGGCGTATTCTTGAACTTCTCACCTATATTTCACAGGAACACAGTAGTTTAATTGACCGCGCTAAACCGTTATGGACGTGTCATATCATTGAAGGGATTGAAGGGAATCGTTTTGCAATGTACTTCAAAATTCACCATGCGATGGTGGATGGTATTGCCGGTATGCGATTGGTGGAAAAATCATTATCACAAGATCCAAATGCAAAGAGTATTGTACCACCTTGGTGTGTAGAAGGCCCTCGTGCGAAGCGTTTAAAAGAACCGAATGTTAATCGCTTTAAGAAAATAATGAATGGCGTAATGGGCCAGCTTGAGTCAACACCACGTGTCATGTATGAGTTGTCACAAACAGTCATGAAAGATATGGGACGTAATCCTGATTATGTTTCAAGCTTCCAAGCACCCAGCTCTATTCTTAACCAGCGGGTTAGCTCCTCCCGCCGTTTTGCAGCACAGTCTTTTGAGTTTGACCGTTTACGTCATATTTCTAAAAGTTTGGGTGTCACGATTAATGACATCGTACTGGCTATTTGTTCAGGTGCCTTGCGTGAATATTTATTGTCCCAAGACGCACTTCCTAAAAAGCCTTTAATAGCCATGGTGCCTGCATCAGTTCGCGATGATGATTCGTCTATGTCGAATCGTATCACCATGATTTTGGCAAATTTAGGCACGCATAAAGAAGATCCACTAGAGCGCCTCGCAATTGTTCGTCGCAGTGTGCAAAATGCCAAAGAAAAGTTCAAACGAATGAACTCAAACCAAATTCTAAACTATAGTGCGTTTGTCTATAGTGCTGCCGGACTCAACATTGCCTCTGGCTTACTGCCTAAGCGCCAAGCGTTTAATCTAGTGATTTCAAATGTTCCTGGCCCACGTGAACCATTGTATTGGAACGGGGCACGACTCGATGCGCTATACCCTGCCTCAATCATTTTGGATGGTCAGGCACTCAACATCACTATGACCAGTTATTTAGATAAACTTGAAGTTGGTTTGACTGCTTGCCGAAATGCACTGCCGAAGATGCAGAATCTACTCACGCACTTAGAAGAAGAGATTCAACGCTTTGAAGCGATTGTGGGGGTCGAAGGCCCAAAGTTGCAAGCGGTCAGTTGATGCCGCAAAACGAATCAGAAATACAAGAATAATCAATAAAACTAAGGGGCTTCGATAAGCCCCTTAGTTTTTAATGCTACGACATTGTTTTAATAATTGATAACACGCAGTACGAATCATGGCAGTTGTAATTTGTACTTCTTTACCCTGATCATCCACAATATACGCATTATGCGTTACTTTCGCATCTAATAAATGTTTCAAACTAGGTTGAATAATTGCTTCTCTAACACCCATATCACACCTCATTTGCTAAACCTATTTGGGAGAATAAGCTTTGGCTATTTCCGTGTTTCTAGTATTAAAAATCTAAGATCGAAAGTAAAATTTCAGTTGTAACAACTATTTAACCATATATTGTTACAATTTCAGCTCAGAATGATATCGTATTGCTCTTGCGTATATAAATTTTCCACCTGAAATTTAATCACACGACCAATGAAATGCTCTAAATCCGCGACTGCTGGCGCTTCTGCGGTTAATAAGCGGTCAATCACCGATGGATGCGCAACGACAGTAAAGCCAGTCTGAGATTGATACGCACGTGTATATCTCATGATTTCTCGAAAGATTTCGTAACATACAGACTCAGCTGTTTTCACATAACCTCGTCCCTGACAGGTCGGGCAAGATTCACATAATAAGTGCTCTAATGATTCACGCGTACGTTTACGTGTCATTTCGACCAAACCAAGCTCAGAAACCTGTGTAATTTTGGTTTTTGCATGGTCTTGCTCAAGCATCCGCTCAAACTGAGTCATGACCTCAGTTCGATGTTCCTGCTCTTGCATGTCAATAAAGTCGATAATAATAATACCGCCTAAATTGCGTAGTCTCAGCTGGCGCGCAATGACCTGTGTCGCTTCCATATTGGTTTTAAACACAGTATCTTCTAAAGAGCGGCCACCCACATATGACCCTGTATTGACATCAATAGTCGTCATAGCTTCAGTCTGGTCTATCATCAAATAACCGCCAGACTTCAACGCAACACGCGTCTGTAGAGCTCTTTGAATGTCTTCTTCGACATTATACAAGTCAAAAATTGGGCGCTCACCCGGATAGTGAATGAGACGTTCTTTGATATTAGGGACAAATTCTTCTACGAACTCTTGGAGCTTGCCATGTATTTCACGCGAGTCGACTGAAATTTTAGCAGTCTTTTCACTCGCAAGATCGCGAATAATGCGTTGGGGTAAAGGCAGTTCTTCAAAAATTAACGATGGCACTGCAATACTGATCTGCTTGCGCTGAATAAATTCCCAAAGTTTCGCCAAATAAGCCATGTCTTGCGCAATGGCAGCTTCCGCAATCCCATCAGCGGCGGTACGAACAATCACTGAACCTGGAAGCTTATGTTCCGCTTGAATACGCTCAATCATCGAACGCAAACGATCACGCTCAGCTTCAGACTCAATGCGTTGAGACACACCCGTATGATTGCCATAAGGCATCATCACTAAATAGCGCGAAGGAATGGAAAGATCAGTTGAAAGCCGAGCCCCTTTAGTGCCCAGCATGTCCTTCATGACTTGAACAGTAAGAATTTGTCCTGGCTGTAAGAGCTCAAAAACATTCGGGGTGGGTTGATTACGTGACCAAACCATATCATTAATATGTAAAAAAGCAGTTCGTGACAGTCCAATATCGACAAAAGCAGCCTGCATTCCCGGAAGAACACGCACCACTTTACCTTTATAAATATTGCCCACTAAACCACGTTTCACCGTACGCTCAATAAATAATTCATTGACCGTGCCGTTTTCAATTAACGCGACGCGACATTCCATAGGCGTGACGTTAATTAATAACTCGTCAGACATAACAAACTCAAAACATTATAAAAAATCTTTTGAGACAGTTAATTTAGTGCCTTAACTGCCTGTAATAATTGTACCGTTTCATGCAACGGAAGTCCCACGACATTGCTATAGCTTCCCTCTATACGTGGAATATAACGTGCTGCAATGCCTTGTATAGCATAGGCTCCCGCCTTGCCAATGGGTTCAGATGTAGCCCAATATGCTTCCATATCATTCAGGCTTAAATGCTGAAATTCAACTTCAGTACGAACTACTATACTTGAAATTTGCGTATTTGTACGAACACAAACCGCAGTATATACATCATGCTTGCGCCCAGAAATTTTTCCCCACATTTCAAATGCATGCTGCTTAGATTCTGGTTTGCCTAAAATCTCTTGATCGACCCCTAAACTGGTATCGGCAGCAATCACAATTGCATCAGGATATTGAAGCTGTACTGCCTCAGCTTTAGCACATGCCAGTCGCTCTACATAATCGGCTACCGACTCGCCTGCTTGTACAGATTCATCAATATCTGGACTATAGATATCAAAGACTAGACCGAGCTGTTCAAGCAGCTCACGGCGACGCGGCGAACTGGACGCTAAAATTAAACGCGCCATTTCTTCAACATGAAATAGACCATCGGGAAAGTCAGCACACTACTCAACAGCGGTTGCCAATGACGTGCAAGGGAAAACTGTGCCCCAATCATAATTTGCGCGATCCACGTAATAAACAAATGCGCGATCACAGCCAAGGTAGCGATGACCCAAATATTGGCAAAGGTCATAATTCGACGTTCCCGCGTTAAAAAACGGGACACAAATGTAATCAGGACAAAACTGAGTGCGTTTAAACCCAAAGGTGCATCAAGTAGTAAATCGGTGAAAATCCCGACTGCAAAGGCAAACCAAATCCCGCTCCATGTCGGCTGGCATAGCACCCAAAACAGCATCACCATCATCATAAACAGTGGACGCCAACCAGAGAGCGCATAAGACAAAGGATAAACCATCAACACTGAAGCAATGATCACCGAAAAAATGATCGGAAATAAGGGGTCACGCTGTTTGGCAGCACGAAGTTTAGCGATCGGCATGTGGTTGCTCCATCGCTAAAGAATCGGAAAATAATACAACGACATGATGCCCACCCGCTAACTGTGCAGCAGGAACAACATCAATTTGAGCAAACTCGCCTGAATTATGACGACTGATTTTTGAAATGGTGCCCACCAGATAACCTGCTGGAAAATGCTCACCTAAACCAGAGCTATACACTTTTTCACCCACTTTGATTTCGGCACTGGTCGGCACGTATTCCATTTTCAAATGACCCAAATCTCCAGTCCCTGAAACAATGGCACGCATTCCAGATCGCTCTAAGCGAACCGAAAGAGAATGTTCTTTATCTGAAAGCAACATGACACGACTACTATGCGGATAGACATTAATAATCTGTCCCATAATACCTTTGTCATCGAGCACGGTTTGCCCGACCTTCAACTGACTGTTGGCACCACGGTTTACCACAATAATATGACGCAATGGATCGGCATCTGTCCCAATGACTTCTGCAATTTCCATACGACCATCAATGATCAAAGGTGTATCTAACAGACCGCGTAAACGCGTATTTTCCGCAGATAATTCAGATAATTTTTGTAAACGCACCTGCGCCTGCAATAACTCGGCTTGCATCGCGGTATTTTCACGGCGCAATTGAGCTTCAGACTTGGTTTGTTGATTCAGCCACTCTCGCGATAACACGGGATAACTTGCTACGGCATAAATTGGATTATAAGCGGCGTACAAGACATCTCTTGCAGGTTGAATCACATGTGGCATGCGCCAGTTAAAAAACAGCACGACCAAGCATGTGATCACTGCAATGATAAATGAGCGAAAAGATGGCGGTTGTCTGGAAAACAGATTTGTTTGCACCCGCCGATTCCTTTATTAGCCTACAAATAACATGTCGTGATTTGGATTATCGAAGAATTCTAAAACTTTACCACCACCACGAGTGACGCAAGTTAGAGGATCTTCTGCAACCACAACAGGTAAGCCTGTTTCTTGCGCAAGAAGTTTATCGAGGTTACGTAGTAATGCACCACCACCGGTCAACACTATACCGCGCTCAGCGATGTCTGAAGACAGCTCAGGAGGCGTTTGCTCAAGTGCAGATTTCACAGCTGAAACAATACTTTGTAATGGATCAGAAATCGCTTGAGTAATTTCGTCCGAAGTCACAGTGATCGCACGTGGCACACCTTCAGCAAGGTTACGGCCGCGAACTTCAATTTCAAGTGCTTTGGCATCGGCTTCTGGTAAAGCCATACCCACTTCTTTCTTGATAATTTCAGCGGTAGTTTCACCAATCACGCAACCATGTGCTTTACGTACATAGTTAATGATTTGTTCATCAAATACATCACCACCAATACGTAGTGAGTCAGCATAGACACAACCTTGAAGCGAAATAATCGCAATTTCAGTTGTACCACCACCAACATCGACCACCATAGAGCCGCATGCTTGTTCAACTGGCATACCTGCACCAATTGCAGCAGCCATTGGTTCTTCAATCAAACGAACATCACGCGCGCCTGCATTAAATACAGCTTCACGAATAGCACGACGCTCAACCAAAGTTGATTTGCAAGGCACACACACCACAACACGAGGTGCAGGTGGGAACAGACGTTTTTCATGTACTTTACCAATAAATTGGTTCAGCATGGTTTCAGTCACTTCAAAATCGGCAATCACACCATCCTTCATTGGACGAATGGCAGAGATATTTGCAGGTGTACGGCCCAGCATTTGCTTTGCATCAAGACCTACCGCGGCAACGATTTTTTGTGAACCACTGTGACGAATCGCCACAACTGTCGGTTCATTTAATATAATGCCTCGTCCTGGTGCATAAATAAGTGTATTTGCTGTACCTAAATCAATGGCTAGATCGGGCGAAAACAAGCCAATTAGTCTTTTTAGAATCACGGAGACGTTCTCGATTAAACTTTATGTGGACGCAAGGTGGCAACTTTAACTAAATGTGATGATTTGAACAAGTCAATCGCTTATTATAACGCACGATATTTTGAAATTTTTTAATACTGACTCAGGTGATGTTATGTCTACATCGGATGCACAGCATTCTGCAGATTTAAATGCACAAACAGTTTCAGCAATCGCCAATCTTGCTCGATTGTCGCTAGATGATACGCAATCTGCTGAATATGCTCAAAGTCTAAATAAAATTTTAGGCATGATGGAAACCTTAAAAGGCATCGACACCAATGGTGTTGAGCCGCTTAAAAGCCCATTTGATCACCCACAACCCTTACGTGAAGATGTGGTTTCAGAAACCAATCATCGTGATGAATATCAAGCCATTGCACCGCAAGTGCAAGACGGTTTGTACCTTGTTCCTCGTGTGATTGAATAATTTCTATTCAGTTAAACCATTATTTTGTAAAAATTAACGTAAAGACATTTCTCATGACAGATTTACATCGCTTATCGATTCGTGAACTCTCTGAGGGTTTAGCTGGGGCTAAATTTTCATCTCGCGAACTGACCGAACATTATTTAAAGCGCATTGCAAAACTGGATACACAAGTTAAATCTTATGTAACCGTGACGGCAGAACAAGCGCTTGCACAAGCCGATGCTGCCGATGCTGCAATTAAAGCTGGCACAGCAACCGCATTGACAGGCGTGCCAATTGCACACAAAGACATTTTTTGTACCCAAGGCATTAAAACCACTGCGGGCTCAAAAATGTTGGATAACTTTATCTCTCCTTACGACGCCACCGTTGTAGCGAAAGGCAAAGCCGCTGGTCTGGTCACTTTGGGTAAAGTGAACATGGACGAATTTGCAATGGGTTCAACCTCTGAGAACTCATTCTACGGCGCTACAGCAAACCCTTGGAACTTAGGTCATGTGCCAGGTGGTTCTTCAGGCGGTTCTGCGGCAGCGGTTGCAGCAGACCTTGCTCCATTTGCAACAGGTACGGACACGGGTGGTTCAATTCGCCAACCTGCATCGTTCTGTGGCTTAACGGGTCTTAAACCAAGTTATGGCCGTGTATCGCGCTTCGGGATGATTGCATATGCATCATCACTGGATCAGGGCGGGCCAATGGCGCGTTCGGCTGAAGACTGTGCCTACCTCATGAATGTGATGGCAGGTCATGATGCAAAAGACTCAACATCTGTTGAAAAAGACGTTGATGACTATGTGGCGAATCTAAACGGCACATCTGTTAAAGGTCTACGCATTGGTATTCCAAAGCAATACTTCAATGTCGCTGGTTTAGACGCAGACGTGAAAGCGCGTGTTGAAGAATCATTGAAAAAATTGGAAGAGATGGGTGCGACTTTGGTTGAGATTGACCTCAACATGACTGAAGCTTATGTTCCGACCTATTACTTGATTGCACCTGCTGAAGCGTCATCAAACTTGTCTCGTTACGATGGCGTACGTTATGGCTACCGTGCAGAGAACCCTGTTGACCTGATGGACTTATACAAACGTTCACGTTCTGAAGGTTTTGGTGCAGAAGTGCAACGTCGTATCTTGATTGGTACATATGCGTTGTCTGCGGGTTACTACGATGCTTACTACGTGAAAGCACAAAAAGTCCGTCGTCTGATTCAACAAGACTTCTTAAAAGCATTTGAATCGGTTGATGTGATTGCTGCACCTTCTGCGCCAACCACGGCTTATAAAATTGGCGCGAACTTGTCCCCAGTTGAAATGTACTTGGGCGACATTTACACCATCGCGGTTAATCTTGCTGGTCTTCCTGCGATTAACGCACCTGTTGGTTTTGACAAAGACAACTTACCTGTGGGCTTACAGCTAATTGGTAACTATTGGTCAGAATCTCAACTGTTGTCTGTGGTACATCAGTACCAACAAGCGACGGATTGGCATACGAAACGTGCGGCAATTGCTGAGGAGAATGCATAATGACTAAAAATGCTGCTAAACCAAAATCATTATTGATTGATGGTTGGGAAGTCGTTATTGGGATCGAGATTCACACTCAGCTTGCGACCCAATCTAAAATCTTCTCAGGTTCATCGACTGAATTTGGTCAAGACCCAAATACACAAGCCAGCCTCGTTGACTTGGCAATGCCGGGTGTACTGCCTGTATTAAACAAAGAAGTGGTCGATTTAGCCATTCGCTTTGGTTTGGGTATCGATGCTTATATTGACCAGGCATCTGTGTTTGCACGTAAGAACTACTTCTACCCTGACTCGCCAAAAGGCTACCAAATTAGCCAGATGGATAACCCGATTGTGGGCTTGGGTCATATCGACATTCAACTTGAAGATGGTACGGTAAAGCGCATTGGCGTAACGCGTGCCCACCTTGAGGAAGATGCAGGTAAATCGATCCATGACCAGTTTGAAGGTATGTCAGGTATCGACTTAAACCGTGCAGGTACACCTTTACTTGAAATCGTGTCTGAACCCGATATGCGTTCGGTTGAAGAAGCGGTGGCTTATATCAAGTCGATTCACACTTTAGTGCGTTGGTTGGGTATTTCTGACGGTAACATGGCGGAAGGTTCATTCCGTGCTGACTGTAACGTGTCGTTACGTCGTCCGGGTCAACCGTTCGGTACACGTTGCGAGTTGAAAAACCTCAACTCATTCCGTTTCATTGAACAAGCGATCAATGTTGAAATTGAACGCCAAATGGAAATTTTGGAATGGGATGGCACGATTGACCAAGAAACGCGTCTATTTGACCCTGTGAAGATGGAAACACGTTCAATGCGTTCGAAAGAAGAAGCGAACGACTATCGCTACTTCCCAGACCCTGATTTGCTGCCTGTGATTATTTCAGATGCGCAAATTGAAACGGCTCGTGCTGCGTTGCCTGAACTTCCTGCGGCACGTCGTGAGCGTTTCGTAGCGGACTTTGGTGTGACTGAGTACGATGCACATGTATTGACACTGACCCGTGAAATGTCTGACTTTTATGAAGTGGTTGTGGCTGCTGCTGGCGGTGCTGCACAAGGTAAAGTGTCTGCAAACTGGGTCATGGGCGAGTTCTCTGGTGCTTTAAACAAAGCGGGCTTAGAACTCGCAGACTCTCCTGTTTCTGCTGAAAAACTTGGCGGCATGGTTGCGCGTATCGTGGATAACACCATTAGCGGCAAGATTGCGAAGCAAGTATTCGGCTTTATGTGGGATGAAGGCAAAACTGCGGACGAAATTATTGCGGAAAAAGGCTTGAAGCAGGAAACTGATACAGGTGCGATTGAAGCGATTATTAAAGACGTGCTTGCTGCCAACGAGAAGATGGTTGAAGAGTTTAAATCTGGTAAAGAGAAAGCTTTCAATGGTCTAGTGGGTCAAGTAATGAAAGCGTCTAAGGGTAAAGCTAACCCAGCACAAGTGAATGAGTTGATGAAGAAATTGATTGGTTGATCTGATTAGTTTTGAAAAATGAACCCGCTTTAGAGCGGGTTTTCTTTGTTTAGACGAAATCCAAGATTAAAGGCTATAACTAATTCAAGTGAAAGTAACAGCATAAGTGAAATAATAATATTATTTGTCTTTAATAAATACTCAGCATAAAATAAAGTAGTTTTTTCAGAGCTAGCCCCAGATATAGGGTATGTTACAACTTGACTAGAATCATTATATTTCAACCACTTATGATGAGTCGCATTTCTCAGTTTACTATCGTATTCACGACCAAAAATATTAAAGATACTAATATTTCCCTCAAAGCATTTCATTTTTCCTGCTTTATCAGAAGTCAAATACCTTTGATAGGTTAGTTTTTCACTTTGAAATACATCATATTCTCTAAGATTATCAATATTATTCAAAAAAGCTATTGTGTTAATATTTGAGCCTAGAACTTCAAACACTTCACCATAAATCATTTTTGTACGTCTAAAATTAACAGATGAAACTTTTGAATCTTTAAATGTTTCGACTTCTAAACGTGCTTGTAAGTTCATTTGTTTGAATTCTTGATAATTTGAAAAAAAAGTATCAAAAACCTCCATGTAAGCATTAATCTTTTCAACTAAATTAGGCAGCAATTGATCTTGCATTAACCTATGAAATTCCTGCTTATTTTTTTGAAGAATACGTTTAGAGAAACTCCCTAATATATCTATATCTCTTTCTAAACGGCTACTACCAATGAACATCCCAATGAAACGAAAAATTAATTCTGTTAACTCCTGTCCATTAGTTATTTTATCTCTTTGAACTAAATTATCCTTAATATTAAATTTATAGGCCTTGTATAAATCTTTCCATAGTTCTTCAATATTAGAAACACCCATTACTCCATCAATTTTTTCAGGAGAAAAACTTTTTCCAAAAGCATCTTCTAGAATTTCTCTCATTTGATATAAAAATGGCGAATATAATTCAGTATTACTTTTTTCATCAGGTACTGTAAAATCAGTACTCAAATTAACAACTTTTGCTAAATGTTGATCTACATAGCTTTTGTCAATATATTCTAAATTTTCCAACTCATTAAATGACACTTTTACATTAGGTGGCTCATCTAATAATAGGACTAATCTGGAATCAGTTTCACAATGTGGGCATGAAAAATTTAGTTCCTGTTTTAATCCATGTGAAATTTGAGTTCTTGTAATAATAAATTCATTACATGTTAAGCATTTGAAATATATTCGTGAAATCATAGTACCCCAGACTATTAAAATAATATTTTTAAATATATGAATCTTTTCTTTACTATAAATATATTACATAAGGACTAACTTTAGACAGTATTATAGCTAGTTGATCCTTCTAAATCTTTAAAATATATTTGTTCAACTGTTTCAGTACTTATCCAACTTTTCAAAGTTCTAATTTATACGTGCTTTATAGTTACCCTCATCCCCTTACGCAACAATGCGTCTCATCCCAAAAGGAGAATGTGCTTACATCACAAGTTTCGTGCTTGCTCAAATTTAATATTGAAAATACAGCGCTTCATAAAAGAGAGTTAAAACCTACTATCTAATTCCCCAAAATTCGTTAAAATCTCAAAAAATTTTTCTCTGTACACGACAAATTTCACAGAACCCTTATCCTATCAGGATTCTGCTTTCTTAAAATTGCCAAAATTTCCTTAAACTCTTCTTTTTTC
>NZ_LSOD01000037.1:0-21041 GCF_001592855.1 Acinetobacter sp. BMW17
GGTAGGACATTTGATTTGTAGCGTTATTTTCATACCTCTATTTTATCAAAAGCCATATTGTTTTTTTCAGCATACTTTTTGAAACACCGCCCAAAATTTTAGCAAGAATAGCATGACCGAGCTTACACCTCCGCAAATCAAAACAAAATTTGACGTACATTTATGGTGGATTACCGCCGTCATTATTGCCGTGAATGTTGGGTTGTTTTTTTGGCAAATCCTGCATGGCATGGATGTCAGCAATCCAAGTACGGCTGATGCCATACATTGGGGAGCAGACTATGCACCACTTACCTTCTTGGCTGAGCCGATGCGTTTATTGAGCAGTATGTTCTTTCATTTTGGCTTGGTTCACCTCATGTTGAACATGTGGGCGCTGTATATTTTTGGCAGTGTGCTGGAGCAAATGTTTGGACGTGTCTATTTTCTTGCGCTATATGTCCTTGCGGGTCTCATGGGTAGCTTGCTCAGTGGTTATATTGCCATTCAAGACAGTTATGAACTGATTCGTATTGGGTTAGCAAACCCTGAACTCTTGCCGCGTGTCGGTGCAGGGGCTTCAGGTGCCGTCATGGGACTGGGGGCAGCACTGACGGTTCTATCGCTACTGCCGATGCTCCCACAGCAACGTTTTATTTTAGATAAAAAGACTTTGCTCATCGTGATGGGAATCAACTTAGCCATGAGCTTTATGATTTCAGGGATTAATAATGCCGCACATATTGGCGGCATGTTGATGGGTACTGTTTTAGCGGCACTTTGGTATCTCTCCCAAAAGACGCAGCAGCGTTGGATTATGCCGCTGAGCCTTGTTTTGGCAGCCTGCGGTTCGTATGGGTTTTACTTACACTGCCAAAACCTTGTGGTGTATATTCAACCCTTATGGTCTGAAGTGTTAATGATGATGCGTCAACAGCTCAATTTCTAAAATTCAACGCTTAACGTATTAAGAGATCAATCACGATTGATTGATCTCTCTCAAACTTTGTAAAGGTGGAATATCACTGAGATAACTTAAGCGATAACGCCCAATCAGCGCGCAGAGTAAGGTCATGAACAGTGGTAAAATGAGCCAGATTTCCCAGTGTGGCTGAATGGCTAATCCCATGCGATAACATGCTACCGCACTTATTGCTTCAGCAAATAAACAAGAAACCACACCTGCCATAAAACCAATAAAGCCAATTTCTAGACTGAGCATGGTTCTGAGTTTTTGCTTGGAACCACCAAATGAACGTAATAGCGCCACTTCACGTTTGCGCTCATCCATGAGTAAGTTAAGGCAAGCAATTAAAACCAGAATACCTGAAATACTCACTAAAACTGCAAGGATCGTGACAATCTGCACCAGCACCGTCACGATGCGCTTAATTTCATCTAAAATTAAACTGACATCAATAAAGACGGTGTTGGAAAATTGTTGAATGATACTGACCAATTTCGCTTTGTCAGACTCGGGTACATAAAAACTGCCCAAATAACTGCCCGCATTTTCATCCATGGTCTGTGGCGCAAAAATAAAAAAGAAGTTTGGGCTAAAACTTTCCCATTCTACAGTTCGTAAGTTTGCGACTTTGGCGTGAATGACACCCTCTGGTAAGCTAAAGGTCAGTTGATCCCCCACTTTTATCCCAAGCTCTGTTGCAGTATTGGCTTCTACCGAAACTTGTCCTTTTGCTGTGAGTTTTGCTGCGCCAGAGACAATTACATTATCTTTAGGATAACGGTCTGCTTGGGTCAGATTTAATTCGCGGCGTAAGGAATTATTTTGCTTCACCAAATCCGCAGCAAAAGGTTGTCCATTTTTGGCAATCAGTCTACCTCGAATATTGGGGTAGAGCGGCGTACTGTTCCAACGATTCTGCTCAATTTGTGCTTTTAACTCAGGCATGTCAAAAGGTGGTAAACCATATACAAACTGATTCGGGGTTCCCGCAGGAATTTGCTGCTGCCAACGCTCTAACAAATCGGTTCGTAATACGGCTAAGACCGTAATTAAACTAAGTCCCAAAGCCAAAGCGGTAATCTGAAATGCAGTCTGGTAAGGCGTGCGGACATAAGCAGAAATCGCATTTTTTAAGCCACGGATAAACTTCAAACTCAGCCAGACCACACTGTATAACACTGCACATAGAATGATAATTGCACCAATCACCATGGCTGTCAGTACCATGTTTTCAGTCAGAACGATACTAAACAGCACCAGACTTGCCGTTCCTGCGAGCAGCATCCAAAACATAGACGAAACCGATTTTTCTTGACTGCGAATGACACGGATCGGTGGAGTATTCAAAAGCTCCCAAAAACTCGGTAAGACAAAACCCAGAAGCACTACGGCACTGGTCAACATGGCAATCGGAATCGGCCCGAGCAACATATCCCACGCTGAAAACGCAATACTTAAGTGTGGAATCAGTTGTAACATCAACTGTAACAGGCCATAACCCAACCCTACACCCACTGCACTCCCGACCAGCATGGCGAGCAAGAACACCACACCCAACAAGCTGAGATAAGCCCAGAGAATTTGTGACTTCGCAGCCCCCATACAACGTAATAGCGCAATGTGGTCTTGGTTTTGTTGTACAAAGCGTTGGCTGGTCAAAGCAATCGCAATTCCACACAGCAAAATCGTTAAGATATTCGCCAACTGCAAAAAAGTGTCCAAATTTGCAATTGGTTTCATTAAACGGGTATTGCCCTCACTGGCATTGCGTAGGCGTAAGCTGTTTTGTGGTTCTTCCGCATTAGCACTTTGAGCTGCCGCATCTACATCCATAAATGCTGCATTTTGCTTCTTAAAATTTGCTTCAAACTGCTGGGTATTTTGTGTGGTACCTGCCATCAGTAGACGATAGTCAATACGACTACCGACTTGGATGGCATTGGTCTTGGCAATATCCGCTTTTGAGATAATCACCGTCGGCGAGAACCCAGAAAAACCTAACTCTTGATTGGAGTCATGCTCAATCAAGCCTGTGATCTTAAACACACCATCTGCAATATTGAGTTGATCGCCCAGTTTAACCTGTAGCAAATCCTTAGCACGCTGACTCAACCAAACTTCACCCGAAGCAATATGCTTCGCAGCAGGCTGAATGCGTAACTCTCCACGTAGAGGAAAAGCTTGATCGATGGCTTTGACATTGACCATAACAAACTGATCATCGGTATATGCCATCGAACTAAAGACAGTGACTTCTGATTGTTTTAAATCGAGAGCTGTCGCTTGCGCTTTCCATTTCGGATCGAGCTTTTGATTGTCCGTTAAAACCAAATCCCCTGCTAGCATCTCGGCGGCTTGCAGCGCTACGGCATTTTGAATTTGCTCATTACTAAACTTCAGCGCAGTCGTTGCACTGATCGCGAGAATCAACGCAATAATCAATAAATACACACCGCTACTTTTAAAACTTTGCTTCAGCAAGGGCTGAAATAGAGAATTCATTTTATCCTCCCGTTCGAGGATGTTCGATCAACTGACCATCGAGTAATTCAAAATGACGCTGGCACTGTTCTGCAAGCGTATGGTCATGCGTCACTAAAATGAGGGTCGTACCCAACTCACGGTTCAATTGAAACAATAATTGCTCAATTTCTCGCGCAGTTTGACTGTCTAAGTTTCCTGTTGGTTCATCGGCAAAGATAATTTTTGGCTCAGCAATCAGTGCACGGGCAATTGCGACGCGCTGCTGCTCCCCACCCGAAAGTACCTTCGGTGTTTGGGTGGCCTGTCGCTCCAATCCAACTTTTTGCAACAAACTCAAAGCGCGTTGCTCCGCTTCAGCGAAGTTAAATGATGCATGAAGCCGTAACGGCAGCATCACATTTTCAACAGCAGTCAGGTGTGGCAGCAGTTGAAAGGACTGAAATACAAAGCCAATATGCTTTAAACGCACCTGTGCACGCTGTTCTTCATTGAGCTTGGAAATACTTTCACCACAAACGATGAGCTCACCACCGCTAGCCTGATCTAAAGTCGCCAAAATACCCAGTAAGGTAGACTTTCCTGAACCTGAACGTCCTGTAATTGCGACTTGTTCACCTGCTAATATGCTCAGACTCAAATCTGAGAAAATGGTCAGTTCTTTTTGCGGAAGTTTAATCTTTTGTGTCAGTTGCTGGGCAGAAATAATCACTTGTGGCATGATGCTTACATCACTACGAACTTGGGTCATAACATCCCTATATGCAAATATTCGTGCAAAATCGCAAATTTAAAAAACGTATTAGTTCATACTTGGTTTTGCTTGCACTGTGCCTAAGCCCCACTTGGGTTTTTGCAAAAACCATAATGGTTTTAGGAGATAGCATTAGTGCAGGTTATGGCATAGAACCACAGCAAGCATGGGTGAATTTACTGCAAAAACGGTTAGACCAACAGTATCCGAAACAACACAAAGTGGTCAATGCCAGTGTGAGTGGTGAAACCACCAGTGGCGCTTTGGCTCGTTTACCCAAACTGTTGCAAACGCATAAGCCAAATGTGGTGGTGATTGAGCTTGGCGGGAATGATGGGCTACGGGGTCAACCACCTCAGATGATTCAAAAAAATTTAGCGCAACTGATTCAACAGAGTCAAAAAGCCAATGCAACTGTGGTTGTCTTGGGAATGAAAATGCCACCAAACTATGGCACAGCCTATAGCAAGGCATTTGAAAATAATTACAAAATGGTCAGTCAACAATACAAAGTTAAATTGCTGCCCTTCTTTTTGGAAGGTGTAGCGGGAAATAAAAGCTTGATGCAAAAAGATTTAGTTCATCCAAATGGCAAAGCACAGCCTATTTTATTAAATTTAGCTTATGCCTATATAAAAGGCGCTTTGTAAAGCGCCTTTTACTCTGATCAGCACATAGGATCAGAAGTCAAAAAAAACCACTTCACCACTTTCAAGTGAGTACTCAGCACCAACCACTTGTAACTTGCCTTTGGCAATCAAGCTTTCAAGCACAGCTGAGCCATGACGTAACTGATTGACAGAAGCAAAAACATTTGAACGCACCGCATGCTTAGACAGTTTGCATAAGTCATGTTTCAGTTCAGTTTGCATCAAGGTTTCAACCGAAGGACGGACACGGTTTACAATCGACATCAAGTTTGCAGAAGGTGGGCTATCTGGATTCATCAGGGTGTCAATGGTGGCTTGAATCGCACCACAGTGACTATGACCAAGAACTACAACTACCGCACAGTCATAACGCTCAGCAGCAAACTCAACACTGCCAACTTGCGAAGGTGCAACCACATTTCCAGCAACACGAATGACAAATAGATCACCCAAGCCTTGGTCAAAGACCATTTCTGCAGGCACACGAGAATCAGAACATCCGAGTACAATCGCAAATGGGTTTTGGTCTTCCGCCATCTCTGCTCGTTCTTGGTGAGACAATTGCTTATGGTGGGTTGTCTCACCCGCTACAAAACGTTGGTTACCTTGTTTTAGACGGCTTAAAGCTTCTTGAGCTGTTAGCATTCCCTTTCCCACCCGATTGTTATTAAGTTGGACTAGTTTAATCCCAGCGAAATTGATTGTCACTTGCAAAAAACATAGCGGCTTCTTTTTTTGCTTAATTTTAAATTTGCATTTTATCTCAAACAAATCGTTACGCAGTTCACACTTTATCCAAATGCAGTATATCCTTTCAAATAAATAATTAATGACATTTGCATGAAAGCTATTAGAATCAAACAGACCTGTAAATAAACATAAAAACTATTCAAAATCAGAGCATTTTTATCTTATTCGGTCAGTTTTTTCATTCATCTCCGTTTAAGGATGAACCATGATGATGCGCTCAAAATCCGTCTTGAAACAAAGTCTAAAGGCCGGTCTATTCGCCTTAGCTTTGTCATTTCCTTTCGCCAGCCATGCGGTCGAAAATACCATCATCAAAGACAAACTCAGTTTACAAAGCTACCTTCTACAAGAACGCGTCACCGCCGGCTTAAAAACCAAAACACTTAAAGTGGATGATATCGTTTGGAGCTATAACGAAGGCGGTGCAGTTGATAAGCCAACGATTTTGCTGATTCATGGTTTTGCTGGAAATCGAGACAATTGGAACCGTGTGGCACAGTTTCTAACCCCCTATTACCACGTAGTCATCCCCGACCTTCCGACCAACGGCGATACCAAAGTCCCTGATGATTTTGATCTCTCTATGCCAAATGTCACAGAGCGACTCCGTCGTTTTGTTGAAGCCATTCATATACAAGATAAGCTGAATGTTGCAGGACATTCTATCGGTGGTTCTATTGCAACCCTATATGCCGCGCAATACCCTTTTGACACGCAAAGTTTGTTTTTATTGAACAGTGCGGGCATTTATAAGAACGCCAACACCAACTATGCCAAAGACCCGCAATATTTAAAGCACTTGATTGTAAGCAAGCCGGGCGATTTGGATGATGTGATGCAACGCGTCATGCAAACCCCAATCAAAATGCCCTATTATTTAAAGCGCGCCCAAGAAAAACAGTTAATTACTCAGGCTGAAAAAAACAGTAAAGTGATTGATCAATTGGTGACCTTGAACCGAATTTATACCACTGACTCCTTTGCCCGAGTGACTCGTAACATTGAAGCACCCACCCTCATTTTGTGGGGTAAGCAGGACAAAATTATTAATGTCGAAGTGGCGAATGAGCTCAAATCCTTATTGAAACGTGCTGAAGCTCCTGTCATCCTTAACAATGTTGGTCATATGCCACTTTTGGAGGCAGAACAAGCAGTTGCACAACACTACCTGCCTTTTCTTGCAAAAACACAAAAGTTAAAAAATCCATTGGCTGATAAACTGATTCCACTAAATTAATTTTGTTGAGTACGTATGCAGAAACACCCGATGATTGAGCAGCTCATTGAAGCTCATCTTAATTTTTTAGATCATGAGTTTTCGCAAGCAAGTACCGTACAAAATGAATTCACCCTATTTTATCACTGGTTTAGAAAACAAACTTTGCAGCAACTGTGGAGCTTTGAAGACATCAACGCGCTTTTGCAAAAACAAATCCTAGCCACACCTGCGACCGAGCATCTAATTTCACAAATTGCAGAGCACATTAAATTTGCTCTAATTCATCCCATCAATGAATCAACCAAAATTGCCGATGTGATTCCTGTACTCACCATCGATAAAATTGCGCAGTATGTCGCGAGTAAAAGTGGGCATCGTCAACGTCTAATTAAAACTATAGTAAATAACCCAGCTTTTTCAGCCATGATTACCCAGCTGATTCAGCACTCGATTCAAGACTATTTGAATAACTCTGTGATGACTAAACGTGTGCCAGGTGTTTCTAGTTTTATGAAAATGGGCAAGTCGGTACTCGAAACAGTCACAGACTCAAACCTAAATGACACTATTGGGCATTATTTACAAAAGAACATCTTAAAACTCAGTCAAATGAGTGAACAGGTGTTAAATCAAAACTTTAATGATGAAAAGCTATATCACTTTCAAGCCAACCTCTGGCACAAAATCAAAGATATGCCTTTATCAGTTTTGAAAAATTATATTGAAGTACAGGACTTGCCTCAAACCGTCGCTATGGGGCACGAAATTTGGGAGCATATACGTCAAACAGACTATCTGCAGCAACAGGTGCATGATGGTGTTTATGCTTGGTACATTCGCAACCAAGAACGGCCTTTTGATTTACTACTACGCGACTTAAATATCGACGAAGCCTTAGTCCAAAATCAACTTCAAGATTTGTTGAACCCTATTATTCAAGAGCTCATTCGTTCTGATTACTTACGTGATCGAGCGCGCTATTATTTAGAACAGTTTTATTATTCTGACCAAGCACAAAGTATTTTAATCCCCTAAATAAAAAGACCCGTTGAAGAAACGGGTCTCTAATTCTAATTTCTATGTATTAGAAATTAGCAACAAAACTTACACCATAGCGACGACCATCTAAAGTTTGCTCACCATCAGCATTCTGTGCAGTTTCATCTAACACATTATAAACACCAAATTTACCTTTCAAGTTTGGTGCAAATTTATAGTTGAAACCAACATCGAGGAAGTTATATCCAGGAATTGGGTCAGACATACTTGAGCGACCTAAATACGGTGTAGTTTCTCCGCGCACATGTAATCGGCTCCAAATATTCAAAGCATCGGTTAAGTCATGATCTACTGTTACATTAAATACATGTTCAGGCATGCCATTTAAAGGCTGCCCTTTAAATTGACCTGATTTAATTTCTGTATCTGTAAACGTATAATTTGCAGTTAAGGTTGTATATTCAGCTAATTTGGCATCAAATGTCACCTCTACACCACGTAACTCAGCTTTACCAATGTTTTCACGTGTGCTGATAAATGCAAATGGAATACCGTTTTCAGAACATTTCCACGTTGAAACATCATTACGGTTGTAGTCAGCATTACCCGTTGAATCACATTCACGAATTTCTTCAATTCGATCTTTAAACTGAGTTACATAACCTGTAATAGAGGTATTAACGTGATCATTGTTCCAGTAAAAACCTAACTCTGAAGTAACAGTTGATTCTGGTTCTAGGTCTGGATTTGCTTTAATAATTCCTCGACCCGTTGTTGTTGGAGAACCACTTCCTCCTGTCACACTATAGAAGCCGTCAGTCACAGAACGAATATCTGGTTGTTTATAACCTGTAGAAACCCCACCCTTCACGGTAAATTGGTCAGTAAAGTTATAAACACCATAAACTCTCGGAGAAATATTACCTTGATATAGTTCATCATGGTCATAACGGGCCCCAAGCGTTAAATTAAAACGATCAGTTAAACTCCATGTGTCTTCTAAGAATGCAGCAGCTGACCAACGTGTCAATTCATCAAACTCTGGAACCAACGGATTTCGGTTTGTTGCTCGATCTAACAAACTTTCATCTTTATAATACCCACCAAAAGCCAGTGTATGATTACCTAACAACCAATTCCACTGTGTATTTGCAGTCCATGTTTCTAAATCAATTCCCTTCGTTCCCACGACTGTATTTTCACGATCTGGGTTTTTAGAATTTTCATATTGAATATAAGATTTACTATCCAAATTATCGGTATATCGACCATTATGCGTTAAGGCATAAACACTACGTATATTTCGACTTGCAGAGTCAGTACCTGTTGCCGCAACCGTTTTACCTGCCGTAGCCTCAGACTCTTGCGTGAAGAAATTTGCCTCTACAGCTAAGTCGTGTTGATCATTAAGCACATAAGTTAAACGTGAATTTAAACTTTCCGTTGTATGGCCTGTAAAACCACCTATATAAGAGTCTTCTTTTCTCTCTAAACGATTTAGACCTAACTGCAAGCCAACTTTATCTTGAATAATCGGCCCTGCTAAATAAACAGAACCATTACGAATGTCTCCAGAATTATTTTTATCCTGAATAGTTGTGCCTAACTCAACATTCCCAGTCCAAACATCCGTCACTTTTTTAGTAATAATATTAATCACGCCACCCATTGCATCAGAACCATACAATGTAGATGCTGGACCACGGATAATTTCAATGCGTTCGATAGATGCAACTGGAGGAAGAATATTTTTCTCCATACCGTAGTCATCGCCATTTGGGTTAACGTCTTTAGAATATTGACGCTTTCCATCGACTAAGAACAAGGTGTAATTCGAAGACATTCCTCGAATACTAACTGTTTGACTTGCATTTTCACCCGTAATAACAACACCCGGAACACTTCTCAAAACATCTGTAATATCGTTATATTCACGTTTATCTAATTCTTCACGGCTAATCACAGTAATTGATGCTGGTGCTTTTGAAACATCCTGCTCATAACCCGTTGCCGACACAACAATCGTCTGTAATTGTGTTGCTTCTTTCTCTTTTGTGGTTTCTACAACGTCATTTGCCATCGCAAATGAACTCATTGCCCCTACAACAGCCAAAGCTAAAGTTGATCTCGTCAGATTTTTACCCATAACGCATACACCCAAATACAAAAGAAGGAGAGATTGTGTAAATTTCGTAGGGCATTTTAACAAACGATAAACATATTGCAATAAATATTGATAATTATTATCAATTACATTTTAGCTTTAGATAAAATATAACCCCCTAATTGAAGGAGGTTATTTAGTAAAAATGGCTTAAAAATTATTTGAAGTATGCGCCTTCTGCCTGCGTATGATCCGTCTGGTCAATCACACGACGTAACTCAGGAATGTGTTGTTGCAGAGTCGTCTCAACACCCTGTTTTAAGGTGACATCAATTGCTGAACAACCTTGGCAACCACCACCGAATTTAAGTACAGCCGTTAAACCATGTTCTTCATCTTCAACAACTTCAACCAATGCACAGTTACCACCATGCCCTGCTAGACCAGGATTAATTTCAGACTGAAGAATATAAGTAATACGCTCTTCAATCGATGCATCAGGACCAACGCGTGGTACTTTCGAGTTTGGGGCACGGAATGTTAACTGCCCACCAAAACGGTCTTTGTTGTAATCAATCACCGCATCTAATAGATATGGAATAGACGGTGTGTCGATATACGCAGGAAAGTCTGGATAATCTTGACGGTAATCGGTTGGGATCACTTCTTCAGGCGCGCTATATGCCATACAACATTCAGCACGTGGTGTACCCGGATTTTCAACAAATACACGTACAGCAATGCCCGGTGTATTTTGTTTTTCTAATAAATCACGTAAATACTCTTGTGCAGTCGGAGTAATCAATAAGTTTGGAATTTCCTCTGCAACTGCAGTGCTGCTGTTCTCAGTCGACATAACAATCATTTCCTCAAGCTGAAGTTGCTATTTTAACTGAAGATGCGGGGTAATTAAAAAAAATCAACCAAAATTGTCGGATTTATTGTGAAAGTTCATCTTTTCGCTCAATTTAATGGCATTATGACCACAAGATAGTTATATGCAGAACATCTCAGAAATGTTGGATTTACCTTTTAATCATACAGTTACGATCATTATTATTACGGTCATTATTTCTATGGTAGCATTTTCAAATCAGAACGTGATGAACCGTCTGATTTTCTGGCCTCCTGCGATGCAACGTGGGCAATACGATCGTTTTATTACACATGGCTTTATTCATGCCGATGGTATGCATCTCCTGTTCAATATGTTCACCCTATTTTTCTTTGGCAGCATTATTGAAAGTTTTTACCGTCAATACTTCTATGAGTTAGGTTTTATTTTGTTTTATCTGGGTGGTTTAATTTTTGCCATTTTACCTAGTTATTTAAAACATAAAAATGATGTGCGCTGGGCAAGCCTTGGTGCTTCTGGTGCGGTCTCTGCGGTATTGTTCGCTTATGTGTTGTTTGAACCTTGGAAGCTGATTTTTGTGTTTTTTATTCCCGTACCTGCGATTATTTTTGCAGTGTTGTACGTGGCATATAGCATCTGGTCAGGTAAAAAAGGCAACTCCAACATCAATCATAGCGCCCATCTTTGGGGAGCTGCTTATGGGGTCATCATGACCTTAATTTTAGAGCCGCGTCTTATCCCACACTTTCTGAGCAAATTAACCCAGTTACCTATTTAAAGCCGAACCCCTAGATTGCAAATGGATTGCATCCATACGCATATAGGCTTAGTAACATTTTTTCACAGCAACGGGTGGTCCTGATTTTTACAATAAACATCAGGACAACTATAAACCAAGGAAATTGCGATGAAAATAATGTCTATATTTGCAGCCTTGATGATCAGCCTCAGTTTTACAGCCTGTGCGGTAAATACCCCTGAAGGGAGTATCATCGTCGATCCTGATCGTTCTTATTATCCTCATGGCCAAGGCGATTTCTGTCCACCCGGACAGGCCAAAAAAGGTCGCTGCTAAACTCAAAAGCCTTCTGTTCAGAAGGCTTTTTTATTACATATATTTTTACATAAATTTGGCATGAAATGCCAAGCAGGAATTTGATTTGGCATAGATAATGTTTACAACTGTATATAAATAGCAAATGCCAGTGAGATTTCTTGCATGTCCAATCCCTTAGATGGTCTTCAATTTCCAATTTACTCGAAAACACAAAAAGTTAGTACCTCACGTACAGGGAAAGAGATTATTGCAGAGGCCTTAGCCAATGTTGATCACCAAAGCTCTGTTACTGCACTTACAGAAAAGAACTGGCGTAAACAATATCCACGCTATTTTAAATCCTTAGTTGAATTTGGGATTCGCAATCAAATTGCACCGATTCAAATGGCACAAGATGGGCTCAACAAAGCACATAATGTGTTTGAGTTTTATCGAGATGGGCAAAAGCATCTCCTCAAAGATGTAATGTCACTTGAAAGCGCACCACTGCATACTATTAAACTCAAAGGCGAAAGTCATGCGACGCCTGAATGGTCAGTGCCTTATAAAGGCCAACAACTCAAAGGGGGTACTTTACTTGCACAAATCCAAACATGGTTAGATGCAGGTGTGATTGAACCAAGCCATGCTGAAGCACTGATTGCTTGTGTGGAACATCCTGAATGGTTTGATTTATCAGATCGCACGATGGTTTTGTTCGGTGCCGCATCTGAAGCGGGTCCACTCACATGGTTAGCCCAATGGAAAGCCAATATTGTAGCGGTTGATTTACCCAATAGTCGTGTATGGGGCAAAATTTTAGACACCATTCAACACGGCAATGCCACGCTATATGCCCCATCGGTTGAAGCGCTGAGTGCAGAAACACCTGTCGCTGTTTTAAAAGAAAAACTCGGCGCGAACTTACTGACACAAGTGCCTGAAATTGCACAATGGTTGGTACAAAACCCACATCAGTTAGATTTGGCCGCGATTGCGTATTTGGATGGTGAAAAGCATGTCCGTGTTTCTGTTGCAATGGATGCAATTATGCAACATGTCAGCGCGCACAAAGTAGATACCAGCTTGATGTATATGTGTACACCTACCGATGTCTATGCCGTACCTGAAGAAGTCATTACAGCATCTGAGCAAAAGTTCAGTGGTCGTTCTAAAACGCAACAGATGATCAGTAAAAGTATTTCAACCCTCAGTGGACAACTGTTCTTCAAGAAAAACCTACATGACCTCGTCGAGTCGGATAATAACAAGTCTTACGGCATCACCGACTGTTTAGTGATTGAGCAAGGGCCAAACTATGCATTGGCTAAACGTATTCAACAGTGGCGTGCAACGCTTGCTCGCTCGGAAGGTCAGCGCGTCAGCATCAATATTGCACCATCAACCACCACGCATTCTGTCACCAAAAATCCACTGCTCAAAGCCGCATTTAATGGGGCGAGCTTGTTTGATGTTGAAGCCTTTAAGCCTGAAACAACCAATGCCATCATGGCGGCTTTATGGATCCATGACCTGCGCAATCCTGAGTCTGTAGCCAATCCAGAGAACAAACTTGAACATCCTCTAGAGCTGATGATGCATGGTGCCAATCACGGTGGCTTATGGCGTGTCGCTTATTTAGCACGTACCGCACTGCCCTTTGCAGCACTTTATGGCTTTGCCGCAGATAAACTACCTTTAGACAAAGTCTGGGCGAAATTCAAAAAGTAAAATATGAACAGCATCGTTCATAAAATACAGAGCTAAAAAAAACGCTCCCTTCGGTAGCGTTTTTTTTATTGTTTCTTACATATCAGATTAAACAAACTGTAGAAACAACCAGAACAAACCACCTGATAAACAGATCGTTGCTGGCAAGGTAAAGATCCAAGCCGAAAGAATGGTTCTTACTGTTGCAAAGTTCAGACCAGACTTGTTTGCCACCATGGTCCCTGCAACCGCAGAGTTCAACACGTGGGTGGTCGATACTGGCATACCAAAGCCATCAGCGGCTGCAATTGTGGTCATCGCCACCAATTCTGCTGACATGCCTTGACCATAAGTCATATGGTTTTTACCAATACGCTCACCTACAGTCACCACAATACGCTTCCAACCCACCATCGTACCTAGACCTAAAGCCAATGCCACAGCTACTTTTACCCATGTTGGGATGTACTGTAAGAATGAATCTAAGTTACTACGATATTCTTTTACTGTCTTTTTGCCCGCTTCAGACATCGCCGGCAATTGATCCGCTTTATCCAAACGTTTGAATGCTGTCGTGCTTAAGTACATGTCATTACGTAGTGCAGAAACTTCAGCTTCAGGAATATCTTTAAGATCTCCATAATGACCAACACGCTCACCCAAATGATCTGTCAAACTGGCTAAAGCAGGTACGACTTCTGGGGTCATTTCTTTGGTTTGAATATATTGCGTGATCACCATACGGGCTTTTTCATCTGCAATATCGTTATGATTCGGATAAATCACAGCCGCAGTTTGATCTGAAAGTTGAGCAAATGACTGAATATGCTGTGAATCTAAATTCTTATTTAAAGAATAAGCCAAAGGCACGATACCAATCAAAATCAGCATAATTAGACCCATACCTTTTTGACCGTCATTTGAACCGTGCGCAAAACTCACACCTGTGCAAGTAAAAATCAAAATGGCACGAATCAGTGGCGGTGGTGGTTTGTTACCTTCAGGTGGTTGGAACAGTTCCAGTTGTTTCTTAAAGATTTTTTTCACCAATAAGAACAACACTGCTGCAAAAGCAAAACCGATCATGGGTGAAAACAGTAAAGCTTTACCAACTTTAATCACCTGATCCATATCGACACCCGAAGCACCACTGCCTGAATGCATCAGGTAGTTCATGATGCCCACACCCAAGATCGAACCGATCAAAGTGTGCGAACTTGATGCTGGAATACCCAAGAACCATGTGCCCAAGTTCCACAAAATTGCAGCAATCAACATGGCAAACACCATGGCAAAACCTGCGCCTGAGCTGACATTCATAATCAACTCAACGGGCAGCAGCGCAATAATACCGTAAGCCACTGCACCACTTGCGACCATAACCCCAAGAAAGTTACAGAAACCTGCCCACATCACCGCGACAGGTGCAGACAGTGCATTGGTATAAATGACCGTTGCAACCGCATTGGCAGTGTCGTGAAAGCCATTTACAAACTCAAAACCCAAAGCAATGAACAAGGCCGTCGCTAAAAGGATTAAAGAGTAAAGATTCAGTGCAGGAACATGCGATAAGTCAGCAGAAAGCTGAAAGCCAATATAAATTAGCGTTGAAATAATGACCGTTAAAAACACCGGCATAAAAAATTTCGGTGTAGGTACGTGCACATTCGTCGACTTGACCTGTGTCACGTGCACCTGATCTTGGACGGGAGGAATATTAGAATTCATGCAGACGGCTAAAGAGGATATCAATATCCCCTATTGTTCAATTTAATTGTGACAATTATATGACAAATGCGTGTCACATGAAGCCAATTTTTTCATAATTGGCTTATTTTAGATCAGCAGTAAATCGCTTATAAGCCTTGAACGCACTGTGCTGGCTCAAAATTTAACTTTTCGGTGCGGATTACGCTGAATTATTTTCTTACATTTGGCTGTGCTGTCTGTAACAATCTGCTCCAATCAATATTTTTCATCTCTAGTTATTCTGATTTATTAACATAGCGGGTCTATATTTCACTTTCATGAAAACCAAAGCTAAATCAGCCTTTTTTATTTGCCATATAGCCAATACCACTTGAATTAGGCATTAATCAACCTGCTTTTCTGCTAAAATATTGCACGTTTTGAAAACCTGTTTGTGAGTTTTGAATGTCTACACTTGCCACCTTAAAAGCACTTCTTGCCGAGCGCATCCTTATTATCGATGGTGCGATGGGCACCATGATTCAGCGTCACAAGCTCGAAGAAGAAGATTATCGTGGTGAACGCTTTGTAGATTGGGCTTCTGACCTCAAAGGCAACAATGACCTTTTGGTACTGACACAGCCGCAAATTATTCAAGGTATTCATGAAGCTTACCTCGATGCTGGTGCAGACATTATTGAAACCAACAGCTTTAACGGCACACGTGTTTCAATGTCGGATTACCACATGGAAGATCTTGTTCCCGAGATTAACCGCGAAGCGGCACGCTTAGCCAAAGCCGCTTGTGAAAAATATTCAACCCCTGACAAACCACGTTTTGTGGCAGGTGTATTGGGGCCCACATCACGTACCTGTTCGATTTCACCGAATGTAAATGACCCTGCGTTCCGCAACATTACTTTTGATGAACTAAAAGAAAACTACATCGAAGCGACGCATGCCTTGATTGAAGGTGGTGCAGACATCATCTTGATCGAAACCGTGTTCGATACCTTAAACTGTAAAGCTGCGATCTTTGCAGTAAAAGAAGTGTTCAAACAAATTGGTCGTGAACTTCCACTCATGATCTCAGGCACCATTACCGATGCATCTGGTCGTACCTTAACAGGTCAAACCGCAGAAGCGTTCTGGAACTCGGTTCGTCATGGTGACTTACTCTCAATTGGTTTTAACTGTGCGCTCGGTGCAGACGCGATGCGTCCACACGTTAAAACCATTGCTGATGTAGCCGATACTTTTGTTTCAGCGCATCCAAATGCAGGCTTGCCAAATGCTTTTGGTGAATATGACGAAACCCCTGAACAAACCGCAGCCTTCATTAAAGAATTTGCAGAAAGTGGTTTGATCAATATTACCGGTGGTTGCTGTGGTACAACGCCTGATCATATCCGTGCAATTTACAATGCAGTGAAAGACATTCAGCCACGTCAGGTGTCAGAAACCAAACCTGCCTGCCGTTTAAGTGGTTTAGAACCGTTTAACATTTATGATGATTCGCTATTCGTGAACGTCGGTGAACGTACCAACGTCACAGGCTCAAAAAAATTCCTACGTCTCATCCGTGAAGAAAAGTTTGCTGAAGCTTTAGAAGTTGCACAACAACAAGTTGAAGCTGGTGCACAAATCATCGACATTAACATGGATGAAGGGATGCTCGATTCGCAAAATGCGATGGTGCATTTCCTAAATCTCGTTGCATCTGAGCCTGATATTTCTCGTGTGCCCATCATGATTGACTCATCAAAATGGGAAATCATTGAAGCTGGTTTGAAATGCGTACAAGGTAAGCCAGTCGTCAACTCGATTTCCTTAAAAGAAGGTTATGACGAGTTTGTCGAAAAAGCGCGCTTATGCCGTCAGTACGGTGCTGCGATAATTGTTATGGCCTTTGATGAAACAGGTCAGGCAGATACCGCAAAACGTAAGCGTGAAATCTGTAAACGTTCTTATGACGTTTTGGTTAATGAGGTGGGCTTCCCTGCCGAAGATATTATTTTTGACCCGAACGTGTTTGCAGTCGCAACAGGGATTGAAGAACATAATAACTATGGTGTGGATTTTATTGAAGCCACAGGTTGGATTAAGCAAAACTTACCGCATGCTATGATCTCAGGTGGTGTTTCTAACGTCTCCTTCTCCTTCCGTGGTAATGAACCTGTACGTGAAGCGATTCACTCTGTGTTCCTTTACTATGCCATCAAACAAGGCATGACCATGGGGATCGTCAACGCGGGTCAAATGGCGATTTATGACGATATTCCAAAAGAACTGAAAGATGCTGTTGAAGATGTTGTTCTGAATCAAAACCAAGGTGAATCAGGTCAAAACGCCACAGAAAAACTACTTGAAGTGGCAGAGAAGTTCCGTGGTCATAGTGGCGCACAACGCGAAGCTGAAAACCTTGAATGGCGCAATGAAACGGTTGAAAAACGTCTTGAGTATGCACTGGTTAAAGGCATCACTACCTATATCGACGAAGATACCGAAGAAGCCCGTTTAAAAGCCAAACGTCCACTCGATGTGATTGAAGGCGCATTGATGGATGGTATGAACGTGGTCGGCGACCTGTTCGGCTCAGGCAAAATGTTCCTACCTCAAGTAGTTAAATCTGCACGTGTGATGAAACAGGCCGTGGCATGGCTGAATCCGTACATCGAAGCTGAAAAAGGCAATGCACAATCTAAAGGTCGTGTGTTGATGGCAACGGTAAAAGGCGACGTACACGATATTGGTAAAAACATTGTCGGTGTGGTCTTGGGCTGTAATGGTTATGACATCGTTGACCTCGGCGTGATGGTACCTGCGGAAAAAATCCTGCAAACTGCGATTGATGAGAAATGTGACATCATCGGTTTATCAGGTTTGATCACCCCATCTTTGGATGAAATGGTGTTTGTAGCCAAAGAAATGCAACGTAAAGGTTTTGACATTCCTTTATTGATTGGTGGTGCAACCACATCGAAAGCGCATACAGCCGTTAAAATTGATCCGCAATATTCAAATGATGCGGTGATTTATGTGGCTGATGCATCACGTGCGGTGGGTGTAGCAACCACCCTGCTTTCGAAAGAAATGCGTGGCAACTTTATTGCAGAACAGCGTGCTGAATATGCCAAAATTCGTGAACGTTTAGCCAACAAACAGCCGAAAGCAGCCAAACTCAGTTATGCCGAATCAATTGAAAATGGCTTTAAAGTGGATGCGAATTATGTCCCACCTATTCCAAATACGATGGGTACACATATCCTCACCAACTACCCACTTGCAACTTTGGTGGAATATTTTGACTGGACACCATTCTTTATTTCTTGGAGCTTGGCAGGTAAATTCCCGAAAATCTTAGAAGATGAGATTGTCGGTGAAGCTGCAACGGATTTGTATAATCAAGCGCAAGCCATGCTCAAAGATGTGATCGAGAATAATCGTTTCGATGCGCGTGCTGTATTTGGCCTGTACCCTGCTCAACGTACAGGTGCAGATACAGTCAGCGTGTTTGATGAAACAGCGCAGAAGGTTACGCATACTTTTGAACACTTGCGTCAACAGTCTGACAAAGTCACTGGTAAGCCGAATTTATCTTTAGCAGACTTTATTAGCACCTCGAAAGACAATACGGATTATCTTGGTGGTTTCACTGTGTCGATCTTCGGTGCGGAAGAATTGGCGAATGAATATAAAGCCAAAGGCGATGATTACTCTGCAATCTTGGTTCAGTCTCTCGCAGATCGTTTTGCCGAAGCTTTCGCTGAGCATCTGCATGAGCGTATCCGTAAAGAGTTCTGGGGCTATAAAGCCGATGAGACTTTGGGCAATGAAGAATTGATCAAAGAGAAGTATGTCGGTATTCGTCCTGCGCCAGGTTATCCTGCTTGTCCTGAGCATTCTGAAAAAGCAGTGTTATTTGACTGGTTAGGTTCGGAAGCGAAGATTGGGACTAAGTTGACTGAACACTTTGCGATGATGCCGCCTTCTTCTGTCAGTGGTTTCTATTATTCGCACCCTGAAAGTGAATACTTTAATGTGGGCAAGATTTCTCAAGATCAGCTTGAGGATTATGCGAAACGTAAGGGCTGGACACTGGATGTAGCGAAGCGTTGGTTAGCGCCGAATCTGGATGATTCGATTGTTTAAATAATCTCCCCTAACCCCTCTTTAAAAAGAGGGGGATGTCATGTGATTCAATTTGTTTCGTGACTGCTCCTCCCTTTTTCAAAGGGAGGTTGAGAGAGATTTTTATTAATTTAATCCCGTAATAAAAATCAAGGTCTCTTTGGCATAATTTTTTAAAGTCAAAAATTCAATCCCTTGTATACTAGTATCAAAACCATCAGCATGGTGATAGGCTTTAGAAAATTCATTAATAGACTCTATCGCTTTTAATCTTTCATATTTATCATATAATGGGCTATTCACATCTTTTTCTTCTCTTATCTTTGGAATCATACTTCCTAACCATAAATCATTTGTGAAAGTCTTTGGAAAAATAAATCGTAAATATGCTTCAAGAATGGGTCTCAAAGATCTAGCTATTTCAACTTTATCTTCTTCTTTACCTGCATGAACGAAATCCCACAGCTTATAGTATTCCTGATAATAAGAATGTAGAACATAAGAATCAAAATTCTGTCGTAAAATAAGTTTACTATTGCAAACTTTATTACTATTTGGGTCCAAAGGATTAGTATCCTTTAATTCTGTTTCAACTTCATAACACTTTGCAAATTTTGAAATAGCACTTAATTTATTTATATCTGAGAGAAAAAATGGATCATGACTAAGAATAAAAGCTTGAAATTCTCTTTGGACTAAATATTGAATTTCTTGAATAGTAGCTTTTCTTCTTTGCTCATCTAATGAACTCATTGGGTCGTCAAAAAATATTATTGATGGTTCGAAATTCACATCTTTAAACTTAGAAAGAAAAAAAGCTAATGCTAAAGCTGATTTATCACCAGAACTTAAAACTCTATCAAAGATTATTTCATTGTCATTTAGTATTGATAGCTCTTGATCCAAGAATGTAATACCGTAAGATATTCGGCTTGCACCCCTATGTCCTTTATTATCTTTTTCAAATTTATTAAGTCTAATCATTGAATTAAATTTCACTAACAAACTATTTATTCCATCTTTATGTTTTTCGATAAGAATTTTTTGCTCTTCTAACACTAATTCACGTAATTCATTCATCAATTTTGTTTTAGCATCTTTACCCATCTTATATTGACTAAAGTTTTCTAAATCAGAGATTACTTCATTTGAAAAACGCAACTTTGAAAATCTTAAATCAGTAATTTTTTGATTAATATCTTGGCTCTCATCTTTAGATAAAGTAGTCAAGTATTCATCAATTTTTTTATTAAATACAAATACTTTCTCATTATATTCAGTGAAATTAGATTTTTCATAAACAACTTTTAAAAGTTGATCGAACTTATCAAAATTAACAACTGCTAAAATATCTTTCTCTTTATTCACAACCAGATTTTTAACTTCATGAAAAAAAAGCTCATAAGCATTTTCCAATGCCTTTAATTCATATGTAAAATCTAATTTATCTATCCTATCTGCCCATATTTGGATCAGATCAATATTTGTAGCTATTATTACTTTTAATTCATCAATTCGTATTCCAATTTCATATGCTTTTTTCACGAAATTTGGATGTTTTTTTAGTTCAAAATCATCACAGGCTTGTTTATATGCTTCAGTTATAAACTCACTATAAAAACGGCTTTGTTGCACAAAGATTTAAAAATTAAGATTTCCCATATCTACTCAAATTTAAGTGGCAACTTGGGTGTGAGGTCGGCCTAACTCTGTGAA
>NZ_LSOD01000038.1:0-56758 GCF_001592855.1 Acinetobacter sp. BMW17
AGCCCCAGGTTGAAACTTAATACGAGATCAAAGGGGTCAATTTTACTTTGCCATTTGTAAGGTAAAAGGGGTCAATTTTAGAATGCCGTTGACATTTCAACAGTCATCGCAAACTTTATCAGCACATCTAAGTCACTTCCTATATAAATTTTATTGTTGAGTTGTTGCTTGAGTGATTCTATGCATCGCTCAAGATGAAACTCATAACCATCAAGGTACAAATCATGCTGCTCATTCTTGGTAGTACCAGATGAATTGAAATCTTGTAAAAAGACTTCTGCACAACCAGCCAGACGCTTAGCTTCACTTAAATCGAGCTTGGGAAATGATTTCTCCATCTGGACTAGAGCATCAGTGATTGTATGTTGTATCCTATTTTTAGATGACTGCTGTCTTATTAACTCTACTTCTTGTTTAAATCGTTTAGCGTTTTCAATACGTTGTTTACGCTCAGTTCGCTGTCTTGCAATGTTGACCAGTCGACCGACTCCAATTGCTTCAGCCCCTTCAGATATGGTCTTAAAACGCCATCTATTTCCTGCTGGATCAGGGGCCTCAGATATGAGACTTTTAATAACATCTTGAAATGTGTTTCTAATTCTGTCTTTAGTGTCTCTAAATACTCGATGAGCTCTTTCAATGAAATCTCTTTTTGCAGTTCTTCTTGATAAAGTTTGATGATCTTGTCTTGCTCGATTGACTTCGAGTTCATATCTTTCAACTTCTTGCTCAAAAGCAAGTTTTCTTTTCGCATAAGCTCTTGTTCTTGCTTCTGTTGCATCTCTGACTGCTTGAGTGAGTTGATATAACTCTGTTGTACTGCAATCGCTTGTTTGTGATGATTGGATTCTACTTTTAGTACACTCACCAAGTTCTGCAATTCGCGGATCACAGTGTTCTGCTGTGCCATTAATTGATTTTTCTGTGCTTGCAACGGTGTATCTCTCATACTTAACTCCTGTCATTGATTTAGATGCTTGATAATTTAAAGAATGTTGAATTTGGTCAATTTCCCAAAAAATTAGTGGGCTGTTTGAAATTGAGTAGTTATTTGTTTTATCTGCTTCATTTAGCCCTAAATCTGTTTTCGTGGCCTTGAGTTTCATTTCACTGAAGTTCGGACTTGATAATGACGCAGGATCGAGTTCTGTATCTGGCTTAAACATGCCATCACTTTCATATGACAACCTTGTTCCATATGATTGCGGTAATAGTTTTTGGCTTTGCTTCGTTTGCTCGACATCTATCTTGTGAAGATCATGTGCCTGAGAAGTCTGTTCATGATTAAATGCGACTTGTGGAATGAGCCTTTTAATCATTGAATTTATATAAAGATCTTCATTTACTAACTCATGATCGAGAGCTCGTTTATATGACTGTTTGGGCTGATAATATTTTTTGTTGTATTCAGCACGTTTTGCTCTGACACGATGCATTTCTTTGAAGCACTCATCCTTCTTCTTCAAGCATTCTTCATACGTTATGAGCTGTTGTTCGCTTGCATTATTATTTTGCAAAGCTCTTCTTTGCTTAAGTTGATAGTCTAAAAATGAAAAATCTGCTCCATAAAATTTTCCTTTGAGTCGATCTGTCGCACCTTTATGTAGAAGAGAA
The DNA here is from genome assembly GCF_001592855.1 of Acinetobacter sp. BMW17. NCBI lineage: Bacteria > Pseudomonadati > Pseudomonadota > Gammaproteobacteria > Moraxellales > Moraxellaceae > Acinetobacter > Acinetobacter sp. BMW17. Next base: position 1,615 of record NZ_LSOD01000038.1, read on the forward strand.
ATATAGTTCGCACTTAGTCGAGTAATATTGCCGAGTTGTTTTAAACACTCAACCAACTCAAGGCGATTGTTAATTTTCCGCAACGTAATCTGTTGATGAATAAATTGATCCACCAATTCAACTCGCTCAGCCTTTGTCCACTTTTGGTCTGTTTTTCCATCTAAATTTGCTTTGATATCTTTTACACTGTGTAAATGAACATGCTGATTCAGCTCATTCGAATCCAAACCTTTAACGTCGTCAGGTCTAGACCAGCTGTATTTATAGTTAAAGTAATCTCGTAGTGGATCAAAATAGTGTCTATGTCCTGGTGGCGCAACATTAAAAGATTTTCCAGTTCTAAGCTCTAGACGAGGTATTAAGATATGTAAATGTCTTGAACCATCCTCTTCACTATGCATGACAAGCGTCATGTGATACTGATCAGGGTCAAGCCCTGCCCCAATGTGCTGTTGAAATTCAGAAACAACTTCACTGATATGCTCATCCGTCACGAGATCCTTTGGTGACCAGGCAATAACAACAGATGTATAGCAATATTTAAATGAAACACTCTCTGCAAGCGCAGAAAATGTGAATGGATCGCCTGCTAAAATCTCTACATCAGCTCGCCTATCACCGTTATGATCTAGCTCACCAATCAAATATGAAACTGCCAGCTTCGGATCACCAGTACCCACTGGTAAAAATTTGATAATCATGATGTAAGCTCAACTTTTTGCATTGAGCTTTCTACTTTTGAACTCTTATAAGCTGCACGTTTTACTGAAATCGTATATTGAGGGATTTCAGGTAAATATTTATGAATCTGTTGTTGTATATCTACTAGTACATCAAGACAGTCTATAAAAGAAAACTGTTGCATGACATCCATTTGATATCCGCAAATAATATTGAGCGAACGTGCAATCTGATTCACGTTATGCCCAATTCCTCCTAATTTTTTTAATAGCTGAGGATCAACCTCTGGAGCTGGACGACCAGTAATATTAAATTTTTCCCGCTTCCTCCGTCGAATTGGCAAATCGACATGAATATTACTGACATCCGTTTCAACAAAAGTCTCATTTTCACTGCACAACCAACCTCGACGATCTAATTCACTCTTAATTAAATAGTGCGTGAAATCGGTAAATGTAAATTTGTTCTTTTCAAGATAGCTATCTAACCGTTTTGCCTGCTCATCAGTTAAACGAAACCTTTTTGTAATATCGCGTTTTGATTTTTTCATCATCCACCTCATATGAATTGAAGTTTTTTTGGGGTCTTAGGGGGTCGCCCCTAACAAGCCCTGTTGCGTACCAAATAATGAATTCGCAGAATTCGTTGTTTGTAGCTACAGGTAGGCTTGCTTGACTTCGTCCAAATTCTAAAAGGGCTCCCCACACACTTTTGATGATAATCAAATGCGAAAAAACAGATCTTCAACCGTCCTGTTTCACTGAATTTTTATTAAAAATGCTTTGAGCTAACTCAGAAAATCGAAGAATAAAAAAAGATTAGATTGATACGAATCGAACTGAATAGATGTATTAATCGTTTTTAGGCCTAAAAATATGATGCCTAATTAGAAAATTGCCCTTGCTTAATCTTCTATTCGTCAAAAGCATGAAAAAGTGATATTAAGAATAAAATAGCTCTTTAAAAGAGCTCCTCAAACCCAATAGAAAATAAATAAGATATTGATTTTATAGTTTTTTATTTATGTCATGTAACATCTTATTTTCTGCCGTGTAACGCACAAAATTTTGCTGTGTAACGCAATTAAAAAAATCAAGAAAATGGATGAAACGGACAATTTTTTGCTGTGTAACGTACAGTTTTGAACTGTGTCACATTTTTTAAAAGGTCCTAAATACAGGCTAATAAATTATAGATTTTACCTATTTATAAATAAGCTCTTAGCATTCTAATAGCCAAGTGAATTTAGCCTGATTTCTTGATCGTTTCTATGAAGAGTAATAGCAGAGCTCATACAATTAAAATTGATGTGTGCTGAAAAAACAGGAGGTTTTAACTTGGTAAACTAAACACACTCATCAGGAGTTTACCATGAGCAAGAAACACAAGACTTACACCACAGAATTTAAAGCTGAAGCCATAAAATTAATTGAAGCCAATCAAGGCAATGTCTCAGAAACAGCCAGACAACTTAGCATTTCAATGCAAACTCTTTCAAATTGGAATACCAAAGCAAAGGCTGGAACTTTAGCAGGTACAAAACAGTATTCACCTGATCTAAACGCTCTACTCGAAGAAAATAAAAAACTCAAACAACAGCTCAAAATAGCTGAAATGGAACGTGAATTTTTAAAAAAGGCAGCAGCGTACTTTGCCAAAGAAAGTCAGTAAGGTACGCCTATATGAAACAAAAAAGATATTCTTTTCCAATTACCTTAATGGCTCGATTACTTCATGTTTCAGTTTCATGTTTTTATGATTGGCTCAAGAGAGGCGTGAGCAAAAGAACGATTCAACGAAATCAACAGACGATATTGGTGAAAATAGCCCATGAGGAGACAAAGCAGAGCTATGGTTATATTCGATTAACCAAATACTTACAAGCTCAGGGCATAAAAATGAGTATGTACGCTGTACGACAGATAAAAGCGCTGAACCACCTGTATTGTAAGCGACACAAGCGTTTTAAAAGGACTACGAATAGTGACCATAATCGAGCGATCTATGAAAACCTGCTGGAGCAACAATTCTCAATGACTAGACCAAATCAAGCATGGTCAAGTGATATTACGTACATATGGACTGTTGAAGGATGGCTGTACTTAGCAGCGGTAAAAGACCTTTACACGAAGCAAGTGGTTGGCTATAGCTTAAATGAGCGCATGACAGCACAGCTTGTTTGTAATGCGCTAAATATGGCTATTCACAATCAAAAACCAACCAAAGAACTGATTGTGCATTCAGACAGAGGAAGTCAATATTGCAGCCATGAATATCGAAATATACTTGAGCAATATGGTTTTCAAGGTTCAATGAGCAAGCGCGGAGACTGTTACGATAATGCACCGATTGAAAGCTTTTGGGGAATACTGAAAAATGAGTTAGTGCATCATTACAACTATCAAACCAGAGAAGAAGCCAAAGCAGATATTATAAAATACATTGAATTATTTTATAATCATCGAAGAATTCAAAAGGGTTTGGGTTTTAAGACACCAAATCAAATGGCCGAAGACTTTTATAAGTTGGCTGCCTAGAATCTCCCAAGGGAAAGTCTCCTGATAATTCAGCGTATATCAAAATAGTTAAATGGATGAGCTAGCTTCCTTTCAACAGAAATAAACATCAATCTGATAGTTCTCATTAGCTTCATAAACATTGTTTTGGACATAAGTCCCCCTTCCGATCAATTTCATTCATTCCCATACTTAGAACTGGCATATAAAAAAATAAACCGATTTTTTGATGTTTTAAACGAAATGAAATTTAAAAAAATTTCATATGCTATGTTCTTCCTATCAGAAGATATATCTATAGGTATATCTAAAATACAAAAGTTGTTATAGGACCTGTAAAATTAATGAAAAAAAGATTGGATCGTATTGCTCGCATGTCAGAAGAGCAACGTTTGAGCTCAATTCATCAATTTTGGAATCTTCCTGAAGATGCTGTATTCTCACCAGAAGTCGTAGCTTTGGTATGTGATCTATCACTGTCTTGGCTTCAAGCTAAAAGATGTAAAGGCGATGGTATTCCCTTTATTAAAGTGGGGCCAAGAAAAGTGGGATATATAAAAAGAGATGTCATAGAATTTTTAGGTAAAAATAGGTATTTGAATACCTGTAATTCCAATTAACGCGCAACTTTTAAAAGGCCACAAAGGCCTTTTTTTATTCCATATAATGTATACCCAGTGTATACCTTTGTTATAAAAATACCTCTTAAATTCCATGTATACCCAGTGTATACTGCAAGAATGTTGTTTAAAGTTGCTACTTGTTTTTTGGTAGACCTTAAACAAAAATATGTATGAAAATTAATTTGTTATGGGATTTTTTCTGTTGCCAAATACACCTTAATGTTGCTTAATTCATGCAACCAGCTTTGAACTCATCGGGTTCAGGGTAACGACACATGCAGCGGCATCTTCGGAGTACTTTATTTTAATAACAATAAGCTTATAACTGAACTCCTCCCTCGCTCTGTTCACTTCAATCCGCATAAATGATCAAAAGTAGGCATATGGTAGGCTCTAGAATTATTGTGCTATATTGCTATGCATTGTTTCAATCAGTTAAAAAGTGCAATGGGGCAAAGACATAAGCTAATAAAAACATTTATTGATAGTCTCCCTCTAGAAATATCAGGGAAAAAGTTTTTTATCGTGACTCTCTGACCATTGGCTTTGGTGGTGTTGTTACCCAATCTAAAATCTACTTTATTGAAACACTCATGCCGAATGGCCAAAATAAAAGGAAAACTATTGGTAACCATGGTGTGTACCACCCTAGAACAAGCACATACAAATGCTAAACGTTTATTATTTCGATCAAGATATTGGACCTGTTGCTCAAAAAGAGCCATTGAAACCTAATTTCATATAAGCAAAGAAAATAGATGAATTAATCCCTAGTTTAGATGACGCTTATAACCCAAAAAAATATCCCTCACTACTCATCAAAGGTCATCAGCGATTTTGTAATCCAGTAGGTCAACATCGTATCAGTAATGAATTCTGCAAGAATGGTGCAGTTGATTCAAAAAGTGCTGTTCACTTCATATCACCTCGCCATGATCTTAACAACTTTATTTAAGAAGCAACTAAATGCTTGGAAGCTAAAATGGCACGAGATGAGATTAAGTTGAATAAACCGGTTCTATCAATCGTAAAACGTACCAATACTCCGACTTCTGATAGATATCGACACGAAGTTTTTCAGTCAAGTAGAACAACATGATGAAGACCTATATTTAGCCATTAAGAATATTAATCACATAAAAACGAAAGCAGTAACCCTCAAATATATGTAGGTTGTGAAAGTTTCCATAAACGTTTCAAGGAAAAATGTGCTGTAGACGAACACTATTTGAAACGTTTCTTGATAGAAAGAAGATTTAGGCTAAAAAGAATTTAGTTCAAATTTAACTAGACAGACATATGAAAGAATGAGTAACTGCCAGCTCTGGTTTGAGTTAGTACATAAAATTAACTTTCAATACGATATTGGAAGGTATTTTTAACATTCGACACACTGGTCGGTTTGCCATCGACGAGACGAGGCTGATATTTAAAAGTGAGAGCAGCCTGAATCGAAGGTCGTACAAACATCGGATGACAGTCGCCTTGTGCCTTGGGATTTTCTACCCGTCCTTTTTCGTTCACGCTATACACCACCGTACAATCCCCCTCCAGCTTACGATCCAAAGCTTGTTCAGGATAAGCTGGTGCTATTTTTGTAACAGGTTGATAATTTTTAACATCAAATGATTCAGGATTAGTTTGTGCTTTGGGTTCTACAGATTTTTGGGTCTTCGTCTGTGTTGGTATATCTGCCTTAGACTGCGTATCTACTGTTTTCTGAGATTCTGCTGTTGCCGTTTGCTTTTCCGTCACGACTTGCTGTGTCGGTTTAGACGCTGTAGGTACAATTTTGTTGCTCTGCGACTCTACAAACTTCTTGGTGGTTTGCGGTTGGACTTCAGCAGGTTTCTCAACCTGTTTTTTGACAGGCTCATATAGCGGCTTTTCTTCGACTATCGGTTCAGGCTTTTTAGGTTCTGGTTGTTGTTTGGCTGGAGGTGGTATTTTCACAAATTGTAATTGAATGGTTTTCGGCTTGGGTTCCGCCAATGTTTCATGCATCTCAACCGTACATAACCATGCAATTAGCGCAATATGCAATCCAGCCGTGACCGAAAATGCTAGACCTTGATCACGAAACCTAATTTTGGAAACGGTTGTCATCATGATTGTGGTTCCTCTGTCACTAGCCCCAAGTTCGTTACCCCACTTTTTTGCAAGGATGCTATGGCCTGTGCAACCAGTTGATAATCAGCATCCTGATCGGCACGTACATAAAACTGTAAGCTTTTATCTTTTTGAATAATCGGAACGAGCTTTTGTTGCATAGTGGCTAAATCAATGGCCTGATCCGTGACTTTTTCGGTATTCACTTCCGAACCAATATTCCAGTAATACTGACCATTGGCTTGAATAGATAGAGTGACAATACGCTGCTGTTGTGACGCGGGCATGACATTAGCATCCACTTTAGGCAAATCAATTTGAATGCCCTGTGTCAACATCGGTGCAGTCACCATAAAAATCACCAATAGCACCAACATGACATCAATATAAGGAACCACATTCATTTCAGCATTGAGTTTTAATTTTTGAGGACGCTTAATCATGGCTGTTGCTCCTTAACGCGAAGCGCGCTCAGTGTGCCCCAACAAACGATAAATACGCGTTTGCAACTCATTGGCAAAACCGTAATAACGACTGGAAAGCTTGTCAGCACGTGCCGAAAAGCGGTTATACGCCACTACCGCAGGAATAGCGGCAAATAAACCAATGGCTGTTGCAATCAGCGCTTCTGCAATCCCAGGCGCAACTGTATTGAGGGTTGCCTGTTCAACGGCAGACAGTCCAATAAACGCATTCATAATGCCCCAGACCGTTCCAAATAAGCCTATATAAGGGCTGACTGAACCAACTGTTGCAAGAAAGGTCAGATTTTGCTGAAGCTTTTCTTCTTCTTCACTGATGCTGCTGAGCAAACGGCGTTCTACCCCATCAATTACATCACTTGTAGTAAGTTGCTCATCTTTGATCAATTGATGGTATTCATCAACCCCATGTTGAAAAATGCTGACAACTCCTTTTTGTTGTTCAGGCTGTTGGTAGTCTTGCTGTAAAAGATTGAGATCTTTTTGCTGTCTAAAATTCTTTAAAAAGCGGTTCCAAAGCTGCTCTTGTCCACGAAGTAACATACCGTGACGCACGATTAAATACCAACTTACGACTGAGGATAAAACCAAAATCAACATCACTACTTTTACCAACACACTGGCATGGCTAATCAACATCCAAACCGACATTTGATCCATCGTTGCTTGCATAACGCACTCCAATTTTTTTACTGCATGGTGCAGTACATATATATTTTTAAAATGGGCTGTGATTCTTTAGCAGCCCATGTACTCACTCAGGTACTAAAGCGCTATTTAGTCCAAATGCAGGGCTTGAGCGATTTTTTCCCACGGCACATATTTAAAGTTCTGATTGGTTTCAGGCATACGTTTACGTCCATCTTGCACCACCAACATGCCTTGCTTCCATTTGCCACCAAAATTTAGGGAACTCACATCTAGTCCATCTGTTTCAGACACAGCGTCAATGCCTTTGTCGATATTGATGCCTACACGAAATGCGCCACGAACCTTATAAGGTGCTGCGGCATCAAGCACCACAAAGCTGTCATTGCCTTGGCTTGAAACCACCAAATAACTTTGGTTTTTGCCGTGATAAAGTCCCATTCCCTCAATGTCATCATGCATCACCTCTCCTACGCCAATCACCTGCTGCATAGGGAGCTGAGTTTTTGGGTTGAGATCTTTTACCCACACTGCGACATCTTCTTCACCCAAGAAAATACGCCCTGTAGCATCGTCTACGACACAGCCTTCCGGTTGGGTTTTCACTGAAAAACGTTGTACTTCTTCAGCCCGTAATTTTTGCTGTGCAGCCGTGATGTGGTATTGAACAAAAGTCCCGTTTTTATCGTTGGGAATGGCATAGATTTCCCCTTGAGCATCGCGGTACATGCAAATGCCATAAATATCATCCAATGTAGTTGCTAGCTCGCCAAGCACAGAAACCTTGCCCGTTTTGGGTTGAATCGCAAAGAGATGCAGGCTGTTATGATCTCGGTTCGATGCCACAGCCAAATCGACTGTCTGATTGCCCCATTTAAAACCGTGGCGTACATCGACATTATTCAATCGCCCTACTGGCAAATACTGCACGGTTTTGCCCTGTAAATCGTTAACCTGTAGACCACCTTGTTTATCTGTCGCTAAAATACGGGATTGACTCGGCTGTGTGGCATTGTGCCAAATGGCAGGATCATCAGCCGCATCACCTGTACTTGGCACACCCTCCGTCTGCACTTCTGCAGGGATAGTGATGATACTTTGAGCTTTGGTCTGGGTCTGAGTTTCCCATTCAACATCGGCTGATTTCACCGTTTTATCATCTAAAATCAGTAGAGATTTATCGGTTAAATTTCCGCGAATACTCAGACTTTCCGCCTCCTTTAAACCACTCAGCTGTAATGGTTCTAGGATGTTCCAATGCTTGTCTTGTTTTTGATAGCGATAAAGCAGTGGTTTTTCTTCATCAAGCACCGCAATGTGATCATCCACAATGCTAATTGCGGATGGTGTCCCTTGAATCGAGCCAAACGGTTTTACCAAATCGACTGCTTGGCGCACCATACCTGCTTCGGAATGAGCTGGATATGCCCAAACACCGACATTTTCTTCATTGATTAAGAGTTCTGCACTAGTATCATTCACCTTGCAAACAGTACTTGCTGGTGGAAAACTTAAACGACGTACCAACTGCGGCAGGGCCAATGCTTTTTCACGATTCGCCACAAGCCACTGCTCACCTATCCCTTCTTCACCGACTAAAAAGGCAAAACTCAAGCCTTGAGCATCGGTATATAGACAAACATCTTCTGACTTAAATGAACGCTTTGGAATAAAGCTGGGTTTGTCCCATACTTTATTTTTTAAGTTCATGCTCATCAGTTGAATTTGCTGTTGTTGCAAATTCGATGCAGCAATCAATAAACGCTCCGAACCAATCCGGTAATCAAAACGTCCAAACTGCCCTTGAATGTGATGCAATACATTTTGTTCATCATCTAAAAACTGAAGACCTTTATTCTTACTGCTCAATAGAGCAGTCACTTCTGGCCATGTACTTAAGTTCAACCATTGCACATCTTCAGTTTTAGCTTCATTCGTATCAACTTCGCGTAATTGGAGCTTTTCTGCTGTTGGCTGATCCACCGTTAATGGTTGTGAGCTTACAGGAGATGGAGAAACACCATGCTGACTACACGCTGTCAGTAACACTATGCAACTTGTTAAAACAGACAATTTAAAGCTTGAAAAATTCATAAAATTACTCAAATTTGGGCAAACATATCTCGAGGTTTTCTTCTCAACAAAGAAAACCTGAGCGTTTATTTAGTGAAATTTAAAAATGGGTGTAGGTCAGTGCAAGTTTGTATGCTGGGCCATATTCTTCATACTGCGCGTTGTAAGCCTTCGCACCTGCGTAGTTGTAATAGTGCTCATCGGTGATGTTTTGCACATCAAACTTTAATTGTAAATTTTTTGACAAATTCAGATGACTACTAAAGTCGAGAAAGACTTGCTCATCGGTATAAGTATCTTTTTCAGGCGTATCAATATCACCTAACTCATATAAATAGCTGGACTTATAGTTTGCAGACAAACGTACGCCGAAACGCTCATTTTCCCAACCAATCATGGCATTACCGACCACATCCGACTGGTTTGGTAAATGAATACGACGGCTCAGAAGTTCGCCATCTTTCATCGAATCAATATCTGCTTCTGACTTACTAAAGGTCGTATTAAAGCCCAGCAAGAAACCATTCCAAGGAGCTCCTAGATGGTCAAACTTTTGTGAGTAGGCAAACTCCATCCCGTACAGTTTTGCTTCATTACCATTTTTATAGGTAATCGCCTCATCAAAGTCAGCCCATTGCCCTGTTCCTGCAATATTGGTGTTATAAATAAAGTTATCGATATCTTTATAAAATGCGTAGAAACCCACCATACTGGCTTTGCCAAAATACTTTTCTACACCCAAATCAAAGTTAGAAGACTCTAAAGGCTTTAACATTGGGTTACCAAACTCAGCTTCATCACCATCGATATAAACACCTGGTGCACTTTGCGCAAAGTTTGGACGTACCACACTATTGGTCCAAGCGGCACGGAGGTAAGCGTTATCGGCCAATTGATAACGTAAATGTAGGCTTGGCAACCAATGATCATAGTCATTTTCATATTTAGTCGCAGTGATCACATCATCGTTGAACTCAAAACCACGTGCTTCAAAGTTGGTATTTTCATAACGTAGTCCTGCAATCACACGCAGTTGATCAATATCTATCGTATTCATGACATAAGCCGCTTGTATGTCTTCATTCGACTTAAAGTCATTAATGATTGAACCGTCAGCAACCACATAATCATTTGGATTTAATCCACTGATTTTATCTTTAATAGCATTTTCATTAATGGTTGGACCAAACTGTCCCAGTTCATAGTGACTATTAGAGTTGAAGTCTGAGCTTGAAGTACTCAAATCTTCATACTCCCACTCATCGGTATTGTTGTTTTTTTCACGTTGACTGATTTTGCCACCGAACTTTAATGCAGCAGCATAATTCCCCAGCATATAGTCTTTCAAAAAGTCTAATTTACCGTTGTATTCTTTATCTGTGGTTTTGGATTTTTCCCAAGAAACTGAATCCAGCTCATAGTTAGCCGCATCATAAAAATCTTGGTCTGCCGTAATCACCGGTTTTTGCGTACTATTAAATCCAACGTTACTAAAATCACCTTGGTATTTTGCCCCCGAAATTCCACCTGGATTTTCCTCCGATGCTTCGCTATAACCGAGCTGACCTTCCACCGTCCACGTGCCAAAACCTTGCTTACCACCGAGGACAAAAGACTGTATTTCTTGTGTTTCTTCACGGCTCTTCAATGAACGAGTCACTTCTGCATCACCACGCTGGCCTGCAAGTTGTGGATCAGAAAATTCAGCCGCCACTTCCTGACGTGACTCAGTGTCTTTAAAGCGACTATATAAAGTTCTTAAATAGTATTCGCCTGTGTCATTGGGGCGGTAATCAAAATTCAGTCCCGCACCAATACGCTCACGCTCGATGTCATATTGACGCATTGCGGTTTCTTCAAGTGCGTCACCATCCCAGGCCCCACCCGTTTCAACATTGTCCGAGCCAAATTTTCGGTTTTGATAACTCAGTGCCAGTGCCACCCCAAGGTTGTCTTGCCCCTCACCAATACTGAAACGGTTACTGATGGCACCAGATGCTTTAGGGCTATATTTTTCCCGTTTTTCATCATAACCACCTTCAACCGTTCCCGTATAAAACAAACCGTCATGGTCAAAAGCCGATAAACTTTCCACCTGCACCGTGCCGCCTAATGAGTTGGCATCCATGTCTGGCGTCAACGTTTTCACCACAGCCAAAGACTGCACCAGCTCTGAAGGTAAGACATCCAATGCGACGCCACGACGGTCACTTTCAGGCGCGGGAACCAAAGTACCATTGATGGTTACTGCATTTAAGTCAGCGCCTAAACCACGAACGGAAACAAAACGTCCTTCGCCTTGGTCACGCTCTGTAGATACACCTGGTATCCGTTGCAACGCTTCTGCGGCATTGTCATCGGGTAATTGTCCAATGCCATCGGCATGTACCACACTGCTGATTTGGTCGGCACGTTTTTGTTCTTTGAGTGCTTTATCCATACTTGCAGCTTGACCAATGACCTGTACATATTCCACCGTGTTATCTTCGGCATGTAGATGCGTCATGCTCAGCATTGACAGGACCAGTGTGCTAAGCTGAAAACCCGCACGCTTATGTTTCATGAAACGGCTCTGATTATTTTGCATTATGTTCTTCCCCTCAAGCCAAAGTGGCATGGTTTGAACGCACAATAGAAATTGAATGTGAACATGATGTGACAGTCCCTTTTGCGAGCTGCTCTTTTTATTTGTTTTTGGCCATTTTCAGCAAAAAGTGAGCTAATTTGATCTGTATAGAGAAAATACTGAGCATACAGAATGATGCATATTCACCTCAAAGATAGGGTTTTTCAGCATTTTTATTCTCAAAAATCAAAAATACACTGATCTATTTTGACCCTAGCCTCTGCCATCAAACTGTCATCTAAATCTGTTTAGCTTGGGTGAAAATAAATCATTTCAAAAAATGCTATGCCTAAATACTTTGCTTACTACCGCTGGCCTTTATTATGTGTAGCGACTGCCTGTAGCTTATCCCTTTGGTTGTTTATCTTACTTGGGCAGAGCAAGTCATTTGCTGAATGGAACTGGGTCGATATTTTAGGTGAAGGGGGAGCAACTGTTTTTATTGGTATTTGGATTTTCTTTATTATTAAAAGCCGTCCTTTAGGACGTGTAACTAACTATATTTTTTATGGACTATGTTTTATTTTTTTTCACATGTGGATGGATAGCTTAGATGAGTTTATTCGCCTGCCTAAAGAAATCATGTGGGATGCATGGCTTGAGTCCATTCCTTTTCCAATTGGACTGTGCCTATTTACCATCGGGATTTATTTTTGGCATCAAGAAGAACTGGCGATTTCTAAACACATGCAAAAACGAGAACGTATTTATCGGGATCATCGCTTATTCGATGCACTCACCCCTTTGGCCGATGCTCATTATTTTAAAACACAGCTCAAAGCCGCAATCGAGCAAAACTTGCATGAACCCAGCGACATGTCCGTCATACTGCTAGATATGCATAATTTTAATCAGATTAATCAAACACATGGCTTTGATGAAGGCACATCTATTTTACAGCATGTTTCACAATTGATTAGCTTAAACTTACGACCACAAGACCTGCTCTGCCGCTTCGCAGGAGATCGTTTTATTATGTTGTTACCAGAGACTAAGCTACAACAGGCTGAAAAAATGGCTGCTCAACTTGAACGCATGCTTATGGTCAGTGCTTATTATCAACGTGATCTGTCCGTGCACATTCCTCTAAAAGCACTCACGACCTGCTGCGCTGTCGGACAATACCAAACTGCCCAACAACTCTTGAGTGCCTTAAATCAGCAATTGCTCCAAGTGAAGCAGTACTACTCACCGAAGCGAGTCACCGTATGAGCTTTGAATGCGACTACAGCTACATTCCTGCGCATCATCAATTGTCTATTTTAATTGATTTGGCAGCGAGTCATGAAGTCGAACATCACGTCCTGCTCAGTGGCAGCAGTATTTTCTTAGAAGATATCTTTTCGGGGCAAAAACTAATTAGTCAACAACAGTTACAACAGGTTTTAAAAAATGCTGAACAGTGTTTTCGCAATCAGGACATCAGTTTTTTATTTGGTCAACGCAGCCTAACCACCCCCTTTAATGACGCCATTAAATCCATGCTTTATGCATCGACCTTCGATGAGGCACTTAGCCGTTATTTAACATTTTCCGCGTCCGTTTCACCTTGGTTATGCCCTCGACTCATGTACAGTCAAAGCCATATTCATATATATTGGTTAGATGAAAACAAGCTTGAAAATCGCTTTTTAATCGAAAGCGCAATGAGTGCAGTACAAGCGTTTAGCCGTCAACTGTACCAAGCCAAATTAGCGTGGAAATTCGAGTTTAATTTTTCTGAACCGGATTATATTGAACAATATTGGACACATTTAGGCAGTGCTTTAGAGTTTAATCGCCCGATCAACATGATGAGCCTACCTCGCGATTTGATTTATGAAAAACTTCCCAATGCCTCTTCGACCTTAGCTTCAATCAGTTATCAATATGCGCTGAAAGAAATGACAGCTCAAAATATTCAACAGAGTTTTTTGCTCAGTTTGCACCAATATTTAATGCAGAATATTCAAAATAATATTCAACTTGAACAAACCGCTGACTATTTTCAAATGAGTTCTGCCACCTTAAAACGTAAACTGAAAAAGCATCAGACCCATTTTCAGGCGCAACTCGATCAAAGTCGTTTGCATACTGCCATCATTTTATATCGTGTACATGGTTTTAAAACTGAACAGATTTCTCAGTATTTACAAATTAACGATGCCACTAATTTTCGACGTGCGTTTAAGCGGTGGAGTGGTTTAACCGTACAAGCGGCACAGTCCTAAGCGCTTATTTTTCCCAAAAAAATCACGGGTATTTCTATTGTAACGTCGAAATTAAAAGTCAAAAACTCATCGGCTAATCACTAAAGTCCGCATAGTCACGTTCGCTGTATTTTTCTGTTTGTGTCCAAGGTATAGCAACATGTTGGCAAATTTTGCGCACGGTAAAGGTTTTGGCATAGCCTGAGGTCGGTTTGAGCAATTCATATTTTTGAACCAGTTGATCCTGTTCACTCCATATAATATTCAACGTTTGCCCAGCACTGCGTATTTGATAATGCGCTAACTTCGGATCACGTTGAATCAATTGTGCTCGCTTTAAAATGTCAGGATGAATCAAACTATATTCACAGCGCCAACAGTTTTTCATCCCTAGCATTTCTTGATCGACATCCTGCAATTGCACCCGCATTTTTTCATCTGGCAAAATATAAAAACGCTGAAACGGACTTTCTACGTTTGCTTGCCCGACTACATCTTTGCGCTGCATCCACTGAATTGCACTGTCAAAACTCACATGCTCATGGGTGTCTGTTTTGGCAGACACATGAGCGTTGCTATGTGTCTGGGCTTCGTCAGCATGCGTTTGTGTGTTTAAACGTTCAATCCAAATATTTTGCTCATCTCGAATTATTTTCTCACTGTATTTTTGAATGGTCGTGACCCCATTGGCATCCAACCGTTCAATTTGATAATCAATACGATATTCATCGGCCGACCATACCCATGGACTGAGCAAACTGAAAGACAATGCAAAGAATTTCATTTTGAATTTGAACGGCCGTATAAATCTTGTATCCATTAGAATCCAAACGCCTTTTTCAATTGCTCAAATACCCATGTATTTTCTTGTGTGCCTTTGAATAGATTTGAATTCTTTCCTTCAGCAAACAGCATCACATCTCCGCCGCCATGTGTTTCGCTTTTCGTCAGTTGTACCCCGACTTCTTGTTTATAGTCGTCAGCAAAGGCTTGCTCGTTGCTAATACTGTCACGAATATCTAAACGTTTACCCGTACCATTTCCAAAAACAAGCGTCGTTCCTGTTGCCCCATTTACATCGCGGTATGGATTATGTACTTGGCCATCAGCCAGCACTTTGCTGTAAGCATTTTGCTCTTTTGCAATATTATAGTCATAGCTCAGCCCCAAAATACCTGGATTAGTTTCCGTCGTTTGACCCGTTCGTGCGGCATAACCATTAAAGGTCATCACATGGTCATGGTCTGCCGTCACTACAATCAAGGTATTGCTCAAATCCACTTTATCCAGTGCAGTTTGAATTGCATCATTAAATGCCTTGGTTTCCTGCAATGCCCGTTTGGCATTATTGGCATGTAGCGCATGGTCAATACGCCCACCCTCAACCATCAAGAAATAGCCTTGTCCATGACTCTGTGCTTGCAGTGCATCAATCGCTTTACTGGTCATCGCCGCCAGACTCGGTTCAGTCTCTATATTCTTCTTGAGTCGGTCCAAATCAAAATTTAAATGCGACTGTGTGGAGAATATGCCGAAAATTTTCTGAGTATTGACCGTCTGTGCCAAATCCCTTTGGCTTAAAACGGTTTGATAACCCTGCTGTTTAAACTCTGCCAATAAATCACGACCATCCAAGCGCCCTTTGGGGTTAGAGACTGCATCATAAGGCGTCCAATGATTTAAGCCGCCTCCCATAAGGACATTAATGCCATCCAATAAGTTTGGATTATAAGCTTTACCTTTTGGAACAGCTTGAAGCGCGATATCGTATTGCGCATCACGGTGACAGATATGTGCATAGGTTGCCGCAGGTGTGGCATGGGTGAGTTCGGTCGTCGTCACTACGCCAACCGCTTTACCCTGCTTTTTTGCCAGTTCTAAAATACTTAACGCAGGCATCCCTACGACCATACTACTGCCCTGTTCTGGACAACGGTTGATGGCTTTCGCTAAGCTTTTGCCATTCGGCAATTTTCCTTCTTGAGGTTCGACCGCAACCGTTCCTGTTGTCATGGCAATCACTTCATTTTTATTTTTCTGCCCAGTCATATAGGCGCCCATAGAGGGAGCGCTATCTGTGGTTTGACCATCCTCAGAATAGGTTTTAATCCGTGCTGCGTGCTTCATGCGGTCCATGGCCAGTTTGCCATTTTCCCCCACAGCATAAATACGACTTGCCGTCACTGTGGTTGGTCCCATGCCATCGCCTAAAAAGAATATAAGGTTTTTAGTCGGTGTAAGTGTGGTGTCAGCAGCATACAAAGCACTTGAAGAAATCGACGCTGTAAGCAGAAGCATCATGTATGGGATGGTTTTTAAAGTATGTTTCATGTGATATCCCTCTGCTATAAGCCTGTGATCTTACGAATGAGGTGATTGACCTCAATATTTTCAAGGCTACCTGAGAACTGATCGGCTCCCTGACCAATCGCACCTAAAAACACATCTGCACCGCCATGCGTTTCTTTATCTTTATAGCCCGTTTGAATCACAGCTTCTTGTTGGAAATCATCCGCAGCAGTGCCCGTACACCAACCCGTTTCAGCCAAAGGATAGGTGAAACTATATTTTTCGCCTTGTGGTGCCTTTGGCTCTTGTACAGGATGACAGACATCACTGTCTTTTAAGTTCAGTACCAAGTCATCCATACGGTTTTGAGTAGGGCGTTTTTTGCCAGTACCAAAACCGATAATCGGATAAGGTTGCCCATGAATATCTTGAGCAAAGCCCGCTTGGTCATAATTTTTCACCAGACCGAGCACACTGGTTTCCTTACCTTCGATATATTTTCCTGTGCGCTTGGCATAACCATTTAAAACCAAGGTGTGATCATGGTCGGCTGTGATTACAATCAGTGTATTTTTAAGTTCAGGATCACTTTGTTTAAGCTTTTGAATGGTTGCTTCTAAAGCATCATTTAAGGCAATCGTGTCTTGTAAAGCACGTTTGGCATTGGTGTCATGCAGCGCATGATCTATACGCCCGCCCTCCACCATCAGGAAAAAACCTTTTTTATTTTGCGTCAGGATGTCTAAAGCAGACAGCGTCATTTGCTTGAGACTCGGCTCTGCCAAGTTTTTCTTGGTGCGATCCAAGTCGTAATTTAAATGGCTGTGATTAAATAAACCCAATAATTTTTCATTTTTCGCCAGTTGCACTTGGGACAGTTGGTTTTCATCAAAAACCACGCGGTAGCCTGCCTTTTGCATCTCGGTAATTAGATTGCGCCCATCAGTACGTTCTCCACCTGCATCTTTAGGCAAAAATTGACGCTTACCTCCACCTAAAACCACATCGACTCCATCTTTGAGTTTGAGGTTATAGCGTTGATAATCATCGCCTTTTGAGCTCGGGACCAACTGTGATGCAATGTCATTTTCAGCATCACGGTGGCATATATGCGCATAAGTCGATGCTGGTGTGGCATGCGTGATCCGCGTTGTGGTCACAACCCCTGTCCCCCAGCCCTTTGCTTTGGCTAATTCAAGTAAAGTCTGTGTGTTTTGCTTATTTTTGTTTTGTGGGTTACTAACGCACTGGTTATTCCCTACTGAGTCAGGTTCAACCGCAATCGTCCCTGTCTGCATCGAGATCACCTCGTTTTTCATCTTCACACCGGTCATGTACGCGCCCATCGAAGGTGCGCTGTCCGTGACTTGCGCATCTTCAGAAAAGGTACGAACAAAAGCAGACTCAGGCAGCCGATCAATCGCCAACTGACCATCTTCACCAACAGCATAAATACGTGAAGCGGTAAGCGTGGTGATGCCCATACCATCACCCAAAAAAAAGACCACACGTTTCGGTTGTTGGACTTTTTCTTGTTGGAGCTGTTGCTCTGTATTGGCTTGTTGATTTCGCGTTATCGTAGTAGTTTGACAAGCGGTAAGCAATAAAGCGCTGAAACTTATACATACCACGCTGATTGTTTTTAATTGGAATTTTTCAAGAGAACCGAGCATGGTATCAACCCATCTAAAGATGGCTGAAACATACACTTCGGATATTTAAATCCGATGACATTTAAGCATCAATATAAATTTACTCACTTTCGAAACGCTTTTTCATTTTTTACAATTATCAATATTAACCATCAAATTGGTAACGCAATCCAACGTCTTTATTCTCATTTGACAATCGTTATTATTTACTTTTTGGTAAAATTCAATCAAAATCCCCCAGCCTTCTGCAAACTAATCTTTTGAATTACTGCTAAAAATGAAATAGTTAAGCTTTGTTATAACGTATCTTATTAACTTTATGCACTTTTTTACAATAACCACCACTCTCGGGGATCTTAAATGAAACGCTCTTCCATGTTACTTGCTATGGGGCTCTTGATAACCACTCTTTCAGGCTGCGCTACATCACGCGGTTTGATTCAAGTTTCTGCGCCTAATACTTCAGCATCCTCTCAAGAAGTGGCGAGTTCTAAGAAAGCAATTATCGCGCTGGTCGAAGATAATAGAACATTCCAAGACAAACCCACCACACCTGATATTCCGTCTTTAAAGGATGGTTTAGCCAAAGCAACTACTGAAGAAAAAGCTAAAGCTGTTGCGCGTAAAAGAAATGGCTACGGAAAAGCTTTAGGCGATATTCTTTTAGAAAAAGAGACCGTATCTGAGTTATTACAAAAACGTACAACCCATGCACTTAAACAATCAGGTTATGAAGTCATTGCAGACAATGAAACCAATCGAGCAAATGCCGATCTAATCCTCACCATTAAAATTAATAAATTTTGGTCATGGTTCCAGCCTGGATTTGTGTCAATCAAAATTCACTCAGAAATAGATACAAATGTCGTGAATGCGAAAGACTTGAATACAGCCCCTCTCCACATTTATAGCAAGGTGACAAAATCAGCTCAAATTGCCAATGGTACGAAATGGGTAGAAAACATTGATGGGGTGCTTGATGATTATGAAACTAAATTAATTTCTGCATTGCCAAAAGCAAATCCGTAAATAGCTATAAAGTAAAAAAAGCCCTCTGTAGAGGGCCTTAAAAGCTAACGAATGCTATACGTTACAACATGGGCCATTCTTTAATGACCCATGTTTTTTTAACCACAAATAAAGATAAGTACTACCACTTATGACTATAAGAAACTTTTAACGTTGCTCCATTCGCTACTAAGTGACTTGTGTTGTCACCAGATCTTAGCAATTGGCTATAAAGTGGGTAATATTTTCGGTTAAACATATTTTCTAAACCAATAGTTACAGTATCTTTTTTGTTAAGCGCAAAACTACTGATTAAGTCGGCCGTTGTATAAGATTTCACATCATAACGACCAAAACCGTTTACGCCATTCAATCTGTAGTCCTTCGCACCAAAGTAAGTTGCCTGTAGTCTATTCGTCCAAGTATCAGTTGGACTATAAGAGATGTAACCAGTCAATTTTAATGGTGGGATTCTGAAGCCCGTCATATCTTGTTCTTTATTCGTGTTTTGTGGAGTTTCACGACCTTTCATCCACGTTACACTCCCCCCAGTCCCCCAAACATTAACATCATCAATATAGTCAATAGTTGCTTCAACACCAGAAACTTTCTCTTTTGTTCTAGCAAGAACCAATCCATTGTTAAAAGATTGAACACCTCCAAGGTCTGAGGTTGAATGGAATACAGCAAAACTAGATGAAATATTTTTAAAATCACCCTTCCAGCCAAGCTCATAATTATCAACTTTTACAGGTTCTAAAAATGATGAAGCAAGGTTAAAACCGACTCCAGCATTACGTATAACTAAACCAACATCAGGAAGTTGAAAGCCTTGATTAAAAGAGCCGTATATCGAATGTTGATCAGTTGGAGAGAAAGTAAGATTTGCATTATATAACCATGCATCAGCTTTAACTTTACCCCCTTGGACTGTATAAGGGTTTGGTTTACCTAACTGAGATAATGGGATGAAGCTATCGATTTCAGCGTAACTATCTTCATTACGAGTTCCAATCTCAGCAGCCCATTGGTCATTAAATTGATGCTTAAATTGAACAAATCCGCCAAGACTTTGCGTTGTGAGCTCAGGCAAATAAATAAGATTCCCAATTTTAACAAACTCGAGACCACCGGACTGATCATAAATTTGAGGGTCAAAAATATCCAAGGGCATCTTGCTCTTTTCACGACTAAAGTCACCGCCCCAAACTACAGTTGTATCACCCAAGAATTCAAGTGGAGTCGAGACTGTTAAGCGACTACCTAGGACATTATTTTCTTGGTAAATTTGATCTACTTGTTTTCCACGATTGGCATTACCGCGCGCATCAAATGGTGAGAAGCGAGTAAAGAAGTCTCGATAGTAAAGTTGTGCATCAACTTTATTTCCTAATAGATCTTTATTGATATAGGTCAAATTATAGATTTGATTTTCATTTTTATTTTGATCTTTTAATTTTAAACCTTTAATTGCTTGAGCAGGTACACTACCAAGAGGATATTTTTTTGTGCTCGTATCTGCTGCATAATCAGAATCTTGTTCTGCATTATAGTAATTCGCCGCGAGCTGTAGGTATTGATTGTCATCAATATGATAGCCAATTTTACCCCCTATGCTATAGGCATCAGCATCATAAAGATCACCTTGACTGGGTTCTGGAGCAACTCTATCACCACTGGCATCATATGGACTACCAATACGTTGATAGCCAAAGTCCAATGCATAGTCCAAATTATCCAAGCTTCCCGTAAAATATTGGTGAATATCCCAACTTAATGCATCTGTATGGAAATTAGTTAAAGGGCTTTGTAAGCCAATAACAGTTTTAGCTGTAGGTTCTCCACCAGCAGCTTTAGTTGTTATAGATATAATTCCGCCTGCTGCACCACTACCGTAAATGGCGTTGCTTCCTCGAATAACCTCAATATTTTGAATACTTTCCGGATCAATAGCAGAAAGACCTCTAGAAGTATCACGCGTTAAATTCATCGGAACACCATCAACTAAGATAAGTGCATTTCGTCCACGTAACGTTTGTCCATAATCTGTAATTGTACGACTTGA
Source organism: Acinetobacter sp. BMW17 (assembly GCF_001592855.1). NCBI lineage: Bacteria > Pseudomonadati > Pseudomonadota > Gammaproteobacteria > Moraxellales > Moraxellaceae > Acinetobacter > Acinetobacter sp. BMW17. The sequence goes on from NZ_LSOD01000038.1 coordinate 22,576, forward strand.
ATCAGATAAGCCAGGCACAGCTTTAGCTAAAACAGTTGCAATATTCCCTGAAGAACCATTTTTTAAAAGTTCAATTTGTTTTTCATCTAACTTTGTCACTTGTTTTGATTTTTCTTGGACTTCATCAGCACGTGAGGCAGTGAATGTCATTGTTTCTAACTGTTGTACAGTATTTTCTGATGGAGAAACCTTTTCTGAGTTCTCTGCAAAACTCGAATTAGAAATGAAAATTACCCCTGTTGTTGCCAATATTGGGAAAAGTTTTTTAGACATAGATATTGAAGAGGGTTTTTTCATAATTTGTAAATAGCAATAAGAATTGTTATCAAAATAATTCTTGTCTACTTTCCAGTCAATTTTTTTATCAAATAACTTTAAATTATTTATTGTAAATAATTTAAAGAAAAAACTATTCAGCTGTTTTGATACGTAATTTTCTAATATTGAAGTAACTACCCTGATGTACTTTCTGCAATTTTAAATATCGAAAACTGTTTATAAAAAAGCAAATGTTTTTGCCTACATTGATCGGCAATGAGTAAACTCTACATCTCAAAAAACAGTTTAATTCACCTTTTTTTATTAAATTTTACAAATAAATTTAGTAGGCAAATGGTAGGCTGAAAACGTTAAAAAGTAGGCATATGGTAGGCACATTATTTATACTTCTGAGCAATGTTGTATTATTTTATTGTTTAAATACAAACATTTATTTTAATTTTACATATATTTAAACTCTATTTAATATTGTCTTATCTCGCCAAAAACAATATTTCCCTCAGAACTCATCGGATTCAGGGTAACGACACATGCAGCGGCATCTTCGGAGTACTTTATTTAGTTAAAAATAATAATTACATACATCGCTAATACTCTTTCATTTTTATTTTTCAAGTTTATCATTTTCATCTTGTCTCTCTGCTACCAAACAAAATGATTATTGAATATCTCTATCTCTTAAAATAAAGCTTTTATTGGACTATTAAATCTTTATCGAACCATTTTTCCACTTCATTTATCCATAAAACAAAGCTAACCAGCCCTCAATTTTTAAGAGTTTCAAAACAAAAACCTGACTTAGCTGAATGCTGCATCAGGTTCATTCACATGATTTAATTTTTTAGCAAATCGATCCAATAATATGCTCTGCGTGACAAGTTGTGCCTTGCAAAGCTGTCAATTGAATCATTCCGCTTTGATGTGCAAGTACAGGGACTTCCATTTTCATGGCTTCCATAATCGCAACCACTTGCCCCTCTGCGACCTGCTCTCCGTTTTCTACCTTCCAAGCGCTAATTACGCCATTGATTGGAGCAAGTAAGTGTTCGGCACTCACTGCTGTTTCTGTAGCTGGTTGGTCTTGAGCAGTGATTGTAGGGTTTTGTGCAAACATGCCCGCAGGTAAGCCTAAACGGTGTAATTTCCCATCAATTTCAATATAGCTGAGTAACATCGGTTGTTGATGATTCGGAATACTGCGTTTCGTTGGCTTTAAGTCCTGTTTAAAATCATTTTCAATCCAACGAGTATGAACATTGAATGTGTCGGTAAAATCAGTTTCATTTAATACAGCACGGTGAAAGTCTAAAACCGATGCAACCCCTTCAATTTTAAATTGCTTCAGCGCACGTTTAGCGCGAGCGATCGCAATTTCACGGGTTGGGCCTGTGATAATCAGTTTTGCCATAAGCGAATCAAAATGACTCGACACCAAAGAACCAGTACGAACACCTGTGTCTACACGTACCCCCTGACCAAATGGTGCTTCAAATAAACTCAATACACCAAAAGCAGGAATGAAGCCACGAGCGGGGTCTTCAGCATTGATACGAAACTCAATGGCATGCCCCTGCGCTTTCGGGGTTTCTTTGATTGAAAGTTCATGGCCTTGAGCCACGCGAATTTGCTCAACCACCAAATCGACTTTGGCCGTTTCTTCAGTAACAGGATGTTCCACCTGCAAGCGGGTATTAACCTCTAAAAATGAAAGCTTTCCATCACGGCTCAGCAAATATTCAACAGTACCCGCACCGACATAGTTGGCTGCCTGACAGATATTTTTGGCTGAAGTTAAAATTTCTTTATAAATTGCATCGCTGATAAAAGGCGCTGGGGCTTCTTCAACCAGCTTCTGATTACGACGTTGTAGCGAACAGTCTCGTGTACCTAAAACCACTACATTGCCATGTTGATCGGCAATCACTTGCGCTTCGACATGGCGTGGTTGATCTAAGTACTGCTCAACAAAACACTCACCGCGACCAAAAGCGGCTTGCGCTTCACGTACAGCCGAATCATACAGCTCTTTTACATCTTCCAGTTTCCAAACAACTTTTAAACCGCGACCACCACCGCCAAATGCGGCTTTAATCGCAATAGGCAAACCAAACTGCTTTGCAAACTCGAGTGCTTCATCAGCATTATTTAAGGGGTCTTGTGTACCTTGAACTAAAGGTGCACCCACTGAAGCAGCTATCTTACGTGCTTCAATTTTATCACCCAATTTTTCAATGGCGCTTGGCGATGGCCCGACCCACTTTAAGCCTGCATCAATTACGGCCTGTGCAAATTCAGCACGTTCAGATAAAAAACCATAACCTGGATGCACCATGGTCGCCTTGGATTTTTTAGCAACCTCAAGAATGGCTGGAATATTCAAATAAGTTTCACGTGCAGTTGCACCCGCTAAACCCCATGCTTCATCCGCCAGTTCGACATGCATACTGTCCATATCGTCATCGGCATATAACGCAACTGAGCGAATACCCATATCGCGGCAAGCATGAATAATACGAACGGCAATTTCACCACGGTTTGCAATTAATAATTTTTCAGTAGTCATCATTCATTCTCAAAATCTGTACATTCGGTCATTTTTTTAAATTTGATTTGGCAACCTGCTGGAATCTGTGCCACCAAATCCCAATGGTGCTTTGCCACAGCCGCAATGACGGGGTAGCCACCAGTTAAAGGATGGTCATTCATAAACAGTACAGGCTGACCACTGGGTGGAATCTGTAAGGCACCAATACAAGTTCCCTCACTTTCCAACTCATGGGTAATTTTGCGTTGCAACGGCTGTTCACCTGAAAGTCTCAGTCCAACCCGATTGCTTTCATTGGTCACAAGCCAAGCTTGCTGACATAAGCGCTCAATGCTCTCTGCTTCGAACCAATCCGTTCGCGGGCCCATCACAATGTCGAGCTCGACCACATCGCCGACTTTGGGCAAGTTCAATTTCACAATTTCAGTAATACTGATATTTGAAACGTCAACCTGTCCTTGATAAACCGTATCCCCCATTTTTAGAGGTTCTGGTCCTAATATGGCCAAACTATCAAATGAGGCACTATTCAGCACAGACTGCACATCGATACCACCACGAATCGCCAGATAATTTCTCAGCCCTGCCGTCGGTGCTTGAATCTGAAATTCATCACCTTCATCAAGAGCAATCGCTTGATAACTGCCAAAGTCAGTCTTTTGGCCATCACTAAATTTCACGTGGATATTTGAAATCGCTCCCGTAACCGCAATGACTGCGGACTGATGCATTTTGGCTTTCAAACCACCATTTAAAACTTCAATCACAGGCGTCGGAGTTGGGTTACCGACAATTCGATTTGCACTGTGCATCGCCGATACATCCATCGCCCCTGCAACACCAACCCCAATCTTGGTCTGATTAAAACGTCCTTCATCTTGAATCAGCATCTGTAGACTCGGTGCAGTTACCGTAAATAAAGGCATGGATTGTTTAAGTTCAACTGTACCAGTGACTTGCTGTGGTACGCTAACCGTGGTCGGTTGATGTGTGACATCTTCAAAATGTACTGCCATCCCTGGTAAAAGTAGCGCTGGATTTTTACGCCCTAGATCCCACATTTTTTCAGCAGTCGTACCGATCAGTTGCCAGCCCCCCGGACTGTCTTTCGGGTAAATCCCTGAATATTGTCCTGCCAGTCCCAAAGAACCTGACGGTATTTTTTTACGTGGCACAGCTAAACGAGGAATATCGGTAAAAGGTCGATCGGGACTACTCATATAAGCAAAGCCCGGTGCAAAACCGATAAAAGCCACATTCCAAACACTTTGACGATGCTTCAAAATCACATCAGCAATTGTAAGCCCTTGTAACTCTGCAACCTGAGCAAGATCTTCGCCCGTATAGCAGATAGGAATAATCAGCTCTTGGACATTACGCTCAACGCCTGAACCGATTTTTACAGTCTGAATCGAAGTAACCAGTGTTTTAAAGGTGGTCTGGATTTCATTAAAAAATACCAAAATCGTTTTTGCAGCAGGGACTAAGTCTTTAATTCCATTCAATTGCATCGTGTGCAATTTATTGTACAACGCCAATGTTTCCTCTAGGCTGGCAAGCTCTATGAGAAAACAATCCGCGTTTACCGATAAAAAACGCATGTGCCTATCCTTTTTAATTGTTCTTTCGTCCCGCTTAACCTATCCATGCACGATCAGGAATGTCGGTAATGAACATATGACCGGGTGCATGGCTAATGGCAAAAGGAATTTTTGAGTTCATCACCGCCGCTTGTGGGGTTACACCACAAGCCCAAAACACTGGAATTTCCCCAGCCTCAATACGTGAAGCATCGCCAAAGTCTGGCTGATTCACATCACGAATGCCTAAACCTTCAGGATGTCCAATATGCACAGGCGCACCATGCACACTCGGCATCCGTGCTGTAATTTTGACGGCATCCGCGATTTGATGGGATGGAATTGGGCGCATAGACACCACCATGTTGCCCGAAATACGACCCGCAGGCTGACATTGAATATTACTCAAATACATCGGTACATTGGTCTGATCATGGATATGACGAACTTCAATGCCCGCCTCTTGCAATGCAGTTTCAAAAGAGAAACTACAGCCAATTAGAAACGTCACCAAGTCAGGATGTGCATGATAAATGTCACTCGCATCAGTGACTTCATCGACCATTTCACCCTCTTTCCAGATACGATAGCGTGGAAAGTCGGTGCGTATATCTGAGTTTTCTGCCAGTCTTGTGGCATAAACACCTTCCTCTAACACATCTAAAACAGGACAGCTTTGCGGATTGCGATGTGCATACAGTAGAAAATCATAAGCCCAATCTTTAGGCACCGAAATCATATTGACCTGCGTCATACCCGCGGCCATACCTGCCGTTGGTTTATCAAAGCCTGCACGAATTTTTAAACGTGCCGCTAAAGCGGCTTCAAGCTGTGCTGAGTCGACTCGGATATCCTTATACATTGCCTACTTCCTCATGCTTTAAGACAAAGGGACGAATTTCAATATGATGATTTAGCAGTTCAGCTTTAATCGCAGCCGACATCTCTAAAGCACCCGCGGTGTCACCATGTAAGCAAATCGTGTCCGCTTGAATCGGGGTAAATACACCATCAATCGACTCAACGCCACCATTTTTCAACATAGACACCACACGGCGTGCCACAAAGGCCGAATCATGTAAAACAGCCCCCTCCAAACGACGTGAAACCAATGAACCATCACTGTTATAAGCACGGTCTACAAATGCCTCAGAGACAACTTTTAAGCCTGCCGCACGTGCTTGTTCAACCAAGTGGGAACCTGCCAGTGCCACCAAAACCAGTTCGGGGTTATACATTTTAATGGCATCAATCACCGCAGCGGCTTGAGCTTGATCGTGTGCAATGGTGTTATACAGTGCGCCATGTGGTTTTACATATTGCACTTGAGAACCAGCCACTTTAGCTAAACCATCCAGTGCAGAAATTTGATACAGCACATCAGCAATCAACTCGTCACGTGACACATCCATATTACGGCGACCAAAACCGACGAGGTCTGGATAAGATACATGCGCGCCAATCGTGACCTTTAATTCAACAGCTTTACGCAGTGTCTTTAAAATCCCCAGCGGATCTCCTGCATGAAAGCCACACGCAATATTGGCACTCGTCACCACGGGTAGAATTTGGTCATCATTGCCCATTTTCCATGAACCAAAACTTTCACCTAAGTCACTATTTAAATCTACAAACATGGCTTAATTCCTTTATCACTTCACCGTCGTCTGGCTTAAAGTTTGGTTAAATAATTAAAGACTGTAGTAAAAGACATATAGCCCATCCACCATGTCAACATACACGTGAGTACACCCAAAATAAGTAACCATTTTGGATAGTTATAATTCCCCATCATATCTTTACGGCAAGCGGCAACATAAACAAAAATAGTTAAACCAATCGGCAGTACCAAACCATTAAAGCCACCAACGAAAATCAACAATCCAGCAGGGGTTGCGCCCAGTACGACATACAGCAATAAAGCTAAAGAGATAAATGTAATGGTGGTGTAATTGGTTTGTTTTGGACTGAGGTTTTTCTTAAATGCGGTAAAGAATGAAACCGAAGTATAAGCCGCGCCAATGGTACTACTGATCCCTGCTGCCCAGAAAATCAGACCAAATAATTTATAACCAAAAGTCCCTGCGGCATATTGAAAAGCTTGTGCTGCTGGATTGGCATCATGGCTGGCTAAGTCAATGCTTGCACCACTCACCACTACGCCCAAGAAAGCTAAAAAAAGCACATAACGCATGATGCCTACAACCACAATACCTTTGGTTGCAGCTCTTGCGACTTCATCAATATTTTCAGGGCCAACCGCGCCTTTATCCAGTAAACGATGGGCGCCTGCATAGCAGATATAGCCGCCGACCGTTCCACCGACAATCGTGGTGATAATGGCAAAATCAATCTGGTCGGGTGCAAACGTTTGATGAACAGCTTGGCCTACAGGTGGCATCACAATGACAGCAACAATGATAATCAAGATGATTTTGAGCAACCCCAAAACGATCATGCTTTTATCCATCGCCAGCGTGGCTTTTCTTGAAGCAAAAATTAAAATGGCTAAAGCACCACTTAAAATGCCGCCCCATTTGGTGTCTAACCCAAATAATGCATTGAGACCTAAAGCCGCGCCTGCAATATTACCAATACTGAAGAAGAAGCCACCCAAAATGACCAGAAAAGCCAGTAAATAACCACTGCCCGGCAAGGCTTTATTGGCAATATCCGAGGCACGCATTTGCGTCAGTGTTACGACACGCCAAATATTTTGCTGAACCACATAATCAATCAAAATAGACACCAGAATGGCAAAGCCAAACGCCGCACCCAATTTCACAGTAAAGACCGCGGTTTGAGTTAGAAAACCAGGTCCCATTGCGGAAGTTGCCATCATGAAGATTGAAGCAACAATGGCCCATTGGCGATCTGATAAAAAAGAAGATTTTAATAAAGACATATTTAATGCGTTCCTCGTCCATTTGAGCTTAATAACGCTATTTTCAAGTTGAACCAAGAACATCATTTTGTTTGCAAATTCTGTTCTTAAATCCCTTTAACTGACAAAGATTCCCTGTTGCCCAACCAAAGCCATGGCGGATCAAATCTTCTATTTGAAATAAGAACATAGGCAAGCGCGATGAACAATACGACTTTTTACATCCGAGATTAAAACTAAATAACTGTATTTTATTATTTTTTATTTATTAAAAGTCTAATGATAAATTTTACTTATCACACACGATAAGCTGCTTTTATAGTTTTTCAAACAAATTACGTTTTGAGATAAAGAAACATCGCTTGTCAAAAAACTGCGTGCGCCTCAATTATTTTTTAATTTTCTCAAGCAGTCTTTTCATTGCACTTTCAGAAACAGTGACTGCGACATCGGTTAATTTCTCTTTCAAGGCAGCATCATTTCCTTGCATATAAATCGAGGTGAAATGAAAGGTTTTGAGCTGGATCGGGGTATTTAAAATTTCCAAGCGACCATCGGTAATTTCCTTTAAGGCCGTTAAGGTCGGCACAACGGCGATCCCCAAACCTTGCTCCGCAAGACGCAATAAGGTCGCAAGCGAATAACTGGTAATTGAAAGCGGCTCATCCAGCGCCTGCTCTTTCATTTTGGCCTTGAGCTCTTTATAGGGATAGGTAATTTTCGGATAGGTTAAAATGGTATGAGACATCAATGCCTTAAACGACATTTGGCCCACACCACCTTTAAAAGATGGCGCTGCCAAGAAACTCAGCTCAAAGTCACACAGCGCCTGCTCTACACACTCGAAAGCCAAAGTTGGGCCTAGCAAAAAAGCCATGTCCAAATCCCCAGTACGCACACCTTCTTGCAAATTTGGGGTTAAATCCACCACAATTTCCACAGAAACTTTGGGAAACTCTTTTTGTACTTTTTCGATATATTCAACCAACCACGTATAAACGATCGTCTCAGAAACACCTAAACGAATTGTTCCTATGAGGTGTTGGTTTTCAGTCAGCTCAGCCACCAAATCGGTTTCCAAACGCATAAACTTTTCAGCATATTTAAACAGGGTCATGCCTTTATGAGTGGGTTTAAGCTGTCGAAAGCTGCGATCGAGAACTTTAAAACCTAAATCATTTTCAAGAGAGGTGATTTTTTGTGAAACGGCAGGCTGAGTCGTTTGTAATTTTGTGGCAGCCTTATTGAAACTATTTAAAGTCACAACCCAATAAAATGCTTCTAGATTTTTTAAATTCACCCTGAACCCTGCCTTTACTCCATCCCGCTTATAGTACGGCAGTTACCACTATTTTTTAAGTTACTGTTTTATATAATTTCAAAATGTCTCACGAGATGACGCTCATTCAAGCGCTATGCCTTACCCAAATACATCTATTTTGCATCTATTACAACCTTACTCGCTCGAACCTGATCAATGCTCTTTAAATCAAGTTGAATCAAGAAAAGAGGCTTGAAAAATCAATGTTTATTCGCGCTGCGCTTCATTCCATCATGAATTTTTATAAAAAAAGCACCTTTGTTAAAAAGATGCTTTTTTAAACTCAACTTAAAAAGAGAACGCAAGAATCTAAAAGCGCTTATTTACTCTTCTGTAAACGTAAAGCATTTAAGACTACGGACAATGAACTCAATGACATCGCCACCGCAGCGAACATTGGGGTGAGTAATAACCCTGTTAATGGATAGAAAATTCCTGCTGCCACAGGTACACCCAAACCGTTATACACAAAGGAAAAAGCAAGGTTTTGTTTCATATTACGCACACCCAGTTTCGCCATATGTAGCGCATCGGCTGCGCCACGAATATCACCTTTAACCAAGGTCACTTGCGCGGTTTGTTTCGCGATATCAGTTCCATTACCCATGGCAATTCCGACATTGGCTTGTGCTAAGGCTGGTGCATCGTTAATCCCATCTCCCGCCATCGCCACAATTTTACCTTGGGCCTGATATTTTTTCACGATCTCCAGTTTTTCAGCTGGCGTACAGTTGCCATAGACTTGTTGAATACCCAATTCCTGAGCAACCAACTGGGCATTTTGTTCATGGTCACCTGTTGCCATGACCACTTCAATACCATCATCAATCAACTGTTGAATGACTTGATGCGCATTGGCTTTAATCGCATCGTGAATAGAAATATAAGCCAGCACTTCTTGGCTATTACTTAAGAAACTGATCACATTGCCTGTCGCACGCTGCTGGTTCAACTGGCTTTGCAAAGTATCATCTAGAGTAATGCCGAGTTGCTCAAGCAGCTTTTGGCTACCAATATAGAGGGTTTGCTCGCCAATCTGACCTTTGACACCAAAGCCAGTCACATCCTCAAAGTCTGCAACTTTAAGCAATTGCTGTGCAGGCACCAACTGTGTCAAAGTCTGGGCAATCGGATGACTTGAATACTGCTCAATCGAGGCAATCCACTGTTCCACTTGTGCTTGTTCCACATGTGGGCTGAGCAACTGAATTTCTTTAAGACTCGGTTTACCTTCCGTCAGAGTACCTGTTTTATCGACAATCAGCGTATTGACCTTACTTAAAGCTTCAATCGCTTCTGCATCCTTAAACAGTACCCCTTTCTGCGCTGCACGCCCTGTCGTGGCCATCACAGACATTGGCGTCGCTAAACCCAGCGCACATGGGCAAGCAATAATAAGTACCGCCACCGCACACATCAGAGCCAAGTCAAATTGTGCACCACCAAAGATCATCCAAGCAGCAAAGGTCAGCACACTAATCAAGAGCACGATGATGACAAAGTACTTGGCAAACACATCGGCCAAACGCTGTAACGGCGCTTTTGAACGCTGTGCTTCTGCCACCGTTTGAATCATTTTCGCCAAAGTGGTATTCGCCCCGACCGCCGTGGTTTGAATACGAATACTGCCTTGTTGATTGACCGTACCACCGATCACCGTGTCATGCATTTGTTTTTTAACAGGCACAGGTTCGCCCGTCATCATGGCTTCATCGACATAGGTTTTGCCTTCAACCACCACACCATCTAGTGGAATCTGCTCGCCCGAGGAGATCTGTAAAATATCGCCTTGTTTGACCATGCCGATATCCACTTCTACCACTTGATCGTTTTGAACCAACTTAGCTGTGTTGGCTTGCAGTTTGAGTAAGGCTTTCAGTGAATCTGCAGTCTTGGCACGTGCTTTTAACTCCATGATTTGCCCAAGCAAACTTAAAGACACGATCATACAGGCTGCTTCAAAGTACACTGCAACGCCGTGCCCAGTTTTGGCTTCCATTGGAATCACACTTGGGAAAATCGTTGCCACGACACTATAAATATAGGCCGCCAACACCCCAACACCAATCAGGCTCCACATATTTAAGTTGCGGGTTTTATACGAAGTCCAGCAACGTTCAATAAAGGGTTTACCTGCCCACAGCACCACAGGAGTCGCAAGGACTAACTCAATCCACGGCTGAATATGCGGTGAAATAAAACTATGAATGTGCGAACCCATCGCCAGTACAAATACAATCAACGTCAGTGGTAAAGTCATCCAAAAGCGATGGCTAAAGTCCACCAACTCTGGGTTGGGTGCATCATCTAAAGTCGGTTGCATCGGCTCCAATGCCATACCACAAATCGGACACGTCCCCGGTCCTTTTTGTACAATTTCAGGGTCCATCGGACAGGTATAGTCCATATCCGCAGCCCCTTCAGGCACAGGACGCTGATCGGGTGGAATCAGATAAAACTCAGGATCCCCTTTAAACTTATCTAAGCAGGAAGGATTACAGAAATAATAAATCTGTTGCTGATAATCCGTTTTTAACTCTGTATTAGGATCGACTGACATACCACATACGGGGTCAATAAACTCAGCTGATCCAGATGGAGCAGTATGTTCATGCTTTCCTCCACCACAGCAACTTGCTTTACTGTCTGATTCTGTTTGCGGCTTAGGCTCACAACAGGATGCTTTTTTCTCAACTACTTTCGGGGTCGACCCACAACAACCTGAAGCTTTAACTACAGAATCTGAACGTTCAGCATTTGCATAAGCCTCTGGAGTTGCAATAAATTTTTGTAAGCATTTTTCACTACAAAAATAGTAGTCCTGTCCCTGCCACTCGGTGTGAGGTTTGCTTAAATCCGTTACGGTCATACCGCATACTGGATCAATAAATTTGGTCTTCTCCGAGCCTAACTCTGGCTTTGAAACTGCAACCATAGCCCCATCTTGAGGTTGCAAAGATGCCTCAGCTAAATCCACTTTGGGTTTACTGTAACAAGCACTGGGCGCTTTTTCTGATGTTAAATAAGCCTCTGGGTTGGACGAAAATTTCTTTAAACAGCTCGAACAACAAAACAAATAACGAACTGATTGATGCTCATACACATGAAGGGAGTCCTCTGCGACCGTCATCCCACAGACAGGATCGATATTCACCACCATCGGTGCTAATTTCTGTTTGGAACAGCAAGAAGTCTTATGTTGTTCACTCATTCTGACTCACCTTTTATTTTTGATTGTGTTAGCATAAAGTCTGTACCTAGGTACTGAGTCAAGCCTTTTGGAGATTATTTTATGCTCACTATTGGCAAACTAGCAAAACACTGTCAGGTGAATGTGGAAACCATTCGTTATTATCAACGGATCGGTCTGATGCGCATTCCTGAAACCTCGCAAAACTATCGTTATTACAGCCAACAAGACATTGAAACCTTAAGCTTTATACAAAAAGGCAAAGATGCGGGCTTACACCTCAGTGAAATTCAGGATCTACTACATTTGCAACTGGACGATCGCGAAAAAGTCCGTCATGTGATTCAGCAACGACTGGAAAAAATTGATCAACGGATTCAAGAGCTGAATGCTTTGAAACAACGTCTTTCAACTTGGGTGGATGAATGTAAAACCACAACAGACAGTTGTTGCCCAATTTTGCAAGAACTGAAAAAAGGTTCAACGACTACGCCATAAACAGATGCCATCTTTTAAATTTGGCAATCACTTTCACACTCACTATTTCGATACTCAGGACTGCGTTCACCATGTCGATTGAACTTGCCCAACTCAGAAAACAGCTTCGCAAACAACGCAGACAAGTTTCCGCCTATCAACAGCAGCAATCCGAACTTCAAATTTTACAGCGCCTAAGACGTGCGCCCGAATTCAAACATGCCACTCGCGTCGGGATCTACTTACATGCTTTTGGGGAAATTCAGACCCGTAAAATCATTGAGTATTGTTTTCATCAAAAAAAAGCAGTGTATTTACCGATGATTTGCAATATGAATCAGCGCTTGGTGTGGGTCAAAGTTTCACGTCATCAATTTCAAAATAAACGCTTTTCACACCATCCGCTGGGTATGCAAGAGCCCATGGCAACACGTGGCCAGCACGTTTCACATTTAGATCTGCTACTCATGCCCTTATTGGCATGTGATCCTTATGGCACACGCATTGGCATGGGCGGTGGTTTTTACGACAAAACCTTGGCTTCTTCGCACTATCACCGTCCGTTTCGTTTGGGTTTAGCCCATCACTTCCAGTTGGTGCCACAGCGCTTGATTCGAGAAAAATGGGATCAACCTTTGGATGGACTGCTGACCCCTCAACAACATTTACGCTTCAAGCGCTAAAATTGACATTTTTGACTGTTGAGAATACTTAAAAATCACATGTTTAGTCATTTTTTATACAATTTATTTTGACCTGCCCTTGTATTTTTTAAAATACCCATCACTATAAAAAACATGGCAACACCGTTGTCACTCATTAGGAGTGCCCATGTCTGAAATTATTATGAATCAAGAAACCTTAGAGCCTCAGGTTCCAAGTGTATTACCACTTTTAGCGTTACGTGATGTGGTGGTGTATCCACACATGCAAATCGCGCTATTTGTAGGTCGTGAAAAATCGATCAATGCAGTTGATGTGGCTCGTAACAGTGACAATCTAGTATTTGTAGTTGCTCAAAAAGATTCTCTTTCAGAAGAAATTGATCACGACAACTTATATCAATACGGTACTGTCGCGAAGATTGTGCAAGTTGTGAATCATGAAAATGATGAAAACTGTATAAAAGTATTAATTGAAGGCTTGCATCGTTCAAAGCTAGAAAAAATCATTGATGAAAATGATTATCTAACCGCAGAACATGCGCTTAGCCCAATGTCAGTCCACATTGACGAAACCACGCAAGAAACACGTGTTCAAGAATTACGTGCTCTGTTTGCTCAATATGCTGAAGCAAAACTGCGTAATGCACGTGAACTGATTGCTGCTGCGAACAAGATTGACGATTTACTGCAATTGTTATTCTTCGTAGCGACCCGTGTTCCACTGAATATTGATGTGAAGCAAAAATTCCTCGAACACGATGAGTTTGAAGCACATCTACAAGAACTGATGACGTATTTATTGCAACAATCTGAAGAACAACAGATTGAGCAAACTTTACATGACTCAGTGAAGCGTCAAATGGAGAAAAATCAACGCGAATACTTCCTCAATGAAAAGATGAAGGTCATTCAGCGTGAGCTTTCTGACATGAATGGCGGCGCGGAAGATGACGTTGCTGAAATTGAAAAACGTCTTGCCGAAGCTGATTTGCCTGAACATGTGCGTAAAAAAGCTGAAAGCGAATTCCGTAAACTCAAAGCAATGCAACCTGCGTCTAGTGAAGCGGCTGTGGTGCGCAATTATATCGAGGCTATCTTAGATACGCCTTGGAATAAAGCCAGCAAAGTCAGCATTAACTTAAGCAAAGCGCAAGAAATTTTGGATACCGATCATTACGGCTTAGATGACGTGAAAGATCGTATTGTGGAATATCTTGCAGTTCAATCTCGCGTGAAAAAACTTAAAGGCCCAATCCTTTGTTTGGTTGGCCCTCCAGGTGTAGGTAAAACTTCACTGGGTGAATCGGTTGCGAAAGCGACAGGTCGCGAGTTTGTACGTATGGCACTTGGTGGCGTACGTGACGAAGCGGAAATCCGTGGTCACCGTCGTACCTATATCGGTGCGATGCCGGGTAAAATTGTGCAGTCTTTAACGAAAGTTGGCGTGAAGAACCCATTGTTCTTGCTCGACGAAATCGACAAGATGGCACAAGACTACCGTGGCGACCCTGCTTCTGCGTTGCTTGAAGTACTTGATCCATCACAGAACAGCAAGTTTAACGATCACTATTTAGATCTTGATCTGGACTTGTCTGAAGTGATGTTCATTTGTACTGCCAACAGCATGAATATTCCAGAAGCCTTGCTTGACCGTATGGAAGTGATTCGTCTACCAGGTTATACCGAAGATGAAAAAGTCAATATTGCTGAGCGTTACCTTGTTCCGAAAGCAATGAAGAACAATGGTTTACGTGCGAAAGAATTGACTGTTCATGAAGAAGCGATTCGTGACATCGTACAACGTTATACACGTGAAGCCGGTGTGCGTAGCTTAGAGCGTGAAGTCTCTAAAATTGCCCGTAAAGTGGTAAAAGAAGCGGTCAGCAAGAAGGCGAAAAACCTGCAAGTTGATGTGACTTCGGCCAATCTTCCAGACTACTTAGGTCCACATAAATTTGACTTTGGTATGGCGGAAGATGAAGCTCAAGTCGGTCGCGTGAACGGTTTGGCGTGGACTTCAGTCGGTGGTGAGTTGTTGACCATTGAAGTTGCAGCAGTCAAAGGTAAAGGTAAATTCATTACCACGGGTTCACTCGGTGATGTAATGAAAGAATCGATTACCGCTGCTATGACTGTCGTGCGTACTCGTGCAGATGAATTAGGTATCGAATCGACCCGCTTTGAAGAAACAGATGTTCACGTTCACTTACCAGAAGGTGCAACACCAAAAGATGGCCCTTCTGCTGGTTTAGCGTTAACAACTGCATTGGTTTCTGCTTTCACAGGCATCCCAATTCGCCCTGATATTGCCATGACAGGTGAAACCAGTCTCGGTGGTCGTGCAATGCGCATTGGTGGCTTGAAAGAGAAACTACTGGCTGCACACCGTGGTGGAATTAAGCTGGTCTTCATTCCTCAAGACAACGTCCGTGATTTATCTGAAATCCCTGACAATGTCAAAGAAGGTTTAGAGATTAAAGCGGTGAAATCGATTGATGAGATTTTACCACTGGCGTTGACCTCTATGCCTGAGCCTTTGGTCAAAGCACCAATAGTGAAAGCGGTCGATGAAGGCAAAAAAGCTGCACGCCACTAATTCGGCATCGTAAAAAAGAGAGCTTCGGCTCTCTTTTTTATTACAATTTACTGTAGATAACACCACACATCTTTATGCTTTTATTTCCTACAATAATTTGATCAAGGGATACATGTAGGACAACTAAAATGAAAAACCCGATTGGCTGGTTTGAAATTTATGTGGATGATTTATCTCGTGCCAAACAATTTTATGAATCTGTTTTTAATATTCAATTAACTGAATTAACCCCACCAGCAGATGATAATTCACTGCAAATGTGGGCTTTCCCCTCAGACATGCAAGCCTATGGTGCTTCAGGTGCACTGGTGAAAATGCCAGGCCTATCCGCAGGAGGAAACAGTACCTTAATCTATTTTTCATGTGACGATTGTGCGAATGAAGCGAGCCGACTTGTTGAGTCTGGTGGAAAAATTCATGAAGCAAAAACGGCCATTGGTGAATATGGTTTTATTGTGCTGGCCTTTGATAGCGAAGGAAATATGATTGGCCTACATTCCATGAGGTGAAATGAATCTACCCATTTTCGCTTAGTTGGTTTGAATTTTTGTATAAAACCTTTTCCTCTATCATCCATCAGACTTGAAAAATCGATAAAAAGCCCGATATAAATAATAAGAACAGATACGCGCTGTATGTTTCTTTTTATTGATAATTTGAAATTGCATGGTCATCTGATTCTCCAGACGGATGACCTTTTATCGCAGTTCTCGCTACTTGGGAACTGCGTTTTTTATTGCTCAAAATACATTAAGGTTTCAATAAATGCTGTACCAGCCCATCGATCACATTCGCCATTTTGGTCAAATTCAACGTCGCTAAGCGGTCTGCTTTGGTATGGTAGTGACCATTTCGATAAAATGCGGTATCGGTAATCATGACTGCGGGGATATCAAACTCCCAATAATTCAAATGATCTGAAAAATCAAAAGCGTTGGCAAAGCTTGGAGCAACCAAACGCTGACATTCCAACTGATCAAGTTGCTGCATCGCTGTACAATAGCCTGCGCCTAAGTCACGTGAGCTCACGTTACTCACTGTCGCAATAAAATTACCATGGGTTGGATAAATCCACTTTAAGCCCACAGGATAGCTTTGGATGGGTTGTTCGCTAAAGAAGCCGATCATTTCTAAAATATACACACCTTTAATCTTATCTTTTTGTGACTGAACCGATTTCGCATGCACATAGCTGCCCATTTGTTCAGTTTTAGAAAACGGTGGTTCTTCTAAACTATAGAACACGAAGTCCACATTGTTAGGCAGTTTAGACTTTTGCTCTGCCAAAATACGCGCCGTTTCAATTATCCCTGCAACGCCAGAGGCATTGTCATCTGCACCATCTTGATCGCCAAAGACGTCATAATGTGCCCCAACAATCACGCGGTCTGCCCGTCCGACGTTTAAACTACACACTACATTTCGGTAAATTTGCTGATTGGCCGTAAAGTTTTGATAGTGACACGGAACGCCCAATAAGCGCATTTGTTCTTTGATCCATGCAGAGACACGGTTCAGTTCATCAAGGTTTTTATAGTTACGTGCTTTGCCCTGACCAATCACTTGCTCCAAATAGACTTGTAGGTTTTGTTCATCAGCCATTTTGGCGTTGCTTGCAAATACCTGCCCTGTGAAAGTACCCAGTACAACAATCAACAAAAAAGCCTGTTTTTTTAAAGTTTTGAGCCACATTGTTATTATTCCAAGTATTTCTTATTCCTCTCATCTGTTGAATTAAGCAACATTAGTTCAGTGAATTCAATTGCATTTTGTTTCGTCTCACTGCAAAGCCTCGCTTTCACCGTTATAATGGTTCGTCTCCTTATACATGACCCATTATGAAAATCCGTATTCTGACCATTGGTCAAAAAATGCCTGCATGGGTACTGACTGGTTTTGAAGATTATTTCAAACGTATTCAACCCTTTGTGCAAACGCAGATTATTGAACTGCCAATGGCAAAGCGCGGTAAAAATGATTCAGAAGCAGATATTTTAAAATACCGTCAAATTGAAGGTGATAGCATTTTAAATGCAATGAAAGGCAACGAAGTGCTGATTGCTTTAGAAGTCGGTGGTCGTGAGTTTAGCACCGAAAAACTGGCAGAAACCATGAAAGGGTGGATGCTTGAGGGCAATGATATTGTACTGGCAATTGGTGGGCCTGACGGTCACTCTGAAGCAGTACGTAAAGCAGCTGCTTGGCATTGGTCTTTATCCAAACTGACCTTACCTCACCCGATGGTTCGCGTGATGCTGATTGAACAACTCTACCGAGCTATGAGTATTAACCATAATCACCCTTATCATCGTGCAGGTTAAGCTCAAGTATTGTTCTTTTTTTGGAACAATACGTTGATATTTCCCCCATTACACAGATGATAAGAATCTGACAAAATTCTTTTCATCTTCTCCTATTAGGCTTTCACAATGAACTTACAAACGCTACCCGGCTTATTCATTTCTCATGGCTCACCCATGCTTGCGTTGAATCCAGAGCAAGTTGGGCCTGCGTTACATCGTTTGGGCCTAAACTTACCGACACCACAAGCAATTGTGATTATGTCCGCCCACTGGGAAAGTAACTCACTTGAAGTAAGTACTGGAGTACGTCCAGAGACATGGCATGACTTTCGAGGCTTTCCTGCTGAGCTTTATGACATTCGCTACCCAGCACCCGGTCAGCCTGTTTTAGCCGAAGAAATTCTACATTTATTGGCAGAAGCGGGTTTTTCAGCTCATGCAAACAGTACCCGTCCGCGTGATCATGGCGTTTGGATGCCTTTACTCCATATGTATCCAGATGCAGACATCCCTGTGGTGGAAATTTCACTCCCGATGAATCTGTCGGCAGAGGAGATTTATAAAATTGGACAAACCCTTGCGCCACTACGCGAGCAGCAGGTCTTGCTCATTGGCTCAGGGAGTATTACCCATAACTTAGCCGAGTTGTCTTGGCATGGTCAGTCACAAGCGGTACCTGAGTGGGCGTCGACGTTTCGTAATCATGTGGTCGCGAAACTTAGCCATCAGGACTTTGACGCTATTTTAGACTGGGAATCGATTCCTTTTGTCCGTCGTAACCACCCAACGTTAGAACACTTTGCCCCAATATTCTTTGCGATGGGTACAGGGCATCGTTTTAATATTGTGCATAGCAGTTTTACCATGGGTGCACTGGGCATGGACATTTACCGTTTCGACTAATGTATAAATTTTACTTATATATTAACAAAAAAATATTTATGGATACATTTTGAAACCCAAAAGAACTGAATGTATCCATTCTTTTAAAAACAACATCGGATATCATGTATCTTGTTATTTTAAATCAAGAAATTGTAACCCATGAAATTAAAATATTTAGCGATTGCCCTTTTCCCACTCGCACTGGCTGCTTGCCAATCATCTGATATTCAAAAAGTAGGAGATTTGGCTGTGTCTGTACTACAACAACA
Source organism: Acinetobacter sp. BMW17 (assembly GCF_001592855.1). NCBI lineage: Bacteria > Pseudomonadati > Pseudomonadota > Gammaproteobacteria > Moraxellales > Moraxellaceae > Acinetobacter > Acinetobacter sp. BMW17. The sequence goes on from NZ_LSOD01000038.1 coordinate 41,570, forward strand.
AAATGCAGATCAAACACTCGCAAACTACCATTGGAGTGCGAACACCGCAGATGCGCCTAAGCCATTGGTTTTAAACTTTGACAAACAAGCAGGTCGCTTAGGCATTTCAACTAGTTGTAACGGTATGGGGACTAGTTGGAAAATTGAGAATAATCAAATCGTGACGGGTAACCTGATGGCGACTCAAATGGCATGTGAACCAAAAGCCATGGCTCAGGAAGGCATCGCAGCAGATTTATTTGACAACCGTAAAGCACCGTTTGTTTTAAACCTAAATGATCCTGATGCACCAACACTGACCGTGGTATCGGCAAAGGGTGAAAAAATTGTATTCACTGGTAAGCAAACTGCTGAATCAAAATATCAAAGCCAAGCTGAAACTGTTTTCTTAGAAATTTCACCAGAAACCAAAACATGTTCTGCAGGTGTTGCCCGTATGGAATGCCTACAAGTTCGTGAAATTAAATATGCTGAAAATGGCGTAAAAACACAGGTCGATAAAGACTGGACGTTATTCTATAATCATATCGATGGCTTCACTCATAACCCTAAAGAGCGTCAAATCGTGCGTGTTAAACGTTTTGAAATTGCCAACCCTGCGGCTGACCAATCAAAATATGCTTATGTTCAAGACATGATTATTGAACGTGAAGCGGTAAAAGGTTCATTGTAATCGTTCAATGACCTAGAAAAAAACCGAGGCCTCAAGCCTCGGTTTTTTTTATTGGGATTTTTCTAAGTGTACAAAACTTAGAATACGCCTTGAGCAAGCATTGCATCTGCAACTTTTACAAAGCCTGCAATGTTCGCACCATTTACATAGTTCACAGTACCATCTGCTTGTGTACCGTATTTCACACAGTTACGGTGAATTTCTTTCATGATCGCATGTAAGCGCTCATCGACTTCTTCAAAAGTCCAACCCAAACGCAAAGCATTTTGTGACATTTCTAGGCCAGAGGTCGCAACACCACCCGCATTGGATGCTTTACCTGGTGCGTATAAAATTTTCGCTTCAACGAATTTTTCGACTGCATCTAAGGTAGAAGGCATGTTTGCCCCTTCAGCGACACAAATTACTCCATTTGCAAGGAGCACTTCAGCATCCGCCTGATCTAACTCATTTTGAGTTGCGCATGGCAATGCGATATCACATGGAATAGACCATGGACGCTGACCCTCTAAGTATTCAAAGCCATGCTTAGACGCAAACTCAGAAATACGACCACGCTTCACATTTTTCAGTTCCATCACTTCAGCCAGTAAAGCATCGGTAAAGCCTGCTTTCACATATACTGTACCCGCAGAGTCAGACAATGAAACGACTTTCGCACCTAGGTACATTGCTTTTTCAGCTGCGTACTGTGCTACGTTACCAGAACCAGAAATCGTGACTGTTTTGCCTTGGAAGCAGTCGCCACGGGTTTTCAGCATTTCTTCAGCAAAATACACTGTGCCGTAGCCCGTTGCTTCAGGACGCGCCAAAGAACCACCAAAGGTTAAACCTTTACCCGTAAACACAGATGAAGTGTCATTGCTCAGCTTCTTCATCATGCCAGCCATATAGCCCACTTCACGGCCACCCACACCAATATCACCCGCAGGGATATCCGTATTTGAACCTAGGTGACGGTATAGCTCAATCATTAGCGCTTGGCAGAAACGCATAATTTCGCCTTCAGACTTCCCCTTAGGATCGAAGTCTGAACCGCCTTTACCACCACCCATTGGTAGTGTCGTTAACGCATTTTTAAAGGTTTGCTCAAAGCCTAAAAATTTTAGGATCGAGAGATTTACCGATGGGTGAAAACGCATACCGCCTTTAAATGGACCAATCGCCGAGTTGTATTGAACACGGAAAGCACGATTTACATGCGTTTGACCTTGATCATCCACCCATGAAACGCGGAATTGAATCGCACGCTCTGGCTCAACCAAACGCTCCAGCAAACCGTGGTCTGCATAACGAGGATTTTTTTCAATGAACGGCCAAAGGCTGGTCATGACTTCCTCTACCGCTTGTAGAAATTCGGGTTGATGTTCATCACGTGTTTTCACGTAATCTAAAAACTCATTAAGGCTGTTATATTTCAACGCTTAATCCTCAGCAGAAAATGGATCAAAATTGGTCAAATTTTATAAACAATGTTAAATTTTGGCGCAAACAATTAAATATCTTTTACCAACAATTCACAACACATTTCTATAAAAAAACATATTTATCATTTATATAACAATTATTTATATAAAACATACCTCAAAACTGGTTATAAAAAAACACCAATGAAAACACAGGTTTAAAATCATTTTTTGCTCAAAAATAATGCAGTTAATGAACCGTTTTAGAACACAGGATTATTCAAAAAAAACATGGTAAAATTCAGTGATCTACCTATTTCTCCTAATATCTCTGCAAATTCAGTTGCAGGATTGGTTTACGCATGAATTCGCACATTTCCCTGATCCAAAATATCGATGCCCTCCTTCCCCAAACCCAATGTGGACTCTGCGGACATCGTGATGGATGTCTGCCTTATGCCCAAGCCATCAGCGAAGGTGAAGCAGCCAATAAATGTGTACCCGGCGGGCAGCCTGTAGCCGATGCATTGGCTCAGTTGCTAAACAGGCCAGAATTAATTGCAGAAGAAAGTATTTGGCCTATTCAAGCCGATGGCCGCCCACAGAGAATGAAAGCAATCATTCGTGAAGATGAATGCATTGGTTGTACCAAATGTATTAGTGCCTGTCCTGTAGATGCCATTATTGGCTCGGGTAAACTTATGCACAGCATTTTGAGTGACCTGTGTACAGGCTGTGAACTGTGTATCCCACCTTGTCCTGTCGACTGTATTGACCTTATTCCAGATGTAGACGGCATACCAACGGAAATCTTACGCAAAGCTGAGCAAGATGATTTAAGACAACGCTATTACGCGCATATTCAACGTGTAGAAAAACAGCGCCTACACCGTAAAGGTCCAGTGGTTCGTGCGGAAATTAATACGGCTTTATTTGCCCAGTTTTCAGCACAGAACGATGCTGTACCTGATATTCAGATCATTGAAAAAGAACCAGAAATGGCAGCAAAGCTCGATGCAAAATCCACCATTGAGCTGGCGAAATTACGTGTACAAATCAAAAAACTAGAAAAGCAGCTCAGCGTGCGTGAAGATACGAAAAAACGTCTGTTGTTAGATGATTTAACCCAACAGCTTAATCTGTTACAGGGAGCTTAAAACATGCTAACGACAAGCGGAAAACCCGTAAAAAACATGACCAAAAAGCAAATCCAAATCTTTTTTGAACGTTTACGCGCACAACGTCCAAACCCCAAAACTGAATTGAATTATTCGAGTCCTTTTGAGCTGTTGGTGGCTGTGACCTTGTCTGCTCAGGCGACGGATGTGAGTGTCAACAAAGCCACGGATAAACTCTTTCCTGTTGCCAATACACCTGAAACTATTTATGCCTTAGGGGTAGATGGTTTAAAAACCTATATTAAAACCATAGGCTTATATAATGCGAAGGCCGAAAATGTCATTAAAGCCTGTAAGATACTGGTTGAAAAACATAACAGCATCGTGCCAAACAACCGTGCCGATTTAGAAGCTTTACCCGGTGTAGGGCGAAAAACAGCCAATGTGGTGTTAAATACTGCTTTTGGACAACCGACGATGGCGGTCGATACGCATATTTTTCGTTTAGGCAATCGTACAGGTTTAGCGGTCGGCAAAAATGTGCTTGAAGTCGAACACCGTTTAGTGAAAGTCATACCGAAAGAATTTATTGTTGACTCGCATCATTGGCTCATTTTACATGGTCGATACTGCTGTATCGCGCGCAAACCGAAATGCCATGAGTGCATCGTTTCAGATGTGTGTAACTGGCCAGATCGTTTTGAATTTGGTGCAGCACGTATTGCCACAAAGACGATAGAAGCTGAACACTAAAGTTCATTTTTTTATTTTTGGCTAGATTTATCTTTTAAGTCTTGCTGCAACTTCGGATGCAACTGACGTTCTGGCTGCTTTTTCGACATTTTTTCTTGTTTACTGACATCGCGTAGCATTTTTACGCTGATATAAAACAAACCTACTAATACCGCCGCAGCAACAATAATTAAAACAATGATTCCAACTTGTGCCACACGCAACTCCATTTTTAGAGGATCAAGAAAAAGAGCCCTAATATGACTTAGAGCTCTTTCAATGTCAAAACATTGCCATGTTTAAAACATGCAATTATTTGTCTTGATCAAGAATCGCGAACAAATCTGCTTGTACTTCGTCAATTGGACGTAAGCCATTCAGCTTGTCATAGGTTGGTGCATTTTCACCAGACGCTGCGCGACCTTGGTAGAAACCAACCAACTGTTCAGTTTCAGTGTGGTATGAACCTAAACGCTTACGAATCGTTGCTTCTTGGTCATCAGGACGTTGTACCAGCTCTTCACCAGTTTCGTCGTCCTTACCTTCCACTTTAGGTGGGTTGTAAACGATGTGATAAACACGGCCCGATGCAGGGTGCTGACGGCGACCAGAAAGACGTTGTACGATTTCTTCGTCAGGTACATCAATTTCAATCACGTGATCAATGTTGATGCCTTCATTTTCAAGCGCTTCGGCTTGAGGAATGGTACGAGGGAAACCATCAAAGATACAGCCATTTACACAGTCAGGTTGCGCAATACGTTCTTTCACTAAACCAATGATCAGTTCATCAGATACAAGACCACCATTGTCCATCACGCTTTTAGCTTGTAGACCGAGTTCAGTTCCTTCACGAATTGCAGCACGGAGCATATCACCGGTTGAAATTTGTGGGACATTGTAGCGCTTACAGATCAACTGAGCTTGTGTACCTTTACCTGCTCCAGGTGGTCCGAGTAAGATAATGCGCATAAAAAAACATCCTCATTTAAACAATATATTTGACACTTTATACATGCCGACAAATTCGACATATTTTTAGCATCTAATTATAAGAAAGCTACAAACAAATGTATTGTACCCGCAATGAAGCCAGTTACCCCACCCAATAAAATCAAAATCCATTCGTCTTCCTGAAATGCAGGACGTAATAAGTTTTGAAATTCTTTCGGCGTTAGCTCTCGAATACGGTCTCTAAACATTTTATAGATTTTCTGTGCACGGCTCGCATTGAACGCTGGGTCGCATACAGGCACCATCGTAATTTCAATTGAACGATCAATCAAGTCCGTCTTCAGTTTTGCGTATTCACGTGGACCTAAAGACAGTTGCAAAGACGTTCTCACCAATGGTGTTTCCATGATTTCATTAATATGACGTTTGACAATACGACGGGTCTTGTCTTTTTTATTGCCATACATCATTTCAGTCATGATGGATTTTAACGTAATCAGGTCTTCTGTGACTACACTTGCAAACACATCAGACACTTCTTCTTGGCGCTTCATGAAAGCGCCTTGCACATTATAAGTCCCAATGCGTGGAATCACAGGCTTAATCCATGGAAACTTACGATCTTTTGTTAATTCAGTCAGTTGCAGATATCGAACATAGTGTGGCTCAATTGGATTAAACACCATCCAAATTGCAATCCAGTTAGTTAAGAAGCCCCATACCGCCGCCCAAAATGGGACCGTCCAATGCCATGGCACCACAAACCAAACAATCATTTGAAAGATACCAAAGAACATCCCGATGAGGGCACTAATATGCCAAATAAAGTTGATTTCTTTCTGACCCACTTTCAAGAACATACGCACCATCAGTCTGCGGTCACCTTCCATTTGGCTGACCACCATATCGCGCATATCCACAAGTGACTCGACGTTCATGGTCAGTTCGGTCACTAATTCTCTGAGCACAGCCGGAAGCTGTTTGTGTGCCTGTGCATAAATTCGACGCTTAATCGAATAAGGTAAGTTTTCCCAAAGTACTGCATTGCGGTCTATCATGACTTCATCAATCAGGTGCTCAAGTTCAAAACCAACTTGCTCACCAATGATCCGCGCCATATCCTCAGGATCCATTGCATCTAAAAATTCACGCAAAGAACCAAGCTTAGATAAGGTGTTATCCGTAATGATGCCTGAAATACGCCCCGCTTTTCTAGGCACAATGCCCTGCCACCCCACAGGCAAAGGCCCAATATGAAAACCCCAAAATGTAATCGGGTAAAAGACCATTTTCAGGGCCATCCAAACGTGCGCCCAAGTCACAAAAGCAGTCACAGGAATAATGCTGAGTACAGCCCAAAAATCGGGTCGATTCAAAAAGGTTTGCCACAACTGATTGACGTACTCAAGCATGCATAACTTCCATATTTAATTTTATTAACTGAATTATATAGCGTTTTAAAAAAGATATTGTGTCTATAAACCGAAACTTAGAGTATAGGAAAATTGTAGTCTCGGTTCAGTTTCTGCAACCACATAGCCCGATTTGGCTTCGAGTTTTTCCCCTGCACCAATCCCCACACTGAAAGTGCTGATTCGTTCAGGACTCAGTAACACATAAGCAAGATCTACACCACCACCAAGGCGAGATTCGTACTCGCCATCCACTTTCTTACTGTCAATATGCCCCGCATAAACACCGAGATAATAACCATTTTTATCTTTACCGGTAAAATGAACTGGAAATCTAAAACCCAGTTGACCACCTACAGGGTAATCATTATTGATAAACACCCCAGCTTTTGCGTATGCAATGCCATAAGGATTCACCCATTCCAGATTGGTGTGCAGTAATTTCTGCGTTACACCAGCCCCTACATTCCACGTTTGAGCACTGCCAGCAGGAATTTTTGCATCTGGCAAAAAGGAATTATCTTGAGCGTAGGCTACGTTTGCACAGGCAACAAGTGCCAACACTGGATAAATTCTTGTCATTATTGTCACCATTATCCGTAATGTTATTTTAGTAATTGGTCCCTTTTTACAGGATTTTGACTGTAGCAGAATTTATAAAACACTTATATACAGCAATTTATATTTTTGATGTCTATAAAGTCAAAATTTAGGCAAAAATGAAAAGCAGAAGCAGCGATAACAAATATCAAAACAGTGTGACATGCGTTAGAATAGCGCGCAGGTATTTTCCTCTTTATCCATGTGTTTAAGTCGATTTGGTATGAAACAGCACTTTCCTTTAAAAAATGTCCAACAAGAAAAGCGCATTTTTCGAAATCGTACATTTATCTCCATGGGTATTGTGGTTTTCTTCTTGCTGATTTTAGTCACTCGCTATGCCTATTTGCAGCTGGTGCAATTTGATGAGTTTTCAACCGCATCCGATCAAAACCGTATCCGCCTACAACCTTTAGCCCCTGCGCGTGGTTATATTTATGACCGCAATGGTGTGCTGTTGGCGGACAACTATCCTGTCTTTACCGCAACTATGAGTCGAGCGGATGTGACGGATATTGATGCCACAATTGAACGTTTAACGCCAATCTTAGAACTCACTCCAGATGATATTGAGCGCTTTAACAGTCGTATTAAAGCCTCACGTAAAACTGAACGCGTTTCAATTAAACTTAATCTCAATGAAAACGATATTGCTCGCTTTAGCGAAGTTAAATATCAATTCCCTGGGGTCAATATTGAAACCCAGATGACGCGCTACTATCCACATGGTGAACTATTTGCCCATGTGATTGGTTATGTGGGTAGAATTAACGATAAAGAATTAAAAAGCATCAATAAAGATTTGTATGCGGGCACTAACCTGATTGGTAAAATTGGGGTAGAAAACTCCTATGAAGATTTGCTACATGGTGTGCCAGGAAATGAGTCGGTCGAAGCCGATGCGCACGGTAACGTGTTGCGCCATTTAGGTCGCAAAGAACCCGTTCGTGGTAATGACTTATATCTTTCACTCGATTATGGCTTGCAGACGGTTGCCTCAGAGCAGCTTGCAGGTCGTCGTGGTGCAATCGTGGCGATGGATCCACGTACAGGTGAAATTCTGGCCTTGGTCTCAAGTCCAAGTTTTAACCCTAACCTGTTTGTCACGGGGATTAGTCATACCGACTATAGTGGTTTACGCGATAACCTCGATCAACCACTATATAACCGTGCTGTGCAAGGCGCTTACCCGCCCGGCTCAACCATTAAACCGATGTTTGGTTTAGGTGGCATTCATTATGGCTTAATTGATTGGGGCACGGCCATTTCCGATCACGGCTATTTCACACTTCCGGGCGATTCGCATAAATTCCGCGACTGGAAAAAATCAGGCCACGGCGTAGTCAACTTGCATAAATCTCAAGTGGTCTCTTGTGATACCTTCTTCTACATTCTGTCATTCCGTATGGGCATTGAAAAAATGAACACATGGATGCGGCAGTTTGGCTTTGGTGAAAAAACTGGCGTGGATTTACCAAGTGAAAGTACAGGCCTTTACCCGAACCCTGAATGGAAAATGCGTACCCGAGATGCCAAATGGCTCAAAGGTGAAACCATTTCAGTGAGTATTGGACAAGGCGCTTTTACTGCAACACCGCTGCAATTGGCCATGGCAACCGCCATTACCGCTAACCATGGTTCACATGTGATTCCGCATGTTTTACAAACCAGTAAAGGTGCGAAACCACATAAAGACTTAAATGCACCTGATGGTAGAATCCAGTTCAATGGCACAGATCAAGACTGGATACAAATGCGTGATGCCATGGTCGATGTCATTGAAACAGGGACTGGACGTGGTATTCGCACCCCAATGTATAAAATTGCAGGTAAAACTGGTACTGCACAGGTCAAAAGTATTGCCCAAGGCAAACGCTACAATGAAGCCCTATTGACCGAACGTCAGTTAGACCACGGTTTATTCGTGGGCTTTGCACCTGCGGAAAACCCTGAAATTGCGATTGCAGTGGTGTGGGAAAATGGTCGTCATGGTGGTTCTGCCGCACAACTGGCTCGTCCGATCTTAGACTACTGGCTGCTCACTCGTCATAAAAATCCAATTCGTCCACAAAACCATCAAATTAGTGGTGGTCTAATGACAGCGGGGATTAAACCGGGTGAATTACCAAGTGGTAGCACTCCACCAGCGACCACAACTGGGACAAGTACGGCAGCACCAACCAGTACTTTAAATACAGCATCCGCATCAACGGCAGCAAATACCAGCCGTTCAGCTACACCACCTTCTGCATCTGTGGAGTCAGACTAATTATGAAAAATCAACTCCGCATCATTGGAGGGGACTGGAAACGTCGCCAACTGCCTTTTGCCAGTATTGAAGGTTTACGCCCTACGCCCGATCGCGTACGTGAAACTTTGTTTAATTGGCTCATGTGGGATGTGCAAAATACCAATGTTTTGGATATTTGTGCAGGTTCGGGTGCATTGGCATTTGAAGCCTTATCTCGTGGTGCATCAAAGGTAGTAATGATTGAACCTGACCGCAGTCAAGCACAGTTTTTAACGCAAAACTTGGAACTCCTTAAAGTTCCTAAGTCCCGTGCCCAGTTAAAAGTAGCGACTGCACAGCAAACATTACTCACCTTAAATGAACAGTTTGATTTGGTCTTTTTAGACCCTCCGTACAGCCTAGAGCTATGGGAAGAACTGGCCCTCTTGGCGGATCCACTGATTCAAAATAATGGCTATATTTATGTAGAAGCCGATCGGGATTTGAATCTATTAAAACTTCCAGCATCGTGGGTGCAAGTGAAGAGCACCAAAGCTGGGACTGTACGTGCAGGTTTATATCAAAAGAAAGTGGTGGTTTCCCCATAATCTAGACACTTTTACGCCCTTTTGATTTACACCATCACGAAAGAAATTGCTCTTAGTGCATATTAGTGTGGTTCTGAGCTACGCTATGTATGAAGATCAATATACATATTCAAAATCAAGCTAAGACTTCAGTCATTTTTCACGTCTAGAAACTATGTACACCAAACGAAAAATCGTACACTCGCTAAAATTTTAAATATATCGCATATGACTTGGTTGATCTTTATCTTAGGTGCAATGGTGGCGGGTTTTGTACAGGGACTCACGGGCTTTGCATTTGCCTTAATCGCCATGTCATTTTGGGTCTGGATCTTGGCACCTCAGCTCGCAGCGCCATTGGTGGTTTTTGCCTCAGTCTGGAGCCACCTGATTTCCTTAAAGTCAGAATCTGCCTTTAAACTTGATAAAAGCCTCGTTGCACCTTATATCCTTGCAGGTCTGATTGGCGTTCCATTGGGAACCTATCTGTTAGACATTATTCAAGCACATACCTTTAAACTGGTTCTAGGGATCTTTCTGATTCTTTGGTGTCCATTAATGCTACTTAATCCCCAAATTCGCCTTATTCAAAACTCTGGAAAATATGCTGATAGCAGTATTGGTTTTCTTGGGGGTATATTGGGTGGGTTAGGAGGCTTTTGTGGCTCACTGCCTTCAGCTTGGGTCATGTTAAAAAACCTTCCTAAAGAGCAACAGCGCTCAATTTTAAGGCATTTCAATTTCGCCATTCAGCTATTCACCCTACTCACCTATCTGCTCCGCGGAAATTTAAACTTGCAACATTTACCCTATATGGGCATCTTACTTTTGAGTGTGAGTCTACCGGCCATGCTCGGCGCGCAATTGTTTTATAAAATTTCTGAGCGGCAGTTCAAACATACGGTACTGGGTTTATTGTTTAGTTCAGGCTGTTTTCTATGTATCAGCTATCGCTTTCTGTAGTGCTATAAAACCTGACTCTGCACTTTGGCAATGGCTTGGGTCAGCAATTGTGTATTTTGTGTCAAAATAGGCTCATCTTTAAACAACTTAGCTCTACTAGGCTTTCTCCAACTTCACAAATCTTTATACAATAAGCGCACCTTTAAACCCGCCGCTCACCATATATGAAACTGCCTCTTGCACTACTGAGTCTTTGCTTTATCAGTGCTTGCTCCATAAGCTCATCCAAAGAAATAAAACAAGCCGAAAAACTTCTCCAATCTTTTGACTGTCAAAATATAGAGCGCGATCAGGCAGACCACAGCAGTATGACCAGTTATCATGAACAAGTGCTTGCCAGCAGCAAACAAAAAGCCCAATCCTATGTAGAAAGCTATCAACACGGTGATCAAATTTTTGACCTTCCCCTGCCCGAAGTGATTGAAACACAGCTACAAAGTTATACGGCCGCATGCCAGTCACTAGGTGGGGTTTTACCCAATCCCCAGCAAAACCCTTGAATACAGTTAGCAATAAAAAAGACAGCTCGAAAGCTGTCTTTTTTAATTTAATATGACTTAAATTTGAAATTAAGACACAGTTGAGTCGTTGTGATAGCGAGTATCGACACTGAAATCTTGAGGAAATTTAGCAGAAATTTGCGCATAAAATGCCATAATTTCAGCCATATCTTTTTCATAGTCACCAGTAGGATAAATAATTTTACCCACTCCAGTTTTTTTCTTCGCATAGTCCATATAGGCCAACGCAATTGGAACACCTGCACTAACTGCAACATGGTAAAAACCTGTTTTCCACTGTTCCTGCTTGGCACGTGTCCCTTCAGGGGTGACCAACATCACCAACTTAGGGTGTTCTTTAAAAAGATCACTCATGAGTTGCACCATACTTGGACGTGGTTCACCTTCATGCTTCGGACGACGGTCAATACCTATCCCGCCCATTGCACGAACAAATGGCCCAAATGGTAGCTTCATATAGCTGTCTTTGATAGTGATACGGACATGCACACCTAAGGCTTTTAATGCCAAACGAGCGTACAGCGCATCCCAATTGCTGGTATGTGGTGCTGCAATCATCACACATTGATCGATATTCAAATCCCAATGATTATCAATCTGCCACCCCATTAAGGCTAAACTTTGTTCTGCAAGCTTTTCGAACACAAAAAATACCACATTACTGAAAATCCGCGCCGATTCTAGCAATGCTGCTGATCAAATACACGGCGAGACGCTCAATAAAACAACAATTAATCTATAAACGTATATTTTATTTAATTCCAAATATTTCAAGAAAAAACAGGCTCTTTGAGATTAAAGGTAAAAATACGTGAATAGTATTCTTTATTGAAGATACAGACGCACTCACAGATCTTCACAGTTTCATCTCCAGCACTACTGTAAGGTAAAACTAAACAATGAATAATATCGGGTGCTGTATATGCAAAAGACTGTTTTAGCACTATGCCTATCTTTCACCATGTTAACTGCATGCTCAAAGCCAAATGAAAACAATCCTCCACCAGATCACAATGTCACGGCATCTCTGGACGACAGTGCTAGCGCAACCGTGATGGATACACCAGACACAGCAAATGCCTTAGATTGGGTAGGCACATATCAAGGGGTTCTGCCCTGTCACGATTGTTCTGGGATCGACACTGAACTTGAACTGACCTTAGATCATCATTTTGTGCTGAAACAAAAATTTTTAGGCAAATCGAATAATAATTATGTCAATGAAGTGAAAGGCTCATTTCAATTTGTGAATGGCTCTGATCAACTGATACAGCTCGACTCATCAGGCGACAGCCGTATTTATTATATTGGTGCGCAATTTATTGAAATGCGTGGCGATAAAGGCCAAGTACTGGATCAACCTGAGTTCAACTTTAAACTCACCAAATCCTTGGAATAGACACTCGCAACATTCTGAATGATTTAAATTGTTTATTTAAATATCACAGCATAAATTTCATCCAAACATCAAAAAGGTAGCCGAATCACTTCGGCCACCTTTACCAGAGCTTACTGCTTTTGGGTCTGCATATTCTTAATTAGCTCGCTAAAATCAAGTGTTGCAGCCTTTTGCACAGGTGGATAATCCATCAAAGATTTAATGTGTGAACCCAGTAATGCCTGTAAGGGTTCAGAAATCCATTGCTTGGTTTGAATAATGTCTGAACGGTCTCTGATACTATCAAATGGGTCTTGGCGAAGGTTGTACATCACTGGAAATTTTTGCTTTTGATATGGGTCGTAATAATTTTTACTGGTTTCAAAATGAACTTTCCATTGATTAATACGAACTGCACGTAAAATCAATGCATGATAGTACAGAAAATTATCTCGCATACTCTCTGTTGATTTGCCCGTCCAATAGTTGACCGACTTGCATATCGTGTAACCATACCACTGCCATATAAATCATCTTCTGAGGCCGCTTTGACATAAGTGCTGTTGAAATGCTCCACCTACCAAGGCTAAAGAGCGAGAAATTAAGTTTTTTGCATGGTATTTTCCTTAAACAAATTCGTATAAAACGAATTTTCATCCTTGTTTCAAACCCAATTGGCACTAAACGCAAAACCATATCAGTGCCTTACACATTTAGTTTTTAGAAAAATGTTTTTCTAAAGACCAATGACAACAGCTTTCTAATGCGGCCGTATCCGTTTAGCAATTTCATTTTTAGATAAAAGTGCCGTATGAAAAAACCGTTTTAAGCCTGTGCAAAGGTAATGCAAACCTGCCTCTCCATCTGGGGTTTTGAGAAAACGGTCTTTTGGACAATCGCCCCAGCAATATTGAAGATATGGACATTTTTGGCAGTATTCTGGCAATGACTTGGATTTGGCATATGCAAATTTCTTTTGTCGCTCAGAAAAAACTAAATCGCCTTGGTGAATCTCGTAAATGTTGCCCAATTTATATTCGGGATAAACAAAATGATCACAAGAGAAAAGGTCGCCATTGTGTTCGACCGCCAATGATTTTCCGCAAACTTGACCCGACACACATTTCTGCGCCCCATAGCCAAACATCATGGAAACCATGTTTTCAAACTGGTCGATAAAGACCTGCCCAAAGTCTTTCTGTAACCATTCTTTCCACACAGTTGAAAGGAATATGCCCCAATCATCGGCAGCAATCGACCAGTCTGTTACCACAGAATCTGAGCTTCCCGGTTGTGCTGCTGAACTACCCAATTTAGGTAAATCTTGAGGATTCCAATGGCCTGGTGCTGTCTGCTGAAACTGGGCACTTTCCATTCCTGGAATCAGTTGAATCATGCGTGGTTGAACTTGGTCTCGGATAAAACGATAAACCTCTAACGGCCGTTTCGAATTATCACGGTTCACCACACATAAGGCATTAAAGGGGACTTGATACTGGTGCAATAACGCGGCAGCCTGCATGACTTTGGCATGCGTCGGTTTTCCACCTTTGTTATAGCGATGGATATCATGTAACTCAGCAGGCCCATCTATGGATAAACCCACCAAAAAATCATGCTGTTTTAAAAATACACACCTGTCTTCATCCAGTAAGGTGCCATTGGTTTGTAAATCGTTTTCAATACGTTGCTGCGGTTTCGCATATTTTTTTTGCAGTTCAACCACCCGCTGAAAAAACTCCAACCCCATAAGTGTAGGCTCACCACCCTGCCAACTGAAAACCACTTCATTGCCCGTTTGCGCTTCGATATATTGCTTAATATGTAACTCAAGCATCGACTCAGACATACGCGGAACTTTTGGTTGCTGTAACATGTCTTGTTTATGCAAATAGAAGCAATAACTACAGTCTAAGTTGCACTGTGCCCCAGTGGGTTTGATCATCACGTGATAGCGATAGGTTTGTCCCTGCACTTGCAGGTTTCTTAAAGGCGGAGATTCAGCTTATATTGGTATCATTCGCATTTTTAGAGTCCTCATTTTTTTCAGCGTTCAGGCACAAATTCACAACTGTACAAAACCATGTACACAAGTCATTCTGCGAAAAGAGATTCGAGAGTTTCATTCCATTCATTGCATGACGTCTGCTGAAGACCCAAGCCATTTGGTATTTTGAATGGATTAACCCGAGTGACTGCTGCCGCTAAACATGCAACATGAAGGCTGCTATAAGATGACCTTGCAAATCTTTTGATAATTTCAATGTCTTATAATTCATTCTCTTCTTATCCCTAAGCTTAATTTTCATCAGCAAAACCACTGTGTAAGAGTAAAAATCAACAACCAATTCCAATTTAGGCATACTGAAAAATACTGACCCATCTCACACAGTTGCATTGCTTGGTAGAGCACGTTATCAAACTTTGAAAATAGAGAAACCACCCAAAAGAATGGTAATTGCATTTTTTATAGTCTCTTTTTATTAAAGCTTTCTTCGGATTAAGATCATGTTCTAAAACTGGCTTTGTTGCACAAACCTACCGATAAAGTCTTATTCGGCAATATAATTCGCAAATGAATAAGCCCACACCTAAAATCTATCGTACAACCAATT
>NZ_LSOD01000039.1:0-80394 GCF_001592855.1 Acinetobacter sp. BMW17
GCAATCGAGGAAAAAGATTGGGATTGAGGTTCAATCTAATTGCTGGGATCTATAATTTGGAACTGAGTAAAAAATGATTTATGAAAGAGGTCTAATCTATTTCTAAAAAAAAATTATTAAATATTTTTCTATTTTCAGCATCATTTTTTCTTTTCAAATTCATTACTTAATGTATGCGTGATGATGTAAGTATAATTAAAAAAAGCCCCCTGTAACTACAGAGGGCTTTTCAAATTTGGCGGAAGCGGTGAGATTCGAACTCACGGAGGGGTATAAGCCCTCGTCGGTTTTCAAGACCGGTGCATTAAACCGCTCTGCCACGCTTCCATGTGCGCCATCATACGGAGCTTTTGTTTTGATGACAAGTAAAACTTACCGTCAAAGCAATCAACTGCATATTGTTTCATCAAAAGTTTATAATTTCGAGGCGATTTCAGCACCTTCACGAATCGCACGCTTCGCATCTAGCTCAGCAGCCAATTTAGCACCACCAATAATGTGGTAATTCGCTAGTGTATTTTGCTCAGCACTTGGCATCAGGTCTTTCACTGACTCCTGCCCTGCACACACAACAATGGTATCGACACGTAGCAATTGATCTTGTCCTGCTATATCCACCCAAAGCCCTTCATCAGTCACAGCTTTGTACTGAACGCCACGTAACATACGTACTGCATGCTTTTTCAACTGTGCACGGTGTACCCAACCCGAAGTTTTACCTAAACCTGCTCCAAGTACAGAGGTTTTACGTTGTAATAAATAAATCTCACGAACAGGCGGATGAACTTCTGCGGCCTGCGTGCCTCCTTCAGAGACATAATTCGGGTTTGGATCTACGCCCCATTCACGTTGCCAATCTGCAAGTGGTTGTGGCTGAGGTTGATGCTCTGGTTTCAATAAATACTCAGACACATCAAAACCAATCCCTCCAGCACCAATCACCGCAACTTTTCGACCGACAGGTGCACCGCGTAACACTTCTGCATAAGACAAGACTTGCGGTGAATCACTCCCTTCGATACGTAATGCACGTGGCACAACACCTGTAGCTATAATAATTACTTCAAAGCCTTCACGCTCAAGCTGCTCACGATTCACCTTGGTGTTTAAACGTAAGTCGACGCCAGTTTTTTCAATCTGTACTTTGAAATAACGAATGGTCTCATGAAACTCTTCTTTACCGGGTACAACTTTTGCCAAGTTGAACTGTCCACCCACTTCATGACTTGCTTCAAACAGAGTCACTTGGTGTCCACGACTGGCTGCAACTGTCGCGGCTGACATACCTGCGACGCCACCACCCACAACCGCAACTCGTTTCGGTTGTTTCACTTTCAAATAAACCAACTCAGTTTCAAACGCTGCACGCGGGTTAACTAAACAAGTAGCACGTTGGTTTTTAAAGGTATGATCTAAGCATGCTTGGTTACAAGCGATACACGTATTGATTTCATCGACACGATTGGTCGCTGTTTTATTCACCCAAAAAGCATCAGCCAATAACGGACGCGCCATTTGCACCATATCGGCTTTGCCCGATGCCAAAATCTCTTCTGCCGTGTCTGGCATATTGATACGGTTTGAAGCAATCACTGGCACAGCCACGTGCTTTTTCACTTCCGCAGTATAGTCAACAAAAGCAGCACGTGGCACCGAAGTCACAATGGTCGGAATACGCGCTTCATGCCAGCCAATTCCTGTATTCAATAAGGTAATGCCTGCTTTTTCTAGTGCTTGCGCAATCGTAACCACTTCTTGCATGGTATTGCCGTCATGCACCAAATCGAGCAATGACAAACGGAAGCAAATAATAAATTTCTCGCCGACTTGTGCACGTATCCCTTTGACAATTTCGACCGCAAAACGCATACGGTTTTCAATCGGCCCGCCCCAACGGTCTTCACGTTGGTTCACATGACGGCTTAAGAATTGATTCAGTAAATAACCTTCTGAACCCATAATTTCTACACCATCATAGCCCGCCTTTTTGGCAAGACTGGCACATTTAGCATAGTCATCAATGGTATTCAAAATTTGTTTTTCAGACATTTGACGCGGTTTAAAAGGCGAAATCGGTGACTTGATTGGGCTGGCAGAAACTACAAAGGGTTGGTAGCCATAACGTCCCGCATGCAAAATTTGCATTAAAATTTTTGCGCCATGCTTATGTACTGCATGGGTCACTAAACGATGCGGAGCAATATCTCCCAACGTATTCATTGTCCCACCCGCAGGAAGAAGCCAACCTTGACGGTTTGGAGAAATCCCGCCTGTAATGATCAGACCGACACCGCCTTTAGCACGCTCACCGAAGTATGCTGCCAATTTTGGATAATTATAAAAACGATCTTCCAAGCCCGTATGCATGGAGCCCATCACCACACGGTTTTTAATGGTGGTAAAACCCAAATGTAAGGGTTTTAAAATATGTGCATAGCTATTGGTTGTCATCATGAATCCTTATCTTTGGCTTTGCAACTTGTTGCATACTACTTTAGCTGTTTTTTAAAATATTGGGATGACAATTTATAAAAAATTCTTGGTATCTCCGGTCAATTCAGCTGAGCTCTCAAAAACATAGGGCAATAAAAAAACCAGTGATGTTGCCGTCACTGGTTTAGTTTTTTTAGACCAATATCCTTTACTGCCAATGCTTCAACTTACTGGTTTGTCCAATACCTACATTAAAACTATTGGTTGGATCAAGCTTTTCATAATGTGTTCGTAGCGCAGGTTTTGCTACATATAAATGTCCGACATTATGCTCAGCTGGGTATTCTGCCCCACGCGCATCAAGTAAATGCCACATTTGGTGTTCCATCGCCAAAGGATCTACGCCTTTTTTCACAATATAGTCCTGATGAAACACATGACATAAAAAGTGACCATAATAGAGTTTATGAACAATCAGATCATCCATCTCTTTGGGTAGGGTTTCCACCCACTCTCGATCATTACGACGTAATGCAATATCCAGAGCCACAATATCTTCAACCTCTGAACGGTGCGTATCCCGATAGCGAATTGCTGCACCTGCAACGGCAAAGCGATGTAAAAATGCTTTACGTCCTTCTTCCTCGGTACAGTGGAAAAAATCACCTGAGGTTTTATCTTGAAAATAACATTTTAAAAAGCTTTCAACTTGCTCGACATCTTGATTTTCAATCCGAATAACCAAATGATGTTCATACAGATCACGAAAAATATTCATCCGTTTCGGTAAATGATTGGGCAAAAATTTGGTGATCAATTGCAGGACTTTATCTGACAGACCTTTCATACCAAATTTTTCTAAGTACGCATCGACCTTATCTTTCATTGCAAATGCGGCAGGTACTTTGGCTGTACCGAGTTTTTCAATGAACATGAAGGTGTCTTTACCGTACTCCGCCCCAATATCATAAGCCACACGGTGGATGTATTCCCCTGCAATCGGCAATCGCGGCAAATCTTTTAGTAAAAAACGGCGGATTTCAGTCAAATCATCATGTGAGTTTGTACCCACATAGAACACTTGACTTGGAATTTTTTCAAAGGTATCTAAACGTACGGCAAAAACACACACTTTACCTGCCGAACCCGATGCTTCATATAAACGAGACGGATCGGCATTAAAACGTGCAGGCGTATTTTCGTCAACTTGTTTAACATCATGTCCATAACGATGGTCCGATGCGCAGCAGCCTGAGTTATTGATAATATCGCCGATTTGATAATTTTTCGTTTCAAGCTTGCTTAGAATTTCTTCAGGTGTTTCTCCGAGATTTACCCCTAGATGATTCACCAACTCTAACTGACCATCATCATTGACACGGGCATACAATGCCAGCTCAGTATAAGCAGGACCACGGCGCACCAAAGCACCGCCTGAGTTATTACAGACACCACCTAAAACTGAAGCTCCAATACACGATGAACCAATCACCGAGTGTGGTTCCCGATTAAATGGCACCAATTCTTTTTCAAGTCGATCTAGTGTTGCACCGGGTAGACAAATCACTTGCTGACCGTCATTAATGACCTGTATGCCAACCAAACGACGCGTGCTGATCAAAACCACAGGACGGTCATATTCATCGCCAAAAGGTGTTGAACCACCAGTCAAACCTGTGTTGGCTGCTTGCATAATTACAATACAATCTGCATCAACAGCTGTTTGCAATACTTGCCACTGTTCCAGTAATGACCCAGGTGCAACAACAGCCAGTACTTTTCCTGCACCGTAACGACGACCTTGGCGGTATAAACGTGTGTCTTTATCGTCAGTTAAAACGTGTTGTTTACCAACAATGGTGATGAGTTTTTGAATAGTTTGCTGTGGAGATAATTGAGTTTGCATAAGGAGTTTTCCTATTCCAAATTTTAATTAAGGAATAATGTTTATTTATTCATTTATTTAACTTCTTATATTCAAATTCAAAGTGCAAAGATCAATTCCATATTTGAAATCCCCCTATATCTCCCTTTTCCAAAAGGGGACTTTTCTTTTACCTAGATCAATTCAAGTAAAAACAAGCCCCTCCGTTTACAAAGGGAGAGTATTGCAAATTTTACAATCAATTAATTTGCAACATTCCCCTCTTTTATAAAGAGGGGTCAGGGGAGATTTACATTGTGAATTAAAACAACTTCACACTATCCATTTTCATACAATAGAAATTATTAAAAACTTACTCAGCCAACTCTCGCTCTAACTTCACTAAACAGTCAGACGTAATATCAGCAATGGTTTTTGCACCTGTTAAAGTCATTGCCACACGCATTTCTTTATCAATCAGTTCCAATAGATTTGAAACACCTTCACCGCCTGCTGCACCGAGTGCATAAACAAAAGCACGACCGAGCATACACGTGTCCGCACCCAACGCCAGCATACGTACCACGTCTAAACCATTACGAATACCCGAATCCGCGAGGATTTTAATATCACCCTTGACTGCATCTGCAATTGGCGGAAGTGCACGTGCAGAAGATAAAACGCCATCCAGCTGACGACCACCGTGGTTTGAAACCACAATCCCATCTGCACCGAAACGCACTGCATCTTTGGCATCTTCAGGATCCAGAATTCCTTTAATGACCATTGGCCCATCCCAAAACTCACGAATCCACTCAAGGTCTTTCCATGAAATAGACGGATCAAAGTTAGAACCTAACCAACCAATATAATCTTCTAGGCCTGTAGGCTTACCTAAGTATTTAGAAATATTGCCCAAGTCATGCGGACGTCCCATCATGCCGACATTCCACGCCCAGTGTGGGTGGAAACACGACTGCATATAACGGCGCATTGCTGCATTTGGGCCACTCATACCCGAGTGGGCATCACGGTAACGCGCGCCCGGAACAGGCATATCCACAGTAAACACCAAGGTTGAACAGCCTGCCGCTTTAGCACGCTCCAAAGCATTTTTCATGAAACCACGGTCACGTAGTACATAAAGCTGAAACCACATTGGACGCTGAATCGCAGGTGCCACTTCTTCAATTGGACATACTGAAACGGTAGACAGTGTAAACGGAATACCCTTTTTATCTGCAGCGACAGCAGCTTGAACTTCACCGCGGCGTGCATACATGCCTGTTAAACCCACAGGCGATAATGCAACAGGCATCGACAAAGTTTCATCAAACAGTTTGGTTTCTAAACTTAACTGTGACATGTCGTTCAGTACACGCTGGCGCAAAGCAATTTTTGATAAATCTTCTACATTGCGCTTCAGGGTATATTCTGCATACGCACCACCATCGATGTAATGGAATAAAAATGGCGGTAAACGACGTCGTGCCGCTTCACGGTAGTCATTGGCAGAAGAAATAATCATGCTTATATCCTGTTTAATCGACTGGCGCGCTGACGACGAGCTTCTTCTTCATCAATCATTCGCACCTGTTGTACTACAAACTCAATGTGTCCACAGACTGCTTTACGTGCAGCTTCTGGATCACGGCGTTCAATTGCATTCATGACTTGAAAGTGCTGATCATGCAATTGATCAAAACGGTGTGCTTCGCTATAGACTTTTCGGCGTCCCAAAGCGACGTTGAACTGCAACAAATCAAACAGACCACGCATCATCTGAATCAAAACCAAATTATGAGATGCTTCAGCAATCGCTAAATGAAATTTCGCATCTGCACGAGCCGCCTCGTCATCATTTCCCAAAGCCTGAAAATGGTTAATCTGATCATAATGATGTCTGATGTTCACCAGATCTTCTTGGGTTGCGCGTTGTGCTGCATACCAAGTTGTTCCACCTTCTAAAATAATGCGCGCCTCTTGCACATCAAATCGGTAAGCAGGATCTTCACTCATCAAATTACTAATCGGTTGTACGATTTGATAACTGGACCACGTTGCTGGTAATTGTTTTAAAAAAGTCCCCGCCCCCACTTTGCTGACCAACATACCCATGCTGGTCAACTGCGAAATGGCCTCTCTTAAAGAAGAGCGAGAGACTTGAAGCTGTTCACACAGTTTTCTTTCAGCAGGCAGACGGTCTCCAACTTGCATATTGCTTTGTTCAATCAATACACGCAGGCTTTGTACAGCTTTATCGGAGACTTTCATCTGCTTTCCTTAACGTTGATACACAATTTGTGTTATGGAATCATCCATGGGAACACATAGGCTTGTAGAGTAATCATAATACCCATCATAATTGTGAACGTTATACTGTGTTTTAAGGTAAAACGGAATAAATCAGACTCTTTACCAACCAGTCCTACCGCCGCACACGCAATCGCAATCGATTGAGGTGAAATCATCTTACCGGTCACACCACCACTGGTATTGGCTGCCACCAGTAAAACTTCTGGCACACCAATTTGCTGAGCTGTAGTGGCTTGAAGCGCTGAAAACAGTGCATTGGCAGAAGTATCTGAACCCGTGAGGAATACACCCAACCAACCCAAGAAAGGTGAGAAGAACGTAAATGCCGAACCTGTATGTGCAAGGGCTAAAGCCAAGGTCGAAGACATACCCGAATAGTTTGCGATAAAAGCAAAAGATAACACCATACCAATTGAATAAATGGGAACTTTCAACTCATTCAGGGTTTCACCAAAAGTTACCACAGCATCTTTCGGTTTCATCTTCAAATAGGCAATGGTGATCAATGCTGCAATAAAGATCGCAGTTCCTGTAGCCGAGATCCAATCAAACTTGTAGATCGCGTCATAGTCTTTAATTTCAGCAACCACGGGTGGCATTTTTTGAATCATTTGATGCAAAAATGGCACTTTGATTGAAATCACGAGATCATGCAATGCACCGTCTTTAGCAAATAAATCCTTAAACGGTTTCACACTCCAGATCGTCACCATCAAAGTTAAAATCGCGAATGGAGACCATGCTTTTGCAATTTGTCCTACAGTGTATTTTTGCTGTTTTTGTGCAGCCACATCTTCACTCATCGTTGCGTCTTGATCTGCAAAACGGAAAATGTGCTTCGGCTGCCAGTATTTAAACAAAATTGTTAAAGAAATCAGGGATGCAATTGCAGCCGTAATATCGGGTAATTCTGGACCAACAAAGTTAGAAGTTAAGTATTGTGCAATTGCAAAGCTACTAGCACCCACCACAACTGCTGGCCATGTTTCTTTAACACCGCGCCAGCCATCCATGATTGCCATAATCCAGAACAACACGATTGGCACCATAAATGGTAGCTGACGGCCCACCATTTGGCTGATTTCCATCGTATCGACACCAGAGACTTGTCCAGCAACGATAATTGGAATACCCATCGCACCAAAAGCCACAGGTGCTGTGTTTACGATTAGACAGAGACCTGCTGCATATAAAGGTTTAAAGCCTAAACCTACTAATAGTGCAGCGGTAATTGCCACAGGAGCACCAAAGCCTGCCGCACCCTCTAAGAAGGTACCGAAAGCAAAGCCCACCAACAGCATTTGTAAACGCTGGTCTTCAGTAATTGAGAGAATAGAAGAACGAATGATGTCGAACTGGCCTGTCTTCACTGAAATTTTATACAGGAATACCGCACCAATAATGATCCATGCAATCGGCCATAAACCGTAGAGGAAACCATAAGCCATCGATGCGAATGCCATCAGCACCGGCATCTTATAGGCAAATAAAGAGACAAGAAGTGCAAGTACAACGGTGATCGTACCCGCCACACTGCCTTTTAAACGAAATACCGCGAGCGCCAAAAAGAAGAAGATAATCGGAATCAGTGCAATTAGACTTGAAATCCAAATATTCCCCATTGGGTCATACATTTGCTGCCATTGAAGCATTGTCATCTCCTTGAAATGCTTACTAAGATTTAATTTTGAGCATATTATTGGCACTTTTACCAATATTGGACAGACCAATATAAGCAACCGTAAAGAGAAACAAACCAATAATGACTTATACTTGGCTTATTTTGATTTAAAATGAAGTAAAACTTCAATTAAAAGTTATTATTGGTATGACCAATGTGAGTCACCTTTATAAACTAGATCATATTTCAATCAAATTAATATCATTGTTTTTAATGATATTTTTATTAAAATAATGCCAATTTTAGACTTTAGTCTAATAATATAAAAAATAATCACCCAACTTAAATCCAGCTTAATACTCAAAAAATGGAAAAATCACACAATATTGGTCATACCAATTTAAAACCAAACTAACTCCCCCACTTTTCTGATTAATTTACAGCCTAAACATCTTCTAAAAAGACAAAAAGTGAGCACACAATATAGAAACCGATTTTCTCCAGAAATTTTTCAACAGTATCGATATGCACATGAGCCTTAATATTTTTAAAGCCCTATGATTTTTTAGAAAAACCATTTGGAAAAGTGCTACAATCGCGGATATATGTATTCTTTCAGGCCACCCATTCTCGGTGCCTATATTTATATCGTTAGGATTAACAATGACTGATAATGCAACTATCTTGCAGAATGTCCCAGTTGGCAAAAAAGTTGGTATTGCCTTCTCTGGTGGTCTAGATACTTCAGCTGCACTTTTGTGGATGAAACAAAAAGGCGCAGAACCTTATGCTTATACAGCAAACTTAGGTCAGCCTGATGAAGACGACTACGATGCGATTCCAAAAAAAGCGGAAGCGTATGGCGCAGTAAAAGCTCGCTTAGTTGACTGCCGTTTACAGCTTGCACTTGAAGGTATTGCTGCAATTCAATGTGGTGCGTTCCACATTTCAACTGGTGGTGTACCGTATTTCAACACGACGCCATTGGGTCGTGCAGTAACAGGGACTATGCTTGTTACCGCAATGAAAGAAGATGATGTCAACATCTGGGGTGATGGTTCAACATATAAAGGAAACGATATTGAACGTTTCTACCGTTATGGTTTATTGACCAACCCTGCACTTAAAATCTATAAGCCTTGGTTAGACCAAACGTTTATTGATGAATTAGGTGGCCGTGCTGAAATGTCGCAATTCTTGATCGACAACGGCTTTGACTACAAAATGTCAAAAGAAAAAGCTTACTCAACTGACTCAAACATGTTGGGTGCGACCCACGAAGCAAAAGATCTTGAATACCTCAATGCAGGTATCAAAATTGTTGACCCAATCATGGGCGTTGCATTCTGGAAAGACGACGTAGAAGTTAAAGCTGAAGAAGTATCGATTACTTTTGAAGAAGGCTTCCCTGTTGCAATCAATGGTCAACGCATTGAAGACCCTGTTGAGTTCATTCTTGAAGCCAACCGTATTGGTGGTCGTCATGGTCTAGGTATGTCTGACCAAATCGAAAACCGTATTATTGAAGCAAAATCTCGTGGTATTTATGAAGCACCGGGTATGGCACTTCTACATATTGCTTATGAGCGCTTGGTGACTGGTATTCATAACGAAGACACGATTGAACAATACCGTATTAACGGTCTACGTTTAGGTCGTTTACTTTACCAAGGTCGTTGGTTCGACTCTCAAGCATTAATGCTTCGTGAAACTGCGCAACGTTGGGTTGCTAAAGCCATCACAGGTACTGTGACTTTAGAACTACGTCGTGGTAATGACTACACCATCATGAACACTGAGTCTGAAAACCTCACTTATGAAGCTGAGCGTTTGACGATGGAGAAAGGTGATTCAATGTTTACGCCAATGGACCGTATTGGTCAGTTAACTATGCGTAACTTGGACATTACCGATACTCGTGCGAAACTTGGTATTTATACCAATACTGGTTTATTAGCTGTAGGTACTGGTTCTGCTGTTCCACAGTTAAAAGACAAAAACAAATAAGTTTGTTGAATGTCAAGAAAACCGCTCATAAGAGCGGTTTTTTTATTTTAGCGATTCATTCTATACACGTCGATGTGGTTAAAGGCTGATAATAAATCTGATTACGCCCCAATTGCTTGGCACGGTATAAAGCCTGATCTGCGATACCCAATAATTCGACTTTGCTCAAATCCACCTCGCCTTTAAAGACTGTAATCCCTAAACTAATGGTGACAAATGGAGACACTTCAGACATTTCATGCGGAATTTCCAAACGCTCAATCGCTCGGTAAATATTCGAAGCAACCGCATAAGCGCCATGTGCATCGGTTTCTGGCAATAACACCACAAACTCTTCGCCGCCATAACGCGCCACAAAATCCATATGTCGAATCGCATTTTTAATAGATTTTGCAATCGATGAAATCACATCATCGCCCTTTTGGTGACCATAACAGTCGTTATATTTTTTGAAAAAATCAACATCGATAAACAAAATCGATAAGGGTGTTTCATCCTGACGTGATTGCTCATAATAGGTATCCATCATTTCGTCAAAATTACGCCGATTTGAGATCTTTGTCAGCTCATCATTCTGACTCAAATGCAGCAATTCTGAAGTATGTATTCGATGTATTTTTTCACTAATTTTAGCACGACGAATATTTAAAAAAATGATGCGCTCGCGGGCGTAGATCATACGACTAATGATAAACCCCAGCAAACAGCTACCAAACATCACACGCCCCATCACGATCGCGTCAAACTTGACTAGAGTCGAAATCAGGACTAAAAATGAAACCCCAGCGGCTGCTACACCAGTCATAAAAACATATCCCGGCTTTACCCCAGTCAGCAAATACCCCAAGACATAAATCATGCAGATAATCATCATTGCTTGATGGCGCAAAGCTTCGGTATGTACCGACATGGTCAACCAAGTCGTCGAGACCACAGCCCAAAACACAGCAAACATGGCTGCATAGGCAAAAAAAGGCTTTAGTTTGGTAAAATGTGAAAAAACATAAAGGAATAAAAGACAAACAGCACCATTTAGTAGCCCCAGTAAACAATGGATAAAATCTTGTTTAAAATGAGACTGCTCAATAATCCAGTAATCCCCCGGAATCGTTAAAATGGCGAAAATAAAATAAGCCAAAACACCAGACCAAAGAAAGTCATTAATATTGCGACGCGCGCGCTCTAAGTTTAATCGCCAAAACTCTTGTTCTAATTTCTGAGGAAAAACCTGACCAATGCGACGGTTGTGTCGTGTAATCAGCTCTTCCATTTTTTCTTTGTCATACTGAAGTTTGGCGAGGTTGTATTTATATTCCATACCAGACCAGATTTAATTCTTGTAGTTGCCTAAAAATAACACAAAATTACAAAGATAAATCATAATAATCAGACAAGATGCCTTTATTTGTCATTACCATTTTTGGCGCATATGCATTATCATCTGTTTTATTTCTTTGACAGAAATCGCCTTGAATACGATTACGATTCTCCAGCCAGATGATTGGCACGCTCACCTTCGTGATGGTCTTGCATTACAACGTACGGTTCCCGATTTAGCCCAACAGTTTTCACGCGCTATTTGTATGCCAAATACCGTACCTCCCGTTAAAACGGTTGAGGAAGCGAATGCGTACCGAGAACGCATCATGGCGCATGTACCAGAAGGCAATGCCTTCGACCCACGCATGGTGTTGTATTTTACTGACACAACTTCGCCTGAAGAAGTCAAGAAAATTAAAAATTCTGAGTTTGTAAACGCGATTAAACTCTACCCTGCTGGTGCGACCACCAACTCAGACAATGGTGTAAGCGACATTCGTAAAGTCTATGCTGTCATTGAGCAACTTGAAGAGCATCAGGTTCCATTACTGTTGCATGGTGAAGTTACGCACAATCATGTCGATATTTTTGACCGTGAAAAGCGCTTCTTAGACGAAGTTCTTTCTCCGTTGCTGAAACAATTTCCAAAACTGAAATTGGTTTTAGAACACATTACGACTAGTGAAGCGGCCAACTTTGTTTTAGAACAAGACCGCAATGTGGCTGCAACCATTACTCCACAGCATTTACTGTTTAACCGTAATGATATGTTGGTTGGTGGCATTAAACCGCACTTCTATTGCTTACCGATTTTAAAACGTCAAACCCATCAGCAAACTTTGCTCGAAGTTGCGACCAGTGCCAACCCTAAGTTTTTCTTAGGTACAGACAGTGCACCGCACTCTAAAAATGCCAAAGAAAATGCATGTGGATGTGCAGGCTGCTACAGCGCGCCAACGGCAATTGAACTTTATGCTCAAGCATTCGATCAAGTGGGTAAGCTTGAACGCCTTGAAGGTTTTGCCAGCCACTTTGGTGCAGACTTCTACGGTCTACCGCGCAATACTTCAACAATTACACTGGTAAAAGAAGACCAAGTCATCCCTGAGAGTTTAGACTATTTGGATGGTGAACACATTATTCCGCTGTATGCGGGTAAAACCATTCAATGGAGAAAAGTGTGACAAATGAAACATTGCCAATGATTGGTCAGCGTTTCCGTGGTTTTCTACCTGTTGTTGTCGATGTCGAAACAGCAGGTTTTAATGCACAGACCGATGCCTTATTGGAAATTGCTGCAATTCCGATTATTTATAATGAAGAAGGTCAATTTGTACCGGGTCCTGCACATCATGCGCATATC
This sequence comes from Acinetobacter sp. BMW17, assembly GCF_001592855.1. NCBI lineage: Bacteria > Pseudomonadati > Pseudomonadota > Gammaproteobacteria > Moraxellales > Moraxellaceae > Acinetobacter > Acinetobacter sp. BMW17. The sequence continues at coordinate 12,925 of NZ_LSOD01000039.1, forward strand.
AACCCCTTTGAAGGTGCAAATCTAGACCGTCGATCATTGGACTTTATTGGTATTGATCCCTTTAACCCCATGCGCATGGCTATGGCTGAAGACGAAAAAACAGCATTAAAACGTATTTTTAAAGCCGTCAATGAAGTTCGTCGCCAACAGAACTGTACACATGCGGTCTTGGTCGGTCATAACGCCCACTTTGATTTAGGCTTTGTACAGGCAGCGATTGCACGTACAGGGACTAAAAATCAAAACCCATTTCACAGTTTTTCAGTATTTGACACCGTCACCTTAAGTGCTGTGATGTTTGGTCAAACTGTTCTTGCGAAGTCATGTATTCAAGCAGGGATTGAGTTCGATGGTAGAGAGGCCCACTCGGCTTTATACGACACTCAAAAGACCGCCGAACTGTTCTGTTATATTTTGAACAAACTCGCGCCACACTTACTTGACACTCTGGTGGCGGATCAATAAGATACCGCCATCCTCGCAACGTCCCTATCGTCTAGAGGCCTAGGACATCGCCCTTTCACGGCGGTAACCGGGGTTCGAATCCCCGTAGGGACGCCATCTTATTCTATTTATTCAAAACAACACTTTTCATTTAATCGGTTCTGATTGACCACCGATATTTCATTTCAATTTTAACCATGCACTCGCTATACGATGCTTCGTGTTTTTCAAGGTTGATTGCTATGCTTAAAAAATCTTTAATCTTTTTATTGATTCTATCGCCTTCTATTTTTTACCTATGGTTTGTCCAACAAGGCACCAAACAAGACCCTGTTGTACAAGAAATACATTCAATTGCTGAAAACAGCTCTTCTTATCCAACACCCGACCACTAAAAAATAGTCTTTAAGCATTTGTTTTTTAAATTGATACCGATAGTTCATCAGATAATTTCAATTCACGTGATTTTTCATCTTATTAAAAACTAGAATATAACTTTAAGCCCATTGTTTGATTTTCTATGCAATCTGCAACGCCGCCTTCGCAGTCTTCAACTGATTCACCGCAAAATACCTCATTAAAACGTGCCATGAGCACGCGCCACCTGATCATGCTATCGCTTGGTGGTGCCATTGGCACAGGTCTATTCATGGGCTCAGGCGAAGTGATCTCTCAAGCAGGCCCTCTTGGTGCTGTGCTGGCTTATATTATTGGCGGGTTGATTGCATATATGGTCATGCTTTGCCTTGGAGAGCTTGCAGTACATTTACCTGTTTCTGGTTCATTTGGTGCCTTTGCAACACGTTATATTGGCCCTGGCACAGGTTATATGGTGTCGTGGATGTATTGGCTCGGCTGGTCGGCAACACTCGGTACCGAATTTACCGCAGCAGCTATTTTGGTACAGGAATGGTTCCCACAGACGTCGATCTGGTTATGGACGTTAATCTTTGCCAGTGGCGTACTGATTTCAAACCTCAGTTCAACCCGAGCCTTTGCAGAGTCTGAGTTTTGGCTCTCCATGATCAAAGTCACAACTGTACTCATTTTCATTCTATTAGGCTTTGCTTGTATTTTCGGTGTTATCCCTTTTCAGGGGTATGAATCTGCACCCTTATTTAACAACTTGACTGCACAAGGCTGGCTACCGAATGGCCTTATTCCTTTGTTTACCACCTTATTAATTGTGAATTTCGCTTTTAATGGCACAGAAATGATTGGCATTGCCGCAGGTGAAACTGAAAACCCAGAAAAAAATGTACCCAAAGCCATTCATGCCGCGGTTTGGCGCCTCATTATTTTCTTTGTTGGTACTATCATTGTCATTAGTTCCCTGTTCAGCTATAGCAACACTGGTTTGCAAGTGGGCGGGCATGGCGGCTTAAGCAGCAGTCCATTTGTGACTGTATTCACCCAAATGGGCATTCCCTATGCCGAGGATTTTATCCGTTTTGTGATTATCACGACATTATTATCAACCGCAAACTCAGGCTTATATGCTGCATCACGCATGATGTGGGCCCTGTCCTCACAAAACCAATTGCCCAAGCTTTTTGCTAAAGTAATAAATCTGGGGTGCCTTATATTGCCATTTGGGTCACCATGATTGGTGGCTTGCCGGGCTTGCTCTCTGAGCAATTTGGTGCAGATGTCATTTTTAAGAACTTAATGGGTATTGCAGCTTTTACCATGGTGATTGTCTGGATGAGTATTTGCTGGAGTCAGTTTAACTTCCGTCGCCAATGGTTAAAGCAAGGCCATGCTTTATCGGAGCTGAAATTCCGTACCCCTTGGTATCCGTTGGTTCCGATCCTAGGCTTTATCTGCTGTACTGCGACAGGTTTAAGTATGGCGGCAGACCCTGAAATGCTTTCAGGTTTTATTGGCTGCTTGCTCTTTATGGCCGCTTGCTATGCCAGTTACTATTGGCTCTATCACAATAAAAACTAAGCATCTTCAGCAAAGTGAGCTCAAGCTTATTTTTTGAGCTCACTTTTGCAACAATAAAATCATTCAAATACCTAATAAAAGAAGAATAAAGGCTTTCATTCTAATTCATCCATGATTTATGGATAAATTTTAATCCACAAAACACTATACGAGTGATAATCTAAGGAAATAATTCAACTGCTTTTCTTCAACGAATTTTTATCCTGACTCATCATTAATATATAATCCCATACTTTCAACTCCAATAAGTCTTTTTCAGATTTTGTCACTTTAGCGCCATTAGATAAAAGAAAAACAGCTAGAATAAAGAGAAATAATTGGATAGTTATTCTCAAACTTGCATTGGGTATTAATGCAATTATAGTGAAATTAACAACCATTAACGAAAATGGTAAAACCATCCGATTGGAATTCATTTCTTTTTTGAATTCTGGCAAGTCCCTATCAATAGCCAACAGATCTTGTTTGTCTTTACACCACGACATAGGCTCAAAAAAAGCATCTAACTTTTGTTCTAATTTCTCAAGTTCAATATTATCGCTACACAACTGATATCTTCGAATCTTTAAGATTAAATACAGTTTAAAAAAGCTCTGAATATCCAAACAGTAATGAGAATTATCTAATGATTTAAGGTGATTATATGTGCTTCTATTCGCTCCATCAAAATCTCTAAATATAAGTTCATCAATAATTCTTTCAAATTCTGATTTACCAATAAACAAGGAGAAATGATTGGGATAAAACTCGAACCAATGTAAATAATTCAATAGAACGATATTGAATCTTTCATGGACTTTTCCCGCATTAAATTGATTAATTTCAAATGGAATTGCAGAAATAAACTCATTAAAATTATTTTTCATTAATAAATTCTGTTTTTTGTGTCATTTATATACATTTAGAATATAACAATGAAACTCTATTTTGACAAACAGGATTTTTATCTTTAGTATATGCATCACCTCGCAACGTCCCTATCGTCTAGAGGCCTAGGACATCGCCCTTTCACGGCGGTAACCGGGGTTCGAATCCCCGTAGGGACGCCATCTCTTGATCTTATCCGATCAACACTTATTCATAATTACTATTATTTCATTGCAGATTTGCAGTTTTTCACTACAATAGCCCGCTTCATTCCTGAACTTATTAACGCTTATGCACTCATCTCCGAATGATGCTTCGCATCAGGGCAATTCTGCGCCTTTAAAACGCGCTATGAGTACTCGACATCTGGTTATGATTTCGCTTGGTGGCGCAATCGGGACTGGCCTATTTTTAGGATCGGGTGAAGTCATTGCACAAACGGGGCCTGTAGGTGCCATTATTTCTTATTTCCTCGGCGGGATCATTGCATATATGGTCATGCTGTGTTTAGGGGAACTTGCTGTTCATATGCCTGAGTCTGGCTCATTTGGCGCCTATGCCAAACGCTATATCGGACCAGGTACAGGTTATACCATCACATGGCTGTACTGGCTAACGTGGTCCGTCACGCTAGGAACCGAGTTTACAGCTGCCGCACTGCTCATGCAGGAGTGGTTTCCAGATAGTTCAATGTGGATGTGGACTCTAATTTTTGGTGCATTTGTATTTAGTTTAAATATGATTTCGACCAAATGGTTCGCTGAATCTGAGTTTTGGTTGGCTTTAGTCAAAGTTATCACCGTTGTTATTTTTATTTTATTGGGTCTACTCGCTATTTTTGGCGTGATTGGCTACAGAGGCTATGAAGCTGCGCCTTTATTTAGCAACTTAACAGCTCAGGGTTGGTTCCCAGAAGGCTTGTTCCCTATCTTTACCACCATGTTGATCGTGAACTTTGCATTTTCTGGTACAGAGCTGATTGGTGTTGCTGCGGGTGAAACCAAAGATCCTGCTAAGAATGTACCCAAAGCCATCAATACTGCGATTTTCCGCTTATTGATTTTCTTTGTGGGTACCATATTGGTCGTGACTTCACTCCTTCCGCATCAAGAGGCAGGTTTAGCAGCTGAAGGCGTGAGTAGCAGTCCATTTGTAACCGTATTCCAGCACATTGGCATTCCTTATGCTGAAGATATCATTCGTTTTGTGATTATCACTGCGTTGCTATCTGCTGCGAACTCAGGACTATTTGCCGCTTCGCGTATGATGTGGTCGTTGTCTTACCAAAAACAGTTGCCAACAGTCTTCTCAAAAATCAATGCACGTGGTGTCCCTTACATGGCAGTCATCGTGACCATGATTGGCGGTATGCCGGGTTTACTGTCTGAACAGTTTGCACCTGAAGCCATTTTTACAAACCTTTTAGGTATTGCAGCGTTTACCATGGTCGTCGTTTGGATGAGTATTTGCTTAAGCCAATTTAACTTCCGTCGCCAATGGTATAAACAAGGACGTAAAAAAGAAGAATTAGGTTTTGCAGCACCCCTGTTTCCTATTGTGCCAATCCTTGGCTTTATCTTCTGCTTTATCACCTGCGTCAGTATGGTGTTTGATCCAAGTATGCGTATTAGCTTCTTTGGTTGTTTACTGTTTATTGCAGTATGTTATGCCAGTTATTACACCTTTTATCACAAGAAATCTTAATCCGTATTGTTAAAAAGAGCGACTTCGGTCGCTCTTTTTTTTATACTGTTTTTATCAAGTACATCATCGGTGCATACACGATGAATATTGTATGGATTCATGGGATGAATCAGCAGCACAAGACTGCACGTACCCTGCTTCAACATTGGCTTGTGATCTTACAACAGGTACTGAGCGAACTTGGCCGCGCAGATGACCTTCCCTATCTTCAGCGGCACAGTCGGCTGGCCTTTTATGGAGATCTTCTAACACGTCAGCATTTAGAAAACACCCTCAATGCCAGCACCCTCATGCCACAACATTGGTCTCCTTTTTCTTTTTTACATCCTATTCACCTGACGCACACCGCTGCACCCAATATCGAACATCAAGCTGAAATTTCTAAAACCCCCCAGCTCACCATTTCAGATGAACTCTCATTCAATAATAAAATTAAATACATCAGCCTCCTCGGCAAAGATCTGGCCTTACGCGACTTAGCTAGTTTAATCAACCACTTCCCAGAACTGCATAGTAGCTTTATTCATCGTTTTTTGATGGAAGCGTATCTATATTTATGCAATCCACACTTCATCCACACCGTGCATACGCGTCTGCATGAGCACTTACACGGTACGAAACCCAATATTGTGATTGCCCACTCTTTAGGCAGCGTGATTGCCTATAATTATTTAATTCGACACCCTGAACTTAAGATTCAAGCACTAATTACCCTCGGTTCACCACTTGCTTTTCGCGTTATCCAGTGCCATTTACAACAACCTATTCAACGGCCTGCAGCTTTATGTGGCGATTGGATCAATTTTTATTCAGATGCTGATTTTCTGAGTGCTTTTCCACTGAACCAAAAACCGTTTGCTTTTACTCCCGCCATTATCAACAAGCAAATCACCACCGATCTTGCTCATCCTCATCTGATCGAAGGCTATTTACGCCATCCCGAGTTCATCAACAACTTGCTTAAGTTGCTTAAAAAATCGGCTTAAATCATATGATTTTTAATCATTTTATCTAGATTGTTTTAAATTTATGCACTCAACACTTAAAACTAGAATTATTTAGAGAAAAGCGTTTGACACCCCTCTATTTTCGCCCTAATATACGCCCACCTCTGAAACGTCCCTATCGTCTAGAGGCCTAGGACATCGCCCTTTCACGGCGGTAACCGGGGTTCGAATCCCCGTAGGGACGCCAATTTCAGAAGTAAAGTTTTATTAAGTCCCTATCGTCTAGAGGCCTAGGACATCGCCCTTTCACGGCGGTAACCGGGGTTCGAATCCCCGTAGGGACGCCATTACTTAAGATCAAAAGTAATTGGTTTTAAAACATCACTTCTGTACTGTCCCTATCGTCTAGAGGCCTAGGACATCGCCCTTTCACGGCGGTAACCGGGGTTCGAATCCCCGTAGGGACGCCATATTCGAGATTGATTCTTTCTAAAGTCATCTCACAAAAAAGCCCAAGCATTATGACTTGGGCTTTTTTATTGCTTGTCTATTTACGATCAACTTCAATTAAAGCGGTCGAGGCAAAAATGGCCTGTGGCGCAATCACAGTTTCATTCAAGGGAATGTTTTTCCCATATCGCTGTTGCATGAGTTGCTTGACTTCAGGCGAACTTAAATTAAATTGCTTCAGTTTGGATAACGGCGCCAACTCAATGCCTAAAGCATCATGATAGGCCTTCCAGACTATTTCTGAGCAATATAAAGCACGATTGTCCCACTCAAAATAAAGATCATAAGGCTGGCCTAAGTATTGTTCTGCGTTCTTGATCAAGTGCTGCTTTTGCTGAACAGTCAAATTCGTTTTAAAGCGCTTCACCACATAATGCCGTTCAACCCCGCGATCAATCCACTGCTGAAGTGCAGTATATTTCACAGGCTGAACCGCCTCTAAAACCCATGCTTTTCCATTTCTATTAACAATTAAACCCATATGGCTATAACGGGACTTGGTCGCTTTTTGTATTCCTAAACTTTGCTGAGACTTCGAAACATGAAAAATAATATCGCCCGTTTGATAGGACATATTCGCCCATAGCAGCTGAGGACTTACCAACAGTAAAACAGCACTTAAAATCGCAACATTTCTATTTTTCATCCTAGATTTCCTTTATTCTTCTTTTTATAGATACGATCAATTACTTAAAACTAAAAATATTTATGATCTTACATCATCTTCAAAACTCGCGTTCACAACGTATTCTTTGGCTACTTGAGGAACTTGAGCTATCTTATGAACTCAAACTTTATTATACAGCACAAGCTAAACAAACAAATCTGAAATTTCCAACGCTCGACATTTCACATAATACTCAGACGATACAACTTACGGAAAGCAGTGCAATCGTAGAGTATTTATGCCAACTACAGCAGAAGTTGATTATTCCTCATAAGCATACACAGTATTGGAACTTCTGTTTTTATAGCCATTATAGCGATGCCAGTCTCATGCCCAATTTGGCATTGAAACAAGTTTTCCAACACATTAAACAACAAACACCTTTGGTTGTGCGCTTTTTGAGTTTGGCCTTTCAAAGCGCGTTCAATCGCGCTTATTTAAACCCTGAGCTACATCGACAACTGAAAGAAATTGATATTCACTTAAGCACGCATTCATACTTTGCAGGTGATGTGTTTAGTTATGCGGATATATTGATGTGGTTTCCACTCTATACGGCCAGTTATGCCACTCCGCAGTTTGCTCAGTATAAGGCCATTCAACACTATTTTACCCAAATACAAAGCAGACCTGCCTTCAGCGCTGCTATGGCACATGGGCACTGGTCTGCTTCTTATTTTGAATACTATTGGTCTATCACTCAGTGATGCTATGCTTAAGCTGACTTTCTAGAGTTGACTTGCCCTTTAATCACCGCCTTTACATTGCCTTTTAAATAATTAAAAAACACTTTAAGCGGTGACAGTTTCGGATTTGGTTGTTTACCTTCTGCGATATCCTTAAATTGCGCGGCATACCAGATCACTTCCATAATCGCCATTTTATCGATCATTGAAATGCCTGTTTTGATCTTATCGACTGCATAACGTACATCTTGCCCTGCAATTAAACGATTGGTCACGTCGGGTTCTACCGCAAATGGACGCGCCATCCCAATAAAGTCACACGCGCCACTTTCTAAGGCTGCGTTCATACCCGCAGCAGTACGAAAACCGCCTGTCACCATCAACTTACACTGGACTTGTTCACGAATTTTTTCAGCAAACTCTAAGAAGTAAGCCTCACGTGCAATGGTCGACGCTTTACGTTTTTCTTGCTTCACCCCAGCCATGGCAGGTGCTTCATAGCTACCACCTGAAATTTCAATCAAATCAATCCCAGCCGCATCAATAGCTTTAAATGTCGCAATGACATCTTCTTCCGAGATTCCACCACGCTGAAAATCTGCTGAATTAAGTTTGACCGAAATAACAAACTGCTCTGAAGTCGCTGCACGTACTGCTTTATAAATTTCCAATAAAAAACGCATGCGGTTTTCAGCAGAGCCCCCCCATTGATCTTGGCGTTTATTGGTCAACGGCGATAAAAACTGACTGATGAGATAACCATGTGCACCATGTAATTGCACGCCTTCAAAGCCTGCTTTCTCACAAATGGCAGCTGAAGTTGCAAAGCGCTGGATAATATCAAGGATTTCATCTTCACGAAGCGCTCGCGGCGTTCCAAAACTCATTGATAAAGCGGGACTAAACGGTACTGCTGAAGGTGCAACCGTTTCCTTATTTAAACCCTTAGGACACTGACGGCCCGGATGTGACAACTGCACCAATTGCACCATGTCATATTTTTTACCAATCGCAGCCCATTGTTTTAGTGGCTCTAAGTCACGTTCAGTTTCAATCACCACCACGCCTGGTTCATTTTTAGCTCGAAAGTCCACCATCACATTGCCTGTAATAGCACAGCCTAGGCCTCCTTTTGCCCAAGCCTCATACAAGCCTAAGTGCAAATGATTCGGCTGGCCTACATGATTGGCGAGTGCTTCACTCATCGCCCCTTTAATCATCTTATTTTTAAAATGGACCTGCCTAATGTCGATTACGCTTGCAAGCTGGCTCATGAAAATTCATCCTTTAATATTTTTTAGTGTTTTTACTCTATGTGTTTTTTGGCTACAGTCAAGAGAATTTGACAATTCATTTTGTCAAATTCTCTAAGCTTTTATTTAGCAAAATGATTTTACTGATACTGACTGGCTTGAATCAATTGACGCGTATAGTCAGACTGCGGTTGCTCAAAAAGTTGTTCAGTGGCTTGCAACTCCACCACTTTAGCATGTCGCAAAACCAAAACTTGTTGGCAGAGTGCACGTACCACTTGTAAGTCATGGCTAATAAACAAATAGCTGATACCCTGCTCGTGTTGTAGGCGGCGTAATAACGCCACAATCGAACGCTGCGTACTTCGGTCTAAGGCCGAAGTTGGTTCATCTAAAATCAATAGTTTAGGTTGAAGTACCAAGGCTCGTGCCAAAGCCACACGCTGTCTCTGTCCACCGGATAGCTCATGTGGATAATAGCTTTTAAATGTGACAGGCAACTCCACCTGAGTTAAGACATTCTCAACATGTTGTGTCCTCTCAAACAAAGACAAAGGCTTTAAAGCCAAACCTTCTGCAATGATTTGTTCAACACTCATGCGTGGGTTCAAACTTGCGAACGGGTCTTGAAACACGATTTGAAAATCACGACGTAGCGGACGTAATGCCTTTTGCGAGAGTTGGTTTAAATCATGTTTTCCAAACTGGATCTGTCCTCGACTTTCAATCAGCCTTGCTACAGCCAGTGCCAAAGAACTTTTGCCTGCACCACTTTCCCCCACCACTCCCAAAGAATGCCCTTGAGCCAAGCTCAAATCTAAAGCTTCAACCGCAGCAAGATACTGCGTCGTTCGGTTCAACCAGCCTTTTTTAATCGGAAATTGGACCTCGAGTTTCTTTAAACTCAGTAAAGGCAAAGCATCTTGTACGCTAATGGCTTGACCAAAAGAATGATTGAGTAAGTTTTGAGTATAAGCAGACTGCGACTGCTCAAAAATCTGCGCAACCGCCCCTTGCTCTACGACCCTACCTTGATGGATGACCACGACATCATCAGCATAGTGTTTCACTAATTTGAGGTCATGGCTAATCAAAATCATGGCCATGTTATGGCGCTGTTGTAAAGACTTCAGCAAGTCTAAAATTTGAACTTGCAACATGACATCTAATGCCGTGGTGGGCTCATCAGCAATCAAAATATCAGGCTCTTGCACCAGTGCCATGGCAATCATGACCCGCTGACGCTGCCCGCCAGACAACTCATAAGGAAAACGCTGTAACACACTTTCAGGATTTGGAATGCCCACATCTTCTAGCAAGGCAATTACTCGTTGTCGCGCTTGTGTTTTAGACCAACCCTGTGACCATAAAGTCTCGGCAATGATCTTTTCCACCCGATGCAAAGAATTTAAAGCGGTCATTGGCTCTTGAAAAACCATCGCGATTTTTTGCCCACGAATCGGCCTAAGTTGCGCATCGCTCAGCTTTAAGAGATTTTTTCCGTCTAATAGTACTGAGCCTTGCACTTGTAAATCTTTCGGCAATAAACCCATCAAGGCTAAAGCACTGACCGATTTTCCTGAACCGCTCTCTCCAACCAGCGCCAAAGTCTGCCCAGCACGTAGTTCAAAACTGAGCTGATCGACTAATAGCCGTTCTGAACTGTGAATGCTCAGGGCATTCACTTCAAGTATCGGAGCTGTTCTATTGGCGTCTAGGGTCAAATGCATTGCGCAAAGCCTCCCCGATATACATCAGCAACGCAAGCACAATAGCCAAGCTAAAAAAGCCAGACAGAGCTAACCATGGTGCATTTAAATTATTCTTGCCTTGTAACAAAAGCTCACCTAATGATGCCGCATCAGGCGGTAGGCCATAGCCCAAGAAATCCAGTGCGGTTAGCGCTGTAATATTGGCAGTTAAAATAAAAGGCAGTTGTGACAGGCTAGAGCTGATTGCGTTAGGTAAAATATGCCGAAAAATAATAGCTCGGTTGGTGACACCTAAACTTCGCGCGGCACGGACATAGTCCAACTGGCGCGCCCTTAAAAACTCAGCACGTACCAGTGGAACCAAAATCGTCCAACTGAATAACAGCATGATTAAAAACAGCCAGTAAATATTTGGGCTAAACATACTGACTAAAATCATCACCATGAACAGCATGGGTAACCCGCCCCACACTTCTAAAATGCGCTGCCCGATTAAATCGATCCAACCACCGTAATAACCTTGTATTGCCCCAATCACAATACCTAATACTGCTGAGCTGAAAGTTAAAATAAAACCAAACAGTAGTGAGACACGTAAGCCATATAATACTCGTGCCAAAACATCACGACCTTGGTCATCTGTCCCGAGCCAATTTTGCATCGTGGGTGGTGACGGTACTGGAACCGTCAAATCTACATTGGGGGTTTGATATGAATATTGAATCAACGGCCAAATGGCCCAACCTTTTGCTTGAATCAGCTGCTGTACCACTGGGTCTTTATATTCAGTTTCAGTTTCGAAAACACCGCCAAAAGTCGTTTCAGGATAGTATTTCAATACTGGGAAATATAAGGTCTGATCATACTTAACCAACAGCGGCTTATCATTCGCAATCAGTTCTGCAGCTAAAGACACTACAAAAACACAAATAAATAAAATACAACAACTGAGACCGAGCCTATTTTGCTTAAATCGTTTGAAACCTGCCTGTAAAATGGGTGACATCAGCCTCTCCCTTGCGAATCAAAATGTATTCGCGGATCAATCAACTGATACAACACATCGCCAATTAGACGCAACAGTAAGCCCAACAAAGTAAAAATGAACAATGTGCCAAAAATCACAGGATAGTCTCGTTGCACAATCGCCTCAAAGCCCAATAAACCTAAACCATCCAGATTAAATATGATCTCAATAAATAAATTGCCCACAAAGAAGTAAGCGATTAAAGCTTCAGGTAAACCTGCCACCACAATCAATATCGCATTGCGAAACACATGGCCATATAACACTTGCGCCTCAGTCAAGCCTTTAGAACGTGCTGTCAGCACATAGGGCTTGCCTAACTCTTCCATAAACGAATACTTGGTGAGATAAGTCACTGTGGCAAAGCCTCCAATCACCATCGCCAAAAGCGGTAAAGCCATATGCCAAAAATAATCTTTAATTTTGCCCCATAGTGAAAAGTCTGCAAAATTTTCCGAGACCAAACCTTGTAAGGGGAACCATTGGAAATAAGAACCGCCTGCAAAAAAGACAATCAGGAGAATTGCAAAAATAAACGCAGGAACCGCATAGGCCACTGCCAACAGTAGCGATGTAGACTGATCAAACACCGTGCCGTGCAATCGGGCTTTTTTGATGCCCAAAGGAATGGAAATCAGATAAATCAGTAAAGCACTCCACAGCCCCAAGGACAGCGATACAGGTAATTTATCCTTAATCAGCGCTGTAACGGGCTGGTCTTTAAAAAAGCTCGTACCGAAGTCCAGTTGCGCATAATTTTTTACCATTTCAAAAAAGCGTATATGCATGGGCTGATCAAAACCATAATGTGCTTTGATCTTTGCGAGCATTTCTTCACTGAGTCCTTGCGCGCCTTGATAGACATTTGAGCCTCCACCTGCACTGCCCAAATTACCCAAAGTTTGCATAGCTTCCGCTTGTTGAATGGCTTGCTCAACAGGACCACCAGGCGCAATTTGAATCACAGCAAAATTGATCAGCAAAATCAGAAATAAGGTCGGAACGATCAGCAACAGCCTTTTGAATATATACATACGCATCTCAAAAACCCCTATGGCTGCTTATGGCTTGGCTGGCCGACCTAAATACTGACTCACCTTTTTCGCCTGTTTGGCATCACTCCACCAATAATCCAAACCGACATGCAACTGTGGACTCCGTGCCGGTTTTTGATACATGTTCCAATAGGCATACCATTGATCCGCTTTACCATAGGTCGGTATTTGATAATAACCCGCACGCAACAAGCGATCTAAAATACGCGTCTGCACCACCACTTGCTTACGATCAGGCGCTTGAATCAACTGTTGGATCATCTGATCAATCACCGGATTTTGAATACCCGAATAATTATAATTTCCCACCTGATGGGCTGAAGCACCGCCCCACAGTTGCACCTGTTCTTTGCCCGGTGTCAAAGACTGTGGCATCGTTTGTAGGGTCATATCAAAATCTTGAGTCCGCATACGCTCATAGTACTGCGGTGTATCAACCTGTCGAATGTTCAGCTGTATTCCTAGGCGCTTTAGATGGCGAACAAAAGGCGTAATTTCACGTACAGCATCACTCGGCTGAATCAGAAACTCAAACTGAATCGGCTTATTTTTCCGATCCAACAATTGCCCTTTGGCATTATATCTATAGCCGTTTTTTAATAAAATCTGTCGTGCAATGAGTAAATTATTTCGATTATAGCCCGATCCATCTGAAGCTGAATAACGCCAGTTCTTTAAAACACCTTCTCGCTGCACAGGATGCAATTTCGCTAAATAAGGCTTTAAAATTTTAATTTCAACAGCCGAAGGCACACCTTTGGCCTCTAATTCACTATTAGAAAAATAACTTTGTAGGCGTTGATATTGCCCATAGAACATCGCTTTGTTTTGCCATTCGAAATCGTAGGCATAGGTTAAAGCTTGGCGAAAATAAATATCTTGAAAGGGCTGACGGCGAGTATTAAACACAAAACTTTGCGTTGGAATCGGATTGAAATGCTTAAATCGATATTTTTTAACGAGACCTTGTTTCGCTGCGGGAAAGTTATAGGCTGTCACCCATTGTCGTGCGGACTCTTCCTCATGCAAGGTATATAAACCCGCCTTAAACGCAGTAAAAGCAATATCTTTGCTACGATAATACACATAACCCACGCGGTTAAAATTATAGCGCCCTTGGTTAACCTTTAAATCTCTGGCCCAATACTTTGGATTACGCTTATAAACAACGCGCTGCCCTGCATTGATTTTCTCTAAAAGATAAGGGCCTGAACCTAAAATCGGCTTGACTGAAGTTTTACTAAAATCTTTGCCTTGCCAGTCTTTTTTGGAATAAATTGGCATTCTGGCCACAATCAAAGGCATTTCCACATTATTCCGGGTTTTAAAATGCATTTTGACGCTGTATTTGGACAACACTTCGGTCTTGGCTAAATCTGACAAATACATCTGTAAGCCAAAATTGGATTTGCTTTGAAAGATATCAAAACTGAACTTTACATCGGCTGCGGTAACAAGACTGCCATCACTAAACCGTGCGTTAGGGTTTAAATGAAAAATGATAGCGTTAAAATTTTTCGGGTCATAGCTGACCTTTTCTGCCAGCAACGGATACATCACCGCAGGCTCATCCAAAGAACTACTCATAAGTGAGTCAAATAAATAGTTGGTTCCCTCAACCGCAGTACCGCGACCATTCATGCTGTTTAAGTTATCAAAACTCCCAATGACTGCACGTGTTAATTCGCCACCCTTCGGTGCCTGCACATTGGCATAAGGCAGATGATCCAATTGGCTGTATTTCGGCGTACCATAAGGTGCAATAAAAGGCATGGTCTGCAGTGCAGACCATGCCTTTAAAGGAATCGTTACAAGGCTGAACAGCAAGAGTGTTGTTCTAACCGTCATCGAAGCTTTCTCTGAAATTGCATTTCAACTCAATATTAGTTCGGCACCTTAATTACATCGCCAATGCGCAACTGCGTATTCGGTTTAATGTCATTGAGCTCAGCCAATTGCGAAGTGTCCATACCATAACGACTTGCCAGTCCAATTAAGGTATCGCCACGTTTTACTGTGTACTGCGTAATCAGTTTCGGGATTTGAATGGTCTGCCCAACTTGTAAGCCTGCACGTGCACTCAGGTTATTTAAACTAGCAAGCTCTGACACCGACATCCCAGCACGGCTTGCAATTGAGTTTAACGACTCGCCTGACTTCACTTTATAAGCTTCAGTTGCTCGACCTGAAGTTGCTTGTGATTTTGCTGCCACAGTTTCTGTTTTGACTGGAGCTGAATCAACATCACCTTCAATTTTCAAACGCTGACCGACACGAACATTCGCCGTCCGACTCAGGTTGTTCAATTCAGCCAAATAGTTCAGTTGCAAATGATATTTACGTGCAATGCTATTTAGGGTTTCACCCGATTTCACAACGTGAATATCGGTTGAGTTATTACTTGCAGTGGTTTGTTTTTCGACTGTTTTCGGCGTTTCAACAGCAGGCACTTCACCGGTTAATTTGAGTTTTTGACCTGCACGTAAGCCCGCTGTACGACTCATGTTGTTGAGGTCAGCAATATAATCCATACCCAAATTATATTTCGAAGCAATCGCAGTTAATGAGTCTCCTGACTGAACGGTATAAGTATCTGGCACGGTTGAACCCGCAGGGATCTTAATACTTTGACCCACTTGCAAGCCGCTATTGGTTGACAGATTATTGAGATCAGCCAACTCCGACAGGCTCATCTTCGACTGTGATGCAATGCTATACAATGTATCACCACGTTGTACTTTATAACTTTCGACTTTGAACTGTGGCTCGGCTTTAACTGGAGATGCTTTGGCACTACTTGTCGTTAAGCCTTTGACATCATTGAGTGGCACATTAATTTTTTGTCCAACCAACAGGTTGCTGCCCGCATTTAAACCTGGTGTTAAATCAGCCAATTCTTGATTTGACAGCGCATAACGGTCTGCAATCAATTTCAGATATTCACCACGTTTCACGGTATAAGACTGGGTTGCCACTTTGGTTGGGCTGCTGGTTTTTTCATCGTTGGATTTAGTACGGGATTGAGCTGTTTCTTTTAAAGAAAGCTTTTGCCCCACACGTACACCACTCGTTACGCTTAAACCGTTATAGTCAGCCAACTGTTTTAAGCTTAAACCAAATTCATCCGCGATACCGGTTAAGGTATCATTGGCACGAACAGTATAACTCTCGGGTTTAGTCTCAGCTTTCACGGTAGAACGTACTTCTACTTTTTCAGTTTGTGGTTTTGCATCATATAAATAAATCGATGTACCGACATAAAGCGTGGCATTGGCATCCATTTGGTTCCACTTCGCCACATCACGCCAGTTCACCCCATTTTTTGCCGCAATCAGCGCCAAAGTATCACCCGGTTGTACGGTATAAGTTGAACGTTTACCTTTTGGTGGCACAATCACAATTTCAGAGTCAGTCTTAACAAAGTTTTTGCCTTGATTACGTTTCACTTCATCTGAATCCAAGCGGGTATTGTCAGCCACAGACTTTGGATAAGCAAAACCTTTGGTTAACTCTTTGCCTTGCAGTTCAGCCACTGACTGACTGGTTTGAATTGCAGTCAGCTTAATTTTACCATCCAGAGGATCTACAATTTCTGTGCCTTGAGGGGCTAAAGCCTGAATTTCAGCTACCACTTCAGCTTGCTCTGCTTTCGTCGCAACGGGTTTCAGAACTTCATCGACAGTTTTGCTTTGACCTTCGGCTTGAATTGCCGCGGTTAACTGCTCACGCTCTGCTGCTGAAATTGGTGGTTCAACGGAAACTGGTTTCACTGGAGTCGCTGGCGTAACCGCAACGGGAATACGCGGCGCACTTGGAATATCGCTATTGGCAGCAAAAGCAGCGAGGGCATTAGAACCCTTAGGCGTTGAACCACGAGGCGGCGACGCAATAGCAGTACTGCTCGACGACGTAACCGCAGATGAAGTGGTAGGCTTCCCTGTTGTAGTTTTTGTTGTTGTCGTCGCTAAAACAGGTGGTGTAGTTTTCGACGGTGTGATCGATTTGGTATTTAACGTCGGTGGTTCAATTTTGCTTGGTTGAATCGTTTGATTATTTTCAGGCAATTTGGTATTTGCAGATGCCCACAAGCCATCTGAACCACCCTGTAATTTTTTCAAACGTACATCCACTGAAGGACTCAGATCCGCAGGAATTAAAATCCGCATTGGACTTGTACCATCAATCCATTCACCGCGGTGTCCCGGATTTAACTGATACAGCTCGGCACGACTTAAACCTGTAATCGACGCTACTTCATTTAGACTCACCGCGCCCACAGTAACTTCTCTAAAGTGCGGACGGTTCGCAATCGGCGGTAAATTAATGTTATAGGCATTTGGATTTTTAATGATCTGCGCAACCGCCAAGAAACGTGGCACATAGTTCATGGTTTCTTCAGGTAGTTTTAACGACCAATAATCCGTTGGTAAACCCGCTGCTTTATTGCGGTTAATCGCTTGTTGAATACGGCCCGGACCTGCATTATAAGCTGCTAGCGCAAGTTCCCACGAACCAAACTGGTTATATAAACTCCCCAAGAACTCATACGCGGCACGCGTTGACTCAACCACATCACGTCGACCATCGTATTGGCTACTTTGTTTTAAGCCATAAATACGTCCCGTACTTGGAATAAACTGCCATAAGCCCGCAGCCGCAGCACTACTGGTTGCAGCAGGGTCATACGAACTTTCAATCACAGGCAGTAGAGCCAGCTCTGTTGGTAATCCGCGACGCTCGGCTTCTTTAACGGTGTGATACAAATAACGTGAAGCACGTGCACTTAAACGATCCAAATACGGTTGGCGTGAAATGAACCATCCGCGCTGTGCATCAATACGCGGATTCCAATGATCGCTGTTCATTTTAAAGCCCACGGTCATACGCTTCCAAACGTCACCGTGCTTTAACACCAACAGTCGATCCCCTTCCACCGCACGCATGTCTGTTGCAGAAAGTAAATCTTCTAAAGAATCTAGACTATTTGCGTCTAAGTAGTTCGATCCGACTTGTTTGGATTTAGATGTTTGCGTTGCACTTTGCGTCGAGGAGCAACCAGCCAGTCCAAGTGTCGCAAGTGCTGAACCGAGTACTGTAATTTTAAATAATGTCGGTAACATCGGTTGGCCAAAAATGGCAGCTGACTTATACATAAGAAAATCCAAACAACTCGTATAAAATTTATTTTTTAGATCTGCCATTGTAGTAAAGCACGCCGCAGACACAAGGCGTTAATTTAACTTCAAATCAGTATAAATGTTACAAGAAATTAAAAAAGCTGCATCTTATACACTTCTCTAGTGCATTTGCGTTATACAATGGTGCCCGCTTAGTTTTATTTTCAGTTTACGGAAGTTGTGTATGTCACAAACAATTACCCTGTATGTCGATGGTGCTTGTCGTGGAAACCCTGGTCTTGGGGGATGGGGCGCGTACATTATTACAGAAACTGAAGAACATAAACTGTGTGGCGGTGAATACAACACCACCAACAACCGTATGGAACTGACCGCGGCCATTGAAGGCATTCTTTTTTGTCCAACCGACGCGAAGTTGGTTGTCTGGACAGATTCAACCTATGTCAAACGTGGCATTACTGAGTGGATTACGGGTTGGAAAAAGAAGAACTGGAAAGATGTTAAAAACCCAGATTTGTGGAAAAAACTCGATGCAGCCTGCCAAGGCCGTGATATCGACTGGCACTGGGTCAAAGGCCATGCAGGTCATGAAGGTAATGAAATGGCAGATCAATTGGCGAACCACGGTGCCGATCAAACACAGGCTCAACTTCGTCAGTCTAAAACAGCGACAACAGAACCGTCTGTAGATAAAAAAAAAGTTGAACCAGACTGGTTGTTAAACGACCCTTTTGGTTTGGGTTTCGATGACGAAGAAGCCGATGACAGCGAAGATTTAACCGAAAGTGAAATAGACGTTGCAGAACAAGAGCCAAGTTTAGTCACTGAACCAGAACTTGATACAACAACTCAGTGTTCTACTGAACAAACGCCTGAAGTTGCAACAAGTGTGGATTTAACACAACTCAAACAACATCCACAAATTGTGATTACTCCACGTAAGGTTGAGGTCTTTGGACCTCGACAGCTCATTCTCGATACAGAGACCACCGGTTTCTATTATCAAGATGGCGATCGCATTATTGAAGTTGGTGCGATTGAAATGGTGAACAGGAAGCTCACAGGCAGCTCTATTCATATCTACATCAACCCGAAAAAACCTGTGGGCGACTCTGAAAATGTCCACGGTATCTCTGATGACTTTTTAAAAGATAAACCGCTGTATCAAGAGATTGCTGGCACATTATTTGCCTATCTCAAAGGTGCGGAAATCATTGCGCATAATGCAAGCTTCGATATGAACTTCTTAGACATGGAGTTCAAGCGTGCAGGATTTGTTGCACTTTCTGAAGTTTGTGCGGTGACGGATACCCTCGCGATGGCCAAATCTAAGCATCCGGGGCAGAAAAACTCACTCGATGCCTTAGTTCGCCGTTACGAAATTCCACAGCGTGACCGTACCTTCCATGGTGCTTTATTGGATGCTGAAATTCTAGCCGATGTTTACTTGGCCATGACGGGTGGTCAGGTTTCCTTTGATATGGATGCCTTGTCACATAGTGAACAACAAAATGGGCAAAGTCAGCGTCAAGCACTGGATATTGAACTGGCGGTAATTCACCCTTCAGCCAAAGAACTTGAAGCACATGAGACTTGGGTCAAACAATACCAAGAAAAACATGGCACACCCTGCCTTTTTGCCAAATAAATTCTAAAGTTTTTGTTAACTTTTGTATTACAAGATTTTTCAGTTAGGCTATAGTGATGAACAAGTTGCTATGCCTTCTTTGGGCCGCATATAAACACGATAAAACACTAGGATAGGTGCAGATCAATGTCTTACCAAACCTCTATTCATTTTGATCCAACGGCGCTGCTGATAATAAAAAATGAAGTGGATAACTCCATTAAGCTGGTTGAATCAGCTGTGAGCACCTTAGCAGAAGATCAGACTTTACCTTTTGGAATTGACGATGCATTAAACCAATTTGAGCAATGTGCTCAAGTGCTTGCCTTGATTGATATGTCGAGCTTGGCCAAAATTGCTGAATATTCGGCAGAGCTTATGCGCAAGATCATGGGGAATCCTGCACAGATTAATACGCAAGATGTGATTGCACTCAGCGAAGGCACGACCATGCTGAAGCGCTATATTGAGTTCATTTGCTTAAGAGAAGTGAAAATTCCACAGTTTTTACTCGATACCTTAAACCGTCTTGAAATTGCATTAGCAAAGCCTTTAACACAAGAAGGTCAGCACATCGAGTCATTACTAGACTGCATCACCCCAGATTTCAGCCTCCCTCAAGCACCAAGTCTTGAAAAATCTCAATATGTTCATCGCCTGTACAAGCTGTCTTTAAGTCAAATGCTGAAACAAGAAGAAAGCGAACTTGATTTACAAGCGATGAAATTGGTGGGCACTTATTTAGCAGGTCTAGCAGAACAAACACCGAGTAAACAGTATTGGAACTTGGTCTATGTTGCACTCAATCAAATTGAACAATTACTCATTAATGAACCACGTTTACGTACTTTGATTAGCATCGAACGTAACATTGCACAGTTCCTTACTGCGCCTGAACGTTTCAAAGCCAGCCTCACGGATCTTGCCAACATTCTCAGCCTGTGTATCAGCCAAGAAGACGAAGTGTCTCAACACATCCGTGGCAAACTCAATATTGGCGACGACCTGCTCACAGATACGCAGTTGCAAGTTTTCAGTCGTCATCTGTATGGTCCTGATTTCGACACGATGCATACCATTAGTGATTTGGTGACCAGCGAAATGTCGCAAATCCGTAATGACATTGAGTACAACTATCAAAACATGACGCCTGAGAAAACCCAAGAGCTCCAAGCAAAACTGGTCGATTTGGCGAACATCTTCAAAGTATTGAACTTAAATGAAGCGCAAAATGACTTAAACCGTCAAGCAGCATCACTTAGTCAAGCAGATATGCTGAAAGATGAAGGTTTTGCGCAGCAGTTGATGAACGTGATCTTGTCGGCAATGAACTCGATTGGCGTGCTAGAACGTCACCATACTTCAAGCCGCCTACAGCTTCGTGTGAACAACATGAATATTTCACTAGACCGTTTAGATGAAGCCCATGCTGCTTTATTGACTGAGGCTAAAACGTCTATTGACTTAAGTAGTCAAGCGTTGGCGCAATATCAGCAAGAGCAAGATTTAACTGTTCTTGAGAATACTCCTGCGCAACTACGTGAAGTTGCGGGCGCAATGTTGTTCTTAGGCGCAGAAAATGGTCAAACAGCCCTGAATATTTCAGCAGATTTTGTGCAACAACAAATCACGGCTGAAACTGCGCTCACTGCTGCTCAGGTGAATCATGTACTTGATGCACTCGCAAGTGCAGATATGCTGATTGATAACTTAAAAAACAAACAGCCTGTATTACACAGTATGTTTGATGTAGCATTGAACAGTAGCCAAAAACTAAAGATTGTTGCCTAATGTCAGAACTTTCACTTGCTTATATTTTCCACCAACAGCAATTGTTGGTGGACCATAACTTTCAATTGCCTCGTGTAGAAAAGCTAGCAAGTGATTTAAGTTTTCACTCGGGTGATCAAGTGATTGCCCGAGACCTGCTAGACAATGAGCCGATTCCTGAAGGCTTAGAACTCATCCCAATTCGCCAGTTGCTTCCACTCTGGAGCACCAAACAATTCGAACAGGCCAGCCGAGCTATTCAACTGCTAGAATGGCGTCGCAATCATAAATTTTGTAGTCATTGCGGCCACGCCACAGAAGCACATGCCAGCGAATATGCCATGATCTGCCCTGCCTGCGGTTATCATCAGTATCCACGGGTACAACCCTGTGTCATCACCGTCATTACACGAGGTGAAGATGAAATTTTGTTGGCAAAAAATGCGCGTAATACCCGTACCAATATGTATGGTTTGATTGCAGGCTTTGTTGAAGTCGGTGAAACTTTAGAAGAAGCGGTACGCCGCGAAACCTTGGAAGAAGTCGGCATTCAAGTTAAAAATGTTCAATACTTGGCGAGTCAGCCTTGGCCTTTCCCAAGTAACTTAATGATTGCGTTTAAAGCAGAATACGCATCGGGTGAACTTTGCTTACAAGAAGAAGAAATCAGTGATGCCCAATTCTTTAAGTTTGATCAACTGCCTGAAATTCCGTTCAAGGGCAGCATTGCACATGCCATGATCATGCATGCGACAGAAGGCACAACGGTCGCAGATGATACACGTGAGTGGCTGTAAGCTCACTCACCATCTCTACAACAAATACACTTTAAAACCCAATTAGTGCTTAAGCGCATCCTCTAGCGCCTGCATAATTTTTTGCTTGGTCGTGAAGTAACGACTAAACAAACTCGATACTGAACCAATCATTGAAATATGACCGATGCGTGGCACCGTCCAAAGTTGACTGTAGTTACCTTTTTCTTTCAACCTACGATCCAAATCAACAGCATTGCTCAACCCGACGACATCATCATTCTCCGCAACCAATAGATAATGTTTAACCGTATTCGACTCAACGAAATAATATGGCATCACTTCTTGATAAGGTCTGTTCTGATCAAAAGCATCTGCACAAATTGGATCGCCTTTGTAGTCAAAATGATAAGGCCCTGCCAAACCAATAATAGCGGTAATTTGACTGCGACATTGTATTTCATATGGCTTCGGATGATAGAGCGCAGACATCACATTAAATGCGCCTGCTGAATGCCCCATCAACACCACTTTTTCAGTCGAAATTTGATATTTAAGTTGATGTACATTGAGATAATTTAAAGCCAAGCTGAGATCATCAATAGAGGCAGGAAAAATATGCTCAGGCGCCAAGTGATAGTTAATCACCGCCACATCAAAGCCTTCTTTGGCAAAGGCTTCACCAATAAAACGATAATCTTTTTTATCGCCATGCATCCATGCACCGCCATGCACAAATACAATCAGAGGCCGGTGTTCACGCGGTGTTTGTGTACGAAACAAATCTAAACGGTGTCGCGCACGTAACCCATAGGCCACATTCTCTTGGACCGAATAACCCTTACGCGGTGT
Source organism: Acinetobacter sp. BMW17 (assembly GCF_001592855.1). Classification (NCBI taxonomy): domain Bacteria; kingdom Pseudomonadati; phylum Pseudomonadota; class Gammaproteobacteria; order Moraxellales; family Moraxellaceae; genus Acinetobacter; species Acinetobacter sp. BMW17. The sequence goes on from NZ_LSOD01000039.1 coordinate 35,889, forward strand.
TAAGCGGTTTAGGGCATAACTACCGACATCATAAATACGAAAGTCACGATAGAGTAATCTTGCATACTCTACCGAACGATTCAGTCTTTGAACAAAAGGCTGAAGCTTATTGAACATTATTTGGCTCAACTTGGTCTGGGTCTATCGCAACAGGCGTTTGCTCTGTCGGTGTTGAATTAATCATTGGTGATGCAAATGCACTGGTCGTTTGCGACTGTTGCTCTATATTATCCACCAGTGTGATAATTTTAGTCACATTCCCCACTTGCTGTAACACTTGGTTTAAATCGGTAATTTCAGCACCATTTAAACGTCCCATCACATATAACACGCCATCTTCGGTGTGAATACGCACTTTCGCATCTGAAACAACAGCAGCTTTCATGATCAAGCCACGTGTATTTGCCGTAACTGAGGTATCTTGCATGATGGTGCTATAACTAATTTGGTTTCCAACTGTAATGTAGTTATGCACGGTTTTGACATCCGACATCGCCCGTACATTGTCTTCAGCCAACTGACGTAAATGCTGATCGGGTACTTGTCCTGTTAAGAGGACATTGCCATGAAAACTTTCGATATTGACACGTGACTGTTTAAAACGACTGTCCAATTTATATAAGTTAATTTTTGCAGTACGCTCAATTGAAGAGTCAATAAAGACCTGCCCTAATGAACGTGCACCGCTTTCTGTTCCTACAGCGGCTGTTCCTGTCCCACCCGAAATGAAACTTGCACATCCAGATAAACTTGCGACGCATAATACGGTCATTGCAATACGATTGAACACTCAGCAAGACTCCTCAACTTTTCAAACTATTTTAATTCAGCATTTCAGCTTTGATTTTGTTCAAAGATTAATAAAGTCTTGATCAAAAGTAAAAGCATTTTCTATCCATTGCTGATCATAAGTGAATTTTGAAAAATCTTGCTGTATGGTTTTTGCAATTTCTTTAAAAAAATCAAAACAAATCACATCAAAGCGGCAATAATATTGCTGGAAATGTGGATGATCTTGTAAAAATAACATGGCCGTTTTTGCTATTTTGCGTTGTTTTGAATAGGAAATTGTTTCAATAGCCTGCGCAAAACGCGTTTTTGAGCGTGCTTTGACCTCCACAAAAACCAATTCCTGCCCTTTATGTACAATCAGATCGATTTCACCAAAGCGCGAGTGATAATTGGACTGTATATGAACATAACCCTGTTCTTCTAACACAGTCAAAGCTTGTTGCTCTGCCCATTGTCCCAGCTTCATCTCTTTATCGTCCCCCATTTCGTTTTTTATTTTTTTAATCATCACATTTCGAAAAACTCAATTTCGATCAAAAATCTTACGTCTTGATGTTTAAAACCACTGCTGTGAGTCTCTCGAACCAAACAATTCATTTCATTCTACGTTTTAAAGCCTTCTTGGCGTTTAGATTTCAATCGAATGTCTTCCCGACTCCTGCAAATCCATCGCCGACAACATTCTAGCTCACGCCACGACGGACAATTCAGGTAGAATGCTTATCGCGGTATCGGTTGAATGCGACACAGCATCCAACCTCACCCATCATTTTATTATTTTGCAACGCGGAGAAAACCCATGAGTGCCCAGTTATTTGTAGTCGCAACCCCTATTGGGCACTTAGATGACATGACTTACCGCGCAATTGATGTACTAAAATCAGTCAAAATCATTGCTGCTGAGGATACACGAACTTCAGCACAATTACTGAAACACTTTAATATTCAAACTCCACTTACTGCATGCCACGATCATAACGAAAGCAACAAAATTGACATTCTTATTCAGCGTTTATTGAAAGGTGAAGATATGGCGCTTATCAGTGATGCAGGAACGCCTCTTATCAGTGATCCAGGTTTTAAATTGGTTCGTGCGGCACAAGAGCATAATATCCGTGTAATCCCTGTACCGGGCGCATGTGCTGCCATTGCAGCTTTAAGCTCAGTGGGCTTACCAAGTGATCGTTTCAGCTTTGAAGGTTTTTTGTCTTCTAAACAAACCCAACGACTGGCAAGTTTGGAAAAGCTCAAAGACGAAACGCAAACCCTTATTTTTTATGAAGCACCACATCGTATTTTAGACAGTGTCAGTGACATGGCTAAAGTCTTTGGTGCTGACCGCCCTGTCGGTTTTGCCCGTGAAATTACCAAAACCTTTGAAACCATCAAAAAGATGACATTAGGTGAGTTGGTTGAATTTATTGCAAACGATCATCATCAACAAAAAGGTGAGATTGTATTGGTTGTTGGTGGCGCGACCACTGAAAAAGATATGGCACAAGAAAAACTCGACCAGCTTTTAACGCGTCTCTTACAAGATTTGTCAGTGAAAGCTGCATCACAGTTAGCGGCTGATTTGACCGGCATCAAAAAGAAAATTGCTTACCAACGTGCTTTAGAATTAACACAAGATCAGGCTGAATAGGCTTCGATAGCTTGAGCTTGAAATAAAAGTATTGCTTTTTTTGAAGGAAAAAATAAAGAGCAACAGACGCAAGTGCTTTGGCCTTTCTCTACTGCTCTCCATGTTAAGCGGTTCCATGTGAACCGCTTAACTCAAATTATGTAGTTATGTCATTTAAAATTTATAAGCATGTGTATGGGTTGACTGATCTTCAGTTACAATCTCTATCGAATTAGCTTGCTTCTTGGTAAATACGACCGCCGGGTAGTTGGCAAAAGTATTGTTTCAATGCATCCAAACAACGATGGATCTTCATCGGCTGTTGTTCATGCTTTGAAATGATGGCATATAGCGTAAAGTTAGGGAGCTTCCACTCTGGAAGAACTTCCACTAAAGAACCGTTAACCAATTCTTTTTGCACATCCAAATATAAAATACGTGCAACCCCATGCCCATGTTGGCATAAAGTCTTTGTCACTAAAATATTATTACTGGCTACTCTTGATTTCATCTCAAGTTTAACCGCATCACCTGTCACCACATTTTTAAAATCAAAATCATGATTGTTCTTCATAATCGTGATCGGAATAAGATCATGATTTTTCAAATCTTCAGGTCGTGAAATTGGTGCAGACTGATTCAAATAGCTCGGTGAAGCAACCAAAATCTGTTCCACACGCGCCAGTGGCACGACATGTACACTTTGATCATCAACTGTTGGGCTCATTCTGAGGGCAATATCAATTCGCCCATTCATCAAATCCACATAATGATTATCTGCTTCAATATGAATAGATAATCCACGATGTGCAGACATCCAATGCGACAAAGCAGGAATCACATGATTGGCACCTAACTCTGGTGTAGTGGCTATTCGCAACTCACCCACGAGATCATCGCGCAATTCATTGATACGTATTTTGCCACGTTCAGCAGCGGCGAGCATTTCTTGACAGCTGTGGAAAAAAGCCTGGCCTGCTTCAGTTAAATTCAACTTTCTTGTTGAGCGATGTAAAAGAACAACTTCCATCTCTTGCTCTAAAGAACGAATTTGCTGACTCACAGCACTTGTAGTGATGCCTAACTCACGCGCGGCACCACTAAATGAACTCTTTTCGACAACACAAGCAAAAACACCCATTGCCCGTAGTTGATCTAACATAAAATTCTCTCTGGATTCATGAGAAGTTTTCATCTATTTGATAAAAACAACTCATTGTATTATACGGTGAATTTTTTGCGTTGCATCCAGATTTTTTAATTTAATGGTAAAACTATAGTCGGATTGATTGGCTTGCCATCTAAGCGTACTTGGAACTCTAACATGGTGCGTGTTGCACCTGTGGAGCCCATTTCTGCAATTTTCTGCCCTGCCGTCACATTTTGACCGCTCTTCACATTCATTGCACTGTTGTGTGCATATGCTGTGATATAACCATCAATATGCTTAATCAAAATTAAGTTTCCATATTCTTTCAATCCGTCTGCTGCATACACCACTTGGCCATCTGCTGCTGCATAAATTGGATCACCTTGGTTACCAGCATAGCGAATACCTTTTACATTATTTGCTAAATTATAACCTTGCAAAACAGCGCCAATACTTGGTTTTACCCAGCGTAAAGTTGAACTTTTCGAGCTCGCAACAGGTGCGGTCGGTACTTTAGCAGGAGTTGTTGTAGTTGTGGTGGTCGTATTTTGACTCGGGAGACCAATATTTTGACGTTGAATTGGAGCCGTTTGTGTAATAGGTTGCGTCGTAGTTGTTCGTGGGCTACCAGAGCCTTTTAAACGTAATGACTGCCCCACATAAATACGATACGGCGCAGCAATATCATTCATGTCTGCAACAGAGGTATAACTCAGCCCATAACGAGTTGCAATACCGCTCAGCGTGTCGCCTGAACGAACTGTATAATAGTCTGGTGCTTTCGCAAAACGTGTTGCATTGTTAACCTGTGGTTTAGAAGCACAACCACTCAAAATAACAGTTGAAACTACAGCTGTGGATAACACGACAGTTTTCAGTAGTGCTGTAGGAATTGCAATGAAACGAATTTGAGACAACACAGACATTTATCTTACTCTCTAAAAATACAAAAAATAATCAGTTTAATTTGCGCTAAGATTAGCAAAAAAGTATGTGAAAATAGTATCTCTGCGCGTATTTTCACAAAGTTATAACAAACAGCTGAATACATTCCTTGTATTGCTCAGCTGTAGTGCCTTTTAAGCACTTATTTGTCCTTGTAATGCATGCAAAACTTCATAGTTGGTTGCATCCATCTGAATAGGCGTAATACTGACAAAACCATTCGCCACGGCGAAAAAGTCTGACTCCACCTCATCATAGCCTCTTTTCGGTTCTGCCACAGCTTCACCTGCAAGCCCAATCCAGTACACTTGACGACCACGTGGGTCAACATGACTGGTAATCGGCTTAGACTGACGACGACGTCCTTGATAAGTAATTTTAGCGCCCTGTAACTCAGCGACATCTGGAATATTAATATTTAAAATATGGCGTGGTGGCAGTGCTGGCAAACCTTGTTTCACAAAGTCATGCACCCACTGTGCAGCATGATGATAATCTTCTGGACGATTGTACGAACGCACTTCAGGGCCCGCAAGTGATACCGCAATGGCTGGCTGTTTCATTAGACGCCCTTCAAATGCTGCTCCAACTGTACCTGAGTAGAGTACATCATCACCCAAGTTTGCCCCGCTATTGATGCCACTCACAACCAGATCAAACTCAAAGTCAAATAAGCCATTCATGGACAAATAGACGCAGTCCGCGGGTGTGCCATTGACTGCCCACATGTCGGGTGCAATTTCGATTGGACGTAAGGGGCGATCTAAAGTCAAAGCACTGGAAAAACCACTGCGTTCACTTTCAGGTGCTACAATCACCACGCGACCTAATGGACGTAAAGCATGTGCGAGCGCTTGAATACCTGGTGCAAAAACACCATCGTCATTGGCTATTAAAATATTCACTGATGGATCTTCTTAAATCTATATGAGTCGGTAAAAGCCTTATACATCTATTTTGCACTCGTCTTCGTCTTTTTAATCTGCAATTAAAACAGGTAGATTTACGGGTAGCTTAAAAAAAACTAAATCGTTAAAGCTAAAAGAAAAGCTATAGAGTCCTCGATGCAGAAAGACTATACATTGAGATCAGGCAATCTGAAAAGATGAAATCATTGATCTGGGTGAGTACTTTAATCTTGCATGAGCAGAGTGCAAAAAAAGAGAGAGCCTAAAAACAGAAGAAGCTAAGCATACGTTCTATTACAGAAAGTGCTTTTAAGTGTTTTGATATTAAGCCAATTTATTCGCGTTTTTTACTCATTTCGGATAACAAATCCAGTTGTATTTCTTGTATTTGGGCTAACCTATTCCACTGATGCATCAACAGATGATCTAGTTTTTCATTTAAGTGTTGAATTTCTAACTCTGCCTTTAAATTAATTTTATAATCGTTTTGCGAACGCAATCTGTCTTTGGCTTCCTGTCTATTTTGGCTCATCATAATCACAGGAGCTTGAACCGCAGCAATACAGGATAAAATTAAATTTAATAAAATAAAGGGATATGGATCGGCAGGGTGCGTAACCATGACCACTGTATTGACAATAATCCAAATGGCTAGGAAAGTCGCAAAGCACATGAGAAAAGCCCAACTACCGCCAAAGGTCGCAATTTTATCTGCCAGCCTTTCCCCTAAAGTCCAATTTTGATCCAACTGATTTTCAACATTTTTGGTGATCACTTCATGTTGTTGCAAACTTTTAATCACCTCATATTCAAGATCAGTCACTTCCCCCTTTTCAGACTTTAACAGGGAATGAACATACTGAATTCGATATTTGGTTAAGTCTGCTTGGCATATATAACTTTGAGGCGACCATTCTGGAAAATCATGTGAAATTTCTTCGGTAATAGATTTTCGTATTGCCTCCATAGGAATGAGGTTTTTAATGAGGAGTTTCTGCCCACAGACTAAACATTCATGACATTGATTTTTTTCGCTCATGCTCGTTCTCTTTTATAATCATTATAAGTTTTAGGGGAGATAAACATCATCGAATAAATTTTAAACCAATGTCAAATTTTCATCACCTCTCAGAGTAGCCCCTCATTAAGATTTTTCTAGACAGTAGCCAGGAATAAAAAAATGCCACAGATATAATCATGATTCTGTGTATTAAATAAGGCTAAACAAGTTCATATCATCAGGCTAAAAATTAAAAAATCCAGCTTTAGAGCAAGGAGACAATCAATGCCTAACTCCACAAAACCTATGCGTTTAGGTCTACTTTTTCAAGCCATATTGCTCACAGGTATCACCGCTAACGTAGAAGCGAATACACCACCTGTAATTTTGACTTCTCCTAAAGATTTTATATACCCAGATGTAGATCATGGTCTAAATGAAAGTCTTTATCCGAATGAGGCCGCTACCGCTAAGGAAATCGCGAACATCATTGAAATGACGATCCGAAAACAATATTCCACAGATATCGCGCTACGTGATGCGCATCCTAAAGCACATGGTTGCGTACGCGCAGAATTTAAGATAAATGAGACATTGCCTCAAAACATGGCCCATGGTGTTTTTATTCCGGGAAAAACTTATCAAGCGTGGATTCGTTTTTCGAATGGATCGAGTAATGCAAAACAAGCGGATATAAAAAAAGATGCACGTGGCATGGCAATCAAACTTTTAGCCGTGCCAGAGAAAAACCTTTTAGATGAACCTGCGTCTACGCAAGATTTCGTTATGATCAATCACCCTGTATTCTTTGTAAATGACCCCGCTCGTTATCTATCATTTATGCAAGATATCAATAGCGATCGATTTCTAAAAAAACTGCATGTCCCTTTTGCATTAGGGGCCAAAGGAACTTGGATTGCCTTGAGCACTAGAAATAAAATTTCAAATCCTTTGCAAACCAGATACTGGTCTATGGTGCCCTATCAGTTAGGAGTCGGCACGCATCGTCAAGCAGTAAAGTACTCTGCTCGTGCATGTTCAAGCGTTGTTAGCCCGATTCCAGCTACTCCTCAAAAGGACTTTTTAAGAGCGGCACTTCGAACGACCTTACAAGATCGTGATGCTTGCATGGAGTTTTTAGTACAACATCGGACATCCAGCTCAATGTCTGTTGAAGACTCGATGACGGAATGGAAAGAAGACCAAGCTCCTTTCTATAAGGTGGCTACAATTCGTATTCCTCAGCAAGTTTTTGATACCCCTGAGCAAAATAAGTTTTGTGAAAATCTATCCTTTACACCATGGCATGCATTAGCTGAACATAAACCACTGGGTGCGATAAACCGAATGCGCAAAGTCATATATGACCAGATTAGTCGCGTCAGACATGAGATGAATTCGGCTAAACAAACCAACGCTAACAATGTCGGAGATCAATAAGGAGTCCTATGGTTAAACTCAATGGCCTGTTAATCTGTGTGTCTAAAGAAGAAGTCCGTATGGTGATAGAACTCCTTCCAGCACATATTGAATTAACTCATCAAGAAGAAGGTTGCATTTCTTTTGAGGTCAAGCAAAGCCTCGACCCTTTTATCTGGGAGGTGCGGGAAGTGTTTGATAGCATAAAAAGTTTTAAGCATCACCAAAGTAGAACGGCCTCATCCATTTGGGGAGTGAAAACGCAAAACATTAAACGGCAGTACAAAATATCTGAGGGTGAATAAGGTTCAAGTTTCTAGCTATAAAATGACACATCTATGACTAAAACTTGAAATAGCCCTCAAATGAAAGCCCTCTCTATTCAGATCATAAAATTTAAAAATGTTCTGCACTAAGAAACACAATGAATAATAGCGATTTTTGTATTGATCATCTTCCATTGAGCAGATGTTCAACCTGATATCTTATTTAGTGAGCAATCGCTGCTGCTTTGGGTTTAAAAGCCACCAAACAAAAAACGATAAAAGCACATAGAACAAAGGATGCGCCAAATCGACTCAGATCCAACCCTCCGTGACTAATGGGCTTATCTAGGAAATCCCCCAATACGGCACCTAATGGACGCGTGAGTACAAATGCAGCCCAAAATAAGAAAGTTCTAGAGATTTTGGTCCACATATAAAGCATCGTCAGCAATAAAAGTAAACCGCCAAAGATAAGTGCTGCACTGGTATAGCCCAGCCCTTGCGTATCTGCTGTCCAATCCCCTAGCGCTGTGCCCAATGTTTGGGAAAACATGATGGTCAGCCAATAAAACGCTTCACTTTTAGAAGATTGAATACTTTGTACCGCAATTGACCCGCTGCTGTAGTACCATGCCAATAAAGATAAAATAAGTAAACCAAATAAGATTAGACTGCCACCTAAATAGCCCAGTCCTAAGGTACGATCAACATAGTCCGCTATAGTTGTCCCTAGAGTTGTTGTTGCAATAATTGTAGACCAATAAAAAAATGCATTATATTTTTTGGCCTTAATCTGTGCTGCGACGAATATTGCAAAAATAACGGCGAAGATACCCGTACTTACGATATATCCCAGATTAAGCGACATGGATAAGGCATCCCCCGCTGTTTCACCCAGTGTTGTTGCCGCAATTTTAATAATCCAAAACAGCAAAGTGACTTCAGGTACTTTGCTCAGCACCTCATGCAGTGTTTTTTCCTCAGTCATGATACGCACCAAACCTTATTCTTTTGTCTATGCTGAATAATAGTGCTCACAACTGAAATCAATCTTAAATTTCAAAGACCTCGCCCATAAAGGCTGTTTATGGCTTTCAACACCACAACATCTATAGACTTTTTATTCGCTTTATAAATCGTATATTGACCATGAAACCAAGCTGAGTTGCGTTAAACAGCTAAGCTCATGTTGTCGCTCGCTACTCGTAAAGACAGCTGTAAAATAAGCCATGACAAATGTTCTGTTCGCATCAATTTAATTTGCGATATTTTTGAATTTACCTGATTGACCCGTCTATAAGTAAAGGGTTTAACTTAATGGAACAATGAACGAATGATGGAAACTATGCTTACTGTATCTCGCTTAGCGAAAAAACTCGGGTTATCCAGAACGACTATTCTCTGTTATGAGAAACAGGGTTTATTAAAACCAAGCTTAATCGCTGAAAATGGATACCGGTGGTACGGTGAAAGTGAGCGTCTTAAAAGCATCATCTCCTACCGTTCTTACAGACTATCCATTTCAGATATTCGTTTGCTTTTAGAACCACTTAGCATATCCCAAGGGCAGATCTTGGAAAATCATTTTCGTGCATTGGAACAAGAGATCAATAACTTAAGAGCTCATCAAAAAGCTATCATTGAGTTATTGAAAAAGTCCATTTTATTAAAGGAAAAGTTCGTGAATAAAGCCAAATGGGTAGAGATTATGATCGCAGCAGGTTTATCAAAAGAAGATATGATTAAGTGGCATCAAAAATTCTTAGAGTCACTCGACATGACACAAGATGAGATTACGGCTATTCGAAGCTTATAGTGCTTTTTAGCTCTCCAATCTTGAACATGGTGACTATCAAACTCAAGACTCAGTAGCTCTCATCTAAGGGCTATTGTGGATTCACTGCTTACCTATCGTCAGTATTTTTTATCCCTAAATATGATTCCTGCACCAACAAGCAGCTCATCCTAAAGACCGCCAAAACAGAAGATTAGAAGTCGTTAGGATGATCATCGGCGATTAAAAGGTCCAAAACAAAAAACTTTATTAAAAAATGACTGGTCAGAACTTTTCATTGAATTCTAACTGAAAATATATATATTGAGTCTCCGCATCCACCATAAATATGTGATTTTAGAAATGATTAAAAGCTTAACATTACGTAATTTCTTCGGATTAGGCATGGCTATCATGATTTCTCAATCTGCTTTTGCACTAGAGGGATTAAGCACAGAAGAAGCCAACACCATCGTGAAAGAAGATATTGCAGCAGCGCAAGTCATGACCGAATTTTGCCCTGCTTTGGTGGGTCAAGGCCCTAAAATTGAAAGCAACATTCAAACTTTAATTCAAACCTATTTACAAGACTACTCAGATAAGTCGATGACCTATGCAAAATTACAGTCAGACAGCGAATACCAGTCGATTCTGAAAGAAGCTCGTACAGATGCAAAGGGTACTGACAAAGCAGAACAAAAGTCAGTATGTGATGACGTTGTAAACTTTGAAGGTTAATTCAAGTTCTACATCTATATCGCAAAAAAGGATGAATAATGGGGTTATTCATCCTTTTTTTATTGGACGGAAAAATGTAAAAACAATGAAGCGACTTCAACAGCTTCTATACATTTTTGCGCTTACATTTACTTAAAATTTGTTTAAGCTCATCCTATTATGGCAACAACATGTATGCACTTAGGGTTTAGAATGAATTTGAATGTAATGAAAAAAGTGATTTTGGCAGTTTGTGGTTCTTCTTTGATTGCCATCGGTTCGGCTCATGCAGCCAATAAAGACGAAAATATTGAAGTGACTCCACTGCAACAAGTGACGCAGCAAGAGTTGGCTGCAATTTATGTCCTATCAGAAGTTTGTCCAAGTCTCGTTTCAGACCAGAGTCAGTTTGAAAATGGCTACAATACTTTGGCCAAAGAGTATTTACCGCAACAGAAAAACCCGACTGAATACCTTAAAAGTCTTAGCAAAGAGAAAAAATTTAAGCCTATTTTAGCCGAAGCTCAAGCCGATGCGAAAAAAGCAGGCAAAGCGAAAAACCAAGAAATTTGTAAAGAATTGAGCACTTACAGCAAATAATACCAATTGGTTACAATATCTTTGAAATAAGCCGATTTCTCCCGTAGAAGTCGGCAGAACTTTGTCCTAAAATGCAAAGCTCTCGTGCTTATACTAAAGAAATCGGAACCCCTTAGAATGATTCAAAAAAGCGCCCTTGCTGCGGCATTACTCGTACCAAGCATTTCATTTGCAGCAACTGTCTTATCTTCACCACCAGAACTAAATAATAAATCATATGTGCTGATGGATTATGAGACTGGGCAAATCCTCGCATCTAAAAATGAAAATGAAAAATTAGCACCAGCATCAATGACAAAAATGATGACAAGTTTCATTATTGAGCAAAAGTTGTTGGCGGGTGAGCTAACCGAAGATGAAAAAGTTCGGATGAACGAGTCTGCTTGGTGTCGTGGTAGTAGTTCAGAATCATGTATGTATGTGCCATTAAATGGTACTGCGACTGCATTAGAGATGTTACGCGGCATTATCATTCAATCGGGTAATGATGCATCTAAAGCTATGGCTGAGCACATTGCTGGGAACGAAGGTACTTTCGTTCACATGATGAACACTGAAGCAAAACGTATTGGCATGACCAATACCAGCTTCATGAACTCAACAGGTATGCCTGCTGAAGGTCACTACTCCACTGCTAAAGACATGGCAACGCTTGCACAGCACATCATTCACGACAGTTCAAAATATTATCCGATTTATTCTGAAAAAGAATTTACTTTTAACGGTATCAAACAAGGCAACCGTAATGCCCTGCTTTATACTGACCCAAGTGTCGATGGTTTAAAAACTGGTCATACTGACGAAGCGGGTTATTGCTTAACAACTTCGGCTAAACGTGGCCCAATGCGTTTGATTTCTGTGATTTTTGGTGCGCCAAGCATGCAAGAACGCGCAACGCAAACACGTGAAATTTTAGCGTGGGGGTATGCAAACTTTGAAACTAAAAATGTTCAAGCTGCGAACCAAGTTTTAGCAAAATCAAAAGTGTGGTTTGGTAAAGAAAGTGACGTACAAATTGGTTTAGCTGAAACCTTTAACGTGACTATGCCTAAAGGTCAAGCCAACGCAATCAAAACACAACTGGTGGTTCAACCGAAACTGACTGCACCGTTGAAAAAAGGTCAAGTGGTTGGTAAATATGTAGCAAGCCTTGATGGTAAAGTAATTGCTGAAAAACCACTTGTGGCGCTAAAAGATGTTGAAGAAGCAGGTTTCTTTGCACGTATGCTTGACCACATCAAACAATTCTTCTCAAACTTATTCTAAGCAACATTTAGACTTAAGTTAAAGCATCCACACCTCGGTCTGGGTGCTTTTTTATTTTATAATGGGCACCTACGCAAAGGCAGAACACCAAAATGGCTAAAAATATTCGCCCTTATTTGAACAGCACTCCACAGCTTGGCAACAACTGCTATATCGATGAAATGTCGGTAGTGATTGGTGATGTCATCTTGGCTGAAAATGTTTCTGTGTGGCCTTTTGCTGTGATTCGTGGTGATGTAAATCATATTTGGATTGGTAAAAACTCGAATGTACAAGACCATGCAATGCTGCATGTTAGTCATAAAAAAGCAGATAAACCAAATGGCTCGCCTTTAATCATTGGTGAAGATGTTACCATTGGTCACCATGTCACCTTACATGGCTGTACCATCGGCAACCGTGTTTTGATTGGTATCAATAGCATTGTTTTGGACGATGTCATCATTCCTGACGATGTTATGATTGGTGCAGGAACACTGGTTCCACCAGGGAAAGTGTTGGAAAGTGGCTACTTATATGTCGGTAGTCCTGCCAAAAAAGTTCGACCTCTGACAGAAAAAGAGTTGGCATTTTTACCGTATTCAGCACAAAACTATGTCAAAGTATCGGGGCATTATTTAGAGTCATAATCATTGGGGGTATTTCCCCCGCATTTGACAGATACAATAATGTTCTTAGAATCTGCTGCAAAGCCTTTGAGCTTTTTTGTTCGCATATCATATTGCCTGACGATGCTGTGAATATAAACACCGAAAACTCATACAAGGAAATCATTTAATTTTTAGCCTCTTAATAGAACTTGATAAACCTTGTGCAATCTGACTAGAATTTCAACAACTATTATTAATTATTAAAACGATGCCATCTATCTATCAATTAAAACCAGCATTTCAAAATCTATTACGACCTTTTGTACAACTGTTATATAAATCTGGAATTACAGCAAATCAAGTCACTTTATTGGCGATGTTTATTTCAATTTGCTTAGGCTATTTCTTATATTGCTATTATCTAACTCATCCTATTTCATGGTTATTGTTGTTATTTCCACTGTGGATGCTCATTCGTATGGCCTTCAATGCAATTGATGGCATGTTAGCACGTGAGTTTAAACAGCAGTCCAACTTGGGCGCTTATTATAATGAATTGTGTGACATTATTTCCGATACTGCACTCTATCTTTGTTTTATTGCCTTTGGTTTTATTAATGCAAAACTATTATTGCTTGTCGTTTTTCTTGCCCTGCTCAGCGAATATACAGGTGTAATGGCGCCACTTATTGGCCAAGAACGACGTTACGATGGCCCAATGGGTAAAAGTGATCGCGCTTTTTGGCTCAGTTTAATTGCTATTATTATTGTGATATTTCCATACGTCAGTACAAATTTACAACTTCTCGGTAGAATTTGTAATGGCATTCTTATTCTCATTGCTCTACTGCTTCTGCTCACCATATTTAACCGAATTAAAAATAGTTTAAAGACAATTCCGTAATATTATTATTTAGGGTAAATATCGATGTATAACAATAGTCAACACACCTTTACCAGTCATGATGGGACCGAACTGTTTTACCAACACTGGGCAACGGCTACACCATCTACAACAAAAAAAGCCATTATTCTCTTTCACCGTGGCCATGAACACTCGGGGCGTATGGCGCATTTAGTTAACGAACTTAATTTACCAGATTTCGATTTCTTTGCATGGGATGCACGCGGCCATGGTCATTCGCCCGGTGAACGTGGTGATGCGCCAAGCTTTTCTACATGTGTCAAAGACATTCAAGCTTTCGTACAACATATTGAACAACAATATGCCATTTCTGCGGAAAATATTGCCGTAGTCGCTCAAAGTGTTGGTGCTGTTTTAGCTGCAACTTGGGTGCATGATTATGCGCCTAGAATTCGTGCACTCTGCTTAGCCTCTCCTGCTTTTGATATTAAATTATATGTACCCTTTGCTGAACCAAGCTTAAGAGTTATGGCAAAGTTGCGTGGTAATTTCTTTATACAAAGTTATGTCAAAGCCAATATGCTCACGCATGATAAACAACGCGCGCAGAGTTATGATACCGACCCTAAAATTGCCAAAGCCATTTCAGTGAGAATGTTATTGGGGCTGTATGATGCATCAAAGCGTATTGTCGCGGATGCACAAAATATCTTTGTTCCAACACAAGTTTTATGTTCAGGCTCAGATTTTGTGGTCTTCCAAAAACCGCAGCAACAGTTTTATCAAAAACTACCGCATCCCAAAAAAGAATTTCATATATTAGATGGCTTCTTTCACGATACTTTGGGTGAAAAAGACCGTCATATAGCGACTGAAAAAATCCGTCGTTTTATTCAGCAATGTTTTGCTGTGGAATATCAAGCCCCTGATCTTTTAAATGCAGATAAAATTGGTTCAAGTTGTGCCATTGCTGAAAACTTAAGTTCTCCATTGCCTGTGAAATCCATGAAGAATGCATTTTGGGAAATCACCAAAAAGAATTTGAAAATCGGTAGCCAATTGTCTAAAGGCTTAAAAATTGGCGAAGATACAGGCTATGACTCAGGTAGCACTTTAGACTTCGTTTATCGCAATCAAACTGAAAGTAGCAACCCAATCGGTAAAATCATTGACCGACAATATCTCAATGCGATTGGTTGGCGTGGTATTCGTGTCCGTAAACAGAACATTGAACATCTGGTGCAGAAATACGCTGACATTCTTATCAAAAAACGTAAACCACTCAGAATTATGGATATTGCTTCAGGACACGGTCGTTATATTTTAGATGCGGTTACACAACTTCCGAAACGCCCAGACTCGATTTTATTGCGCGATTATAGTGATATTAATGTCCAAGCTGGGCAACAAATGATTGCAGAACGAGGCTTAAGTGATGTCGCTGAATTTGTACAAGCAGATGCTTTTGATACGCAATCACTCGCCTCAGTCAAACCAAAACCGACGTTGGCTGTGGTTTCTGGCTTATATGAATTGTTTAGTGATAATGACCTGCTGAGACAATCACTGGAAGGCTTAAACAAAGCCATCCTCAAAGATGGTTATTTAATTTATACAGGTCAAATTTGGCATCCTCAGCAAGAATTTATTGCACGCGCCCTAACCTCACATCGTGAAGGTGATGCATGGGTCATGCGTTTACGTTCTCAGGCTGAAATGGATGCCCTCGTTGAAGCAGCAGGCTTTAAAAAAGTGGATCAATGTATCGATGAGTTTGGAATATTTACCGTGTCCGTTGCCCAAAAGCTTTAAAATCACAGGATGACATGATCAGTCTTTGGATCATGTCATCCATGTAAAACTTTAAAATAATAATCTGTGGACGTTTTATGCAAATACTGAAAAAAGAAACAGGCACTTGGAAATGGGGAATCCTGTGTTTGATTTTCCTTGCACCGTTTTTCTTTCTCACTTATGGATTTGCAAATCACTATGCATCGCAACTGCCCAATGTGCCGAGTATTGTCTATGACTGGGAAAAACACATCCCGCTTTGGTCATGGAGCATCGTGCCATATTGGTCCATTGATCTTTTTTACGGTCTATCTTTGCTGTTATGTTGGAATAAATTTGAGCTGAAACAGCATGCACTTCGGCTATTTAGCACACAGCTCATTTCAATCAGTTGCTTTCTTCTTTTTCCACTCAAATTTAGTTTTGAACGACCACCTTTAGATGGCTTTTTTGGCCTATGGTTTGATGTTTTGATGGGTTTTGATAAACCTTTTAACCAAGCACCTTCTCTCCATATCGTTTTATTGGTCATCCTTTGGGACTTCTTCCGCAGACATAGCTCAGGTCAGTGGAGATACTTTGTCGACCTTTGGTCATTTTTAATTGGCATATCGGTACTCACCACATGGCAACATCATTTTATCGATATTCCAACAGGTTTATTGGCAGGTGCATTATGTTTGTAGTTATTTCCAATTACGGCAAAATCACCCTTTAAAAAAGATGGTTTGCAGACTTTAACGCCGAAGCATTTAAAGTTAGGAAGTTATTACCTATGCGCCGCATTACTTTTCCTAATCTTGGCCTATCTGTTCCAACCTTGGGGATTATGGTTACTTTATCCAGCAATCAGTCTATTTGGCGTTGCTTTAAGCTACTATTTAGTTCGCCCTCATTTCTTCCAAAAGCAAGCAGATGGAAGTTTGAGCATTGCCGCTACAATATTATTTGCCCCTTACCTAATCTTTGCGTGGTTGAACAGTCGAATCTGGACAAAGAAACATCCCAAAGACTCCCAAATTTTAAAAATTGAAAACACAACCATTTTTTTAGGGCGCATCCCAACACGTTCTACAATACAAAAATATCAGGCCGTTTTTGATTGTGTTGCAGAGTTGCCAGTGAATTCAAAAAATTCATATTTTCAATACTCAAGTTTAGACTTAATTCCTTTACAGGCCGACCAACTTCAACGTGCGGTTGAAGTGTTCAACCAATTAATGGCAGCAGCTTCAAGCCAGAGCACACAACAGCATGTATTAATTTACTGTGCGCTGGGTTATTCCAGAAGTAGTGCTATTCTCTGCGCTTGGCTTATGCAAAAGCAGCTTGCAACACAGGTAAATGAGGCCATTCAAATAGTTCAATCCGCTAGACCATGGGTTAGACTGAACGAGGTACAAATCAAAAATCTCAATACTTATCAGTTAAAACTCAAAGGATCAGCCCCATGAAAATGCACTTTTATGTGGCGGCAAAACTTTTATCTACAACGTATGGTTTGTTATTTTCAGGCTATGTCGCGTTTGTCTTAACCATTTTGGCTATACTACTTAAAAGCTGGCAATCTCTTGAGTTTTGGATATTAATTTTTTTATGTTTCGGTTTGATGGCGATACAGCATTACCTAGCACTCAGGTTGAAATTTGATGCTGAACTCATTGAAGTGATTGCGCAACAATCTGATACAGTGGCCATCGAAGACTTAACGCAACAGTTTGATCAATCATTACTGCAATTTAAGCTCATACCAAAATCGAAAGTGGGCCGAGATTGGTCTTTGCGCTTTGCAGGCTGTTTCCGTTTGTTTAAACTGCAAATAACTGTATTGTTTATACAATATATAGTTCTAATGATTCTAATTTATAAATTATTGACACAATAAACCTCTTTCTACTGGCTAAAAGTCCATTGAAATTGTTGATAAAATTGGTTTATGCAATGAATAAAACTCCGCTTCAAAACGAGAAAAAAACAGCTTTAGAGCAAACTCAAAGTCATTTTGCGACTCATTCTATTGCCCGTTTAATTGCATTTTTTACACGGCGTGGAGCGCGTCTGCTAACGGGTACACGTAGTTTATGGATCGGTTGTCAGCCTGTGCCCAAACAGCGGATTTATTACGCCAACCACAATAGCCATATCGACTTTATACTGCTGTGGTCATCTTTGCCGACAATCATGCGACGGAAAACCAAGCCAGTGGCTGCTTCTGATTATTGGCTGAAAGATGGCTTTCGCCAATTCCTTATTAGAGATACCTTCAATGGTATAACGATTCAACGCAACCGAGATGATCATACTGATCCATTACAACCCGTTAAAGATGCACTTGAACAAGGTTACTCGATTATCTTTTTTCCTGAAGGGACTCGAAATCTGAATGATGATATTGAATTACTACCATTCAAAAGCGGTTTGTACAATTTACACAAGCAGTTTCCAGACATTGAAATTGTTCCCGTTTGGATTTCAAATTTAAGACGAGTTATGCCCAAAGGTGCATTTATCCCTCTACCGTTACTTTCTACAGTTTGTTTTGGTTGCCCTTTAGAACAACATTTAGACATGCATAAGGACATCTTTATAGATTATGCGCAAAAACAATTATTAAAATTAAAAGAGGTTGAAAATCAATGATGTTAGACAACCTTAATAAAACCTATGTCCTATTTGCTATTTTTGCAGGCATTTTAGTTTTTGCTTCAACTGTTGGTTTTATTCTCAAACAAAAAGTAAGCTCTCAATCTTCACCAGTTATCGATAACTTAAATGCACGAATCAATGCATGGTGGGTCATGCTCATCGTGATTGCTGCTGCAGTTTTACTGGGAAAAACCGCATTTATTGTATTATTTGGAATTATCTCTTTGTTTGCCCTACGTGAGTTCATTAGCTTACTGCCGACCAGACGGGGCGATTATTTTCCATTACTAATTGCATTCTATTTTGTTATTCCCTATCAATATTATTTGATTTATACCGACTGGTATGGGCTGTATTCAATCTTTATTCCACTCTATGTATTTTTATTAATTCCTATTGCCAGCTTAAAACAAGAAGACACCACCCATTTTCTAGAACGTAGTTCAAAAATTCAATGGGGGCTCATGGTCAGCGTATTCTGTATTTCACATGTTCCAGCATTGTTGAATTTGAAACTCCCAGAGTTTAAAGGTGAACCGATTTGGCTAGCCATTTGGTTAATTATGGTGGTTCAAGCCTCTGACGTGTTGCAGTATGTGTGTGGAAAATTAATTGGCAAGCACAAAGTTGCACCAGTTTTATCCCCATCAAAAACAGTCGAAGGCCTACTCGGTGGTATTTTCTTAGCCACAGCTTTAGGAACTGCAATGGCTTGGTTAACGCCGTTTAGCTATGTTCAAGCTGCTTGTATTGGATTAGTTGTTTGTATCTTTGGCTTTTTTGGCGGTCTCGTTATGTCTGCGATTAAACGTGATCGTGGTGTTAAGGATTGGGGGCAACTCATTCATGGCCATGGCGGAATGCTAGACCGCATTGATTCTATTTGCTTTTCTGCACCTATTTTCTTTCATATACTTAGATATTGGTGGAGTTAATTGGAAAATTGGGTTAGACAAATATTTAAACGATAAATTTCCCCTAATCCAACCCAGTTTCAGCACTCGCTTGGCTTGCATTCTGCCTCATAATATTTTGTCGATGCTGCATAATGTCTATGTGGTGTTACCTTACAAGCGCCCTTTTGTCATTTTTTTATTTTCTTAACCACTTCCCAACACTTCTCAAACCAAAGCAAATCTCCATAGCCACGCACTGCTAAATTTTGTAGAATACTCCTTTTACCCCATGGTGCTTTTACATGACCGCTTGGACAGCTCACGTCACCGTCGCAACTGTTGTTGAAAAAGACGGAAAATTTCTATTTGTAGAAGAGCATACTGCGGGTGTGACACACACTGTATTTAACCAGCCTGCAGGCCATGTTGAATCAGGTGAAACACTCATCGAAGCTGCCATTCGTGAAACTATGGAAGAAACTGGACATGAAGTGTCTATAGATGCGTTATTGGGCATTTATACCTATACACCACCCATGTTTCCAGACCGCACGTATTATCGTTTCTGCTTTTTAGCGCAGTCACTTCATCACAGTCCAACCGCTGAACTCGATACGGGTATCGTGGGTGCAGTATGGATGACTTTGGATGAACTACTCGAAACGGCTCGTGCACGTAGCCCATTGGTGATTAAAGCGGTTCAAGACGCACTCGCGGGTCAAAAATATCCTTTATCGCTCGTTTATGAGCACCAAAATACTCCCCTTATTTCAAGTTTGGATGCCTAGTCCTATGCAACAACGTGTCATCGTCGGTATGTCGGGTGGTGTAGATTCATCTGTTTCTGCTGCTCTTCTTCTTCAACAAGGTTATCAAGTTGAAGGTCTTTTCATGAAGAACTGGGAAGAAGACGACGGTACGGAATACTGCACGGCTATGGAAGACTTAGCCGATGCTCAAGCCGTCTGTGACAAACTAGGGATTAAGCTACACACCGCTAACTTTGCTATGGAATATTGGGATCGTGTATTTGAGCATTTCTTAGCGGAGTATGCTGCGGGCCGTACTCCAAACCCAGATATTTTATGTAATAAAGAAATCAAATTCCGTGCGTTCTTAGATCATGCTATGCAACTGGGTGCAGACTTTATTGCGACTGGTCACTATGCGCGTCGCGGCGAAACTATGACCAACTCTAAAGGTGAGGAATACGCACCTTTACTGCGTGGTTTAGATAAAAACAAAGACCAGACCTATTTCTTACATGCTGTGCATGGCCGTGAAATTAATAAGACGTTGTTCCCTGTCGGTGAAATTGAAAAGCCTGAAGTGCGTAAAATTGCGGAACAATATGACTTAGTCACAGCGAAGAAAAAAGACTCAACAGGCATCTGTTTTATTGGTGAACGTCGTTTTAATGACTTCTTAAAACAATACTTACCTGCACAAGCTGGAAAAATCGTCTTAGATGATGGCAAAGAGGTTGGTGAACATCACGGCTTAATGTACTATACGCTCGGTCAACGCGGTGGTATTGGTATTGGTGGTTTGAAAGGTGTAGCTGAAGGCGCATGGTTCGTTCTACATAAAGATATTGAAAACAACCGTTTGGTGATTGGTCAAGGTCATGAACATCCACTGATGCAAAGCACTGCGCTTTGGAGTGAAACGATTGACTGGGTCGCAGGTGAAATGCAGATTTCTGAAACAGGTTTCCGTTGTACCTCACGGACGCGCTATCGCCAAGATGACCAAGATTGTGTGATCTTTAATGATCCGACTACCCCAGGTGGCGTACGTGTTGAGTTCGATGAACCCCAACGTGCCGTGACTCCGGGTCAGAGTGTCGTATTCTACTCAGGTGAAGTTTGTTTAGGCGGTGGTGTGATTCATCATACCAATGCTCCTAAACCTGATTTTATTTAAAGGATTTTAAGACATGGCTGAGTTACCGTTTCAACAGCCTCAAACTTTGAACGAACGCCAAAACCGAGCTTTGGCGTTGGCGGCTGTTTTTCAGTCCGCGCAACTGACGCATATGACCGCCTTGAGCGGTCAACAAAGTATTGGGGAAAGCGGTAACTTCTATTTAGAGCAGTTGATTAAAGCCAGTTTAAATATCCGACCGAAGGGCAACCAAAGCGGGCAAACTTTAGACTTCTTTCATCAGCTGGCGGACATCTCCTTAGGACTGAAAACCTTAGAAAGTAGCATTACCCAGCCCTTTAATACCTCACCCAAAACTCGAATTCCAAAATTATCTACTGCTAAACTTCCCATGACCTATGCCATGGCACTCTTACAACTCGAAAAGAAAGTGTATAGCAACCCCAAATTCGTTGAAATTATTGAACAGTCCCAACAAAAAATCTTAAGACAGCTTTCTTTTTTCGATAACAACTATTTACACCCAAGCATCATTGCCAACCTCGCACAAACCTATGTCGACACTGCTGGGCAAATTAACCCACGCATTATGGTGCGAGGAAATGCAGAAGCATTTAAAGACTCATCGCATACCAACCGCATTCGAGCTTCCCTCTTTACTGGCTTACAAATGGCGCATTTATGGCGTCAGCTCGGTGGAAGTTCATGGGGCATGGTGTTTAGTAAACGCAAATTGCTCAAAGATATTCAAGATCTCGCTCGTTTACAGTATCAGGTGATTTAACACATGATCGACGGGCTTTTTAGTTTTACGTTTAATTCCAAAGTTTAAGGAATCGCTATGAACGCTTTAACCGCACTTTCTCCATTAGATGGACGCTACGCTAGCAAATGTGATGCGCTTCGTCCTTTCCTCTCTGAGTTTGGTTTAATCCATGCTCGTGTGACTGTTGAAGTGCGTTGGTTACAAGCGCTTGCAAACCGTCCAGAAATCACTGAAGTGCCTGCTTTCAGTGCTGCGACCAATGCTGCACTTGATGCAATTGTTGCTGACTTTTCTGAAAACGATGCCAACCGTATTAAAGACATCGAACGTACCACGAACCATGACGTCAAAGCGGTTGAATACTTCCTAAAAGAAAAAATTGAAGGCATCGAAGAGCTTAAAAATGCAGGTGAATTCATTCACTTTGCGTGTACCTCTGAAGACATCAACAACTTGTCTCATGCATTAATGCTGAAAAGTGGTCGTGATGTATTGGTTGCATCTATGCAGCAAATCATTGACTCAATCGTAGCATTGTCTGAAAAGCATGCTGACCAATCTATGTTGTCTCGTACACATGGTCAGACGGCAAGCCCAACCACTTTGGGTAAAGAAATGGCAAACGTAGCTTATCGTCTTGCGCGCCAAATCAAACAATTCAAACAAGTTGAGCTTTTAGGCAAGATTAACGGTGCGGTAGGTAACTATAACGCTCATCTTTCTGCTTACCCAGACATCAACTGGCCTGCACACTCACAGGCTTTCGTTGAATCTTTAGGTTTGAGCTTTAACCCGTACACCACTCAAATTGAACCGCATGACTATATGGCGGAACTGTTTGATGCTTTACGTCGTTTCAATACGATTTTGATCGACTTTAACCGTGACGTTTGGGGTTATATCTCGCTTGGTTTCTTCAAGCAAAAACTCAAAGATGGCGAAGTGGGTTCTTCAACGATGCCACACAAAGTAAACCCAATTGACTTCGAAAACTCAGAAGGCAACTTAGGCTTAGCCAATGCTGTACTTGCGCACCTTGGCGAAAAACTTCCAATTTCTCGATGGCAGCGTGACCTAACGGACTCAACTGTACTACGTAACATGGGTGTTGGTTTTGCACAAAGCTTGATTGCTTTTGAAGCTTGTTCAAAAGGCATTGGTAAACTTGAACTCAATGCTGCACGTATTGATGAAGACTTGAACAATGCACAAGAAGTTCTAGCTGAACCAATTCAAACCGTAATGCGTCGTTACAACGTTGAAAAACCATACGAAAAATTAAAAGCGTTGACACGTGGTCAAGCCATGACGCGTGACATGATGGTTGACTTCGTCAATGGTAATGAACTTGAAGCTGTACCTGCTGCTGACCGTGCACGTTTAGCGGAAATGACACCTGCAACCTATACAGGTAATGCAGCTGAACAAGCGAAACAAGTTGCTGACTTAATTTCTAAAATCTAATTTTTAGAAATTGAAAAAAAGCGGAGCTTAGGCTTCGCTTTTTTATCTATAATTCAAACAAGAATCTCCTATACGCATAATTGAAAAACCAATAAAAATGATGACAATCCTGAAAAGTAAAACAACGAAAGCTCACATTGACTATCAACTGAAAAAGCCGCATTGGATTGCGCTCATTGTACTCGCTGTCGCCATTGCTTTCGCATCGATCCACCCCCTTGAACTCAGCTCTTATATTTTGCATCAGGTCGGAACCGCATTCATGTTGGTGACGCTGATCATTTGTCTTTATAAAATGGGGCTCAGCTTAATCAGTTTTATGCTTTATATTGGATTTTTGCTGATTCATATACTCGGTGCGCATTATCTATATTCTTATGTACCCTATAATGAATGGTCAATTCAATATTTAAACCTCGACCTCAACCAAAGTTTAGGTTGGACGCGGAATATGTATGATCGCTTTGTACATTTAGCATATGGTCTGCTGCTCTACCCGTTTTTCTACCGTCTGTTTCAAGTGTGGCTGCCTCAACTTCCTAAACTCACCCTATTCTTGCTGGTCATTCAATTTGTGATGGCAAGTAGCCTCATTTACGAATGGATTGAATGGTTTATTGCGATGGGCTTATCGCCTGAAGATGCTGAAAACTACAATGGGCAACAAGGTGATATTTGGGACGCACACCAAGACATGCTTTTAGCCACAGTTGGTGCAATCATCACAGGCATAGCCTGTCTATTGAAAAAGTAATCATTTTGCCTACGATTCGTCTAGCACAACAATTAACGACGATACAGGACTCATTCAAGCGCAAGTGATTTGTACATCAGTTTTAAAAAACAAAAAAACACCACGTCAGGCGTGGTGTTTTTAACTCTCTTAGTCTTTCGCAGACTCATCTGTTGGCACTTCAGTAATTCGGCCACCGCGAGCAAGGAATGCCGCAACTTCGTCTTCAAGTGCTTGGCGTTGTTTTAATTTTGCAGTCACCGTCAGTGTTTCAGCTTCGGCAACATCACCATCACTTGCAGCATTATCAGAAGAATCTGATGCGCCTTTTTCCGCTGCTTGAGCTTCGTCTTCGTCGACTGCTGAGTCTTCTACATCATCATAATCATTTGAATCAGTCATCTTAATCTCCCCACAAATGACATTTTAGGTTCCCATGAATTACTGGTTTCCAATTATGTTGAAATTTAACAAGCTCTCAGCCTTTCGCATAGTCTTATTCAACGGAAAATCGTATCTTTTTTAATCAAAATCGTAATCTTATTTTACGACTGGCTAAAAAATAACACTTCCTTTCTTAGACAGCATAACGCGTCTCTTTGAGCAACCCTAAACCATTGGCCTGTGCCATAAAAGCATCTTTTAATACAGGCAATTTTTCAACCTGTTTCAAACCAAAGTTTCGCGCCCATACCACAGGAAAGAGTTGTGTGGTTTCCATCCAACCGATGGCAGACATACTATGCATCATGGCATCATTTTGTCCTTTACGGCGGTGTTCATAACGCTTCAGTGTTTGCTCATGTGCCCACACGCCACGTGCTAGATCATGTAGTAATACATCACACAGTACAGCCGCATCAAGACAACCAATATTCACCCCCTGTCCTGCTAAGGGATGAATCACATGAGCCGCATCACCAATTAAAGCCAAGCCCGCTTTAACATATTGCTGTGCAGCACGTGCTTTGAGTGGGAAAGTGGCACGCGGTGTCGCTTCCAACACTTCGCCTAACATGTGATAACTTTCTCGCGTTAATAGCTGGGTAAATTCAGCATCTGAAAGTGCAGCATATTCTTCTGCATAACCATCGGGGAGCGTCCATACGATAGACTGCCAATGCCCTGCTTGCTCTGGCTTTAAACTCGCCATTGGTAAAAATGCCAAAGGCCCCGTTTCTAAAAAAATCTGACGTGCAACGTGTTGATGAGGCTGTGCAGTACGAATGGCGCAGCTTAAACCAGCCTGTTTGTAGTCCAGCACATCGATATCGATAAACGCTTGTTCCCGTACAAAAGAGTTTGCACCATCAGCACCAATCACCAGTTTGGTTTTCAACACCGTACCATCGGCCAAATGGATATACCATAGCCCAACACCTTCTTCGACACGGGCAACTTTAACCTGAGTTCGGTAATCGTTAAGTATAGCAAGCATCTGCTGTTGAATCGCTAAATTAAGCAAACTTGGCTCAACCATAGAACCGAGGGCTTGTTCGCCTTGTGGTTCCTTCTTGGATGCATGACCAAAGTTAATTTCACCATAGCCATTTTTATTCCACACCTGCATGCCGCTATACGGCATCTGGCGGGCAATTTTGTCCCAAACATCAACGGTTTTAAGCAGGTGTATCGTCGCTTGGCTGAGTGCCAAAACCCGTGGGTTTGCAACACTTAGGGTCTTTTGTTCATCCAAAATAGGTGCAGCATCCAGTACGGTAGCTTGCACACCGCCTTGCGCCAAAAGCAAGGCGGTCAGTCCACCCACCAAACCACCGCCAATAATCACCACATCTAAAACATCAGTTTGAACATGACTCATGCTTTTAGCCCCATGGCATAGTTGGCAACGAGTGGTTTAATACCTGGAATCGTATCAAACGCGACCAAACCAGTATTCCGAATAAATTTTAAGATTGGATTGCTATTGCTAAAGCCTCGTACCACCGAATCACAGAACTTAATTACGCGTTGTTGATCGGTCAAACGTGAAGCCTCATAGGCTTGCAGCATTTCGGCATCGCCCAAGTCGGAATTTTGCGCAATTTGCTCCGCCAAATAGCGTACCAAGACGTGCGCATCTCGCATACACAGGTTAAAACCTTGCCCCGCAACAGGGTGAATAGTATGCGCAGCATTACCCATTAAGACCACCCGTCCTACGACCTGCTTTTCTGCTAGCACTTGTGACAATCGAAAACTAAAACGCTTACCTGTTTTTTGAAACTTTCCTGCACGGTCGCCATAGGTTTCTTGCAAAGCATCTAAGAAATGCTGGTCATTTTCATCGCCCAACCATTCACCTTCTGTACCTTTTTTCACAGGCCAAACCACTGAACGACGGTATTCACCCGGAAGCGGCAACAGTGCCAATGGCCCTAAGCTACTAAAACGCTCAAACCCCACATGGTTGTGCGGTTTTGAGGTTTGTACCGTGGTCACAATAGCGACCTGATCATAATCATGTTCCGAAGCGCCTATTCCTAAGGCTTTACGGCAGAATGAATCACGTCCATCTGCAGCAATGACGAGTTTTGCTTGCAATGACAGTTGTTCTTCTCCACGACTCGCTTCTATGTAGGCCATATCGGTATCTTGGGTCAGTTGGGTGACTTGTACACCATCAATCAGCTCAATAAATGGTTGTTTTTGAACTTCTGCAAGTAGTACACGACCAAGCCATGCATTTTCGATGACCTGCCCGAAGCTTTCGACTTTTTCTTGTTCTGCTTTAAGGCGCGCCTTACCAAAGCTGCCTTGTTCGGTGATATTCACTTCTAAAATAGGCGTTGCATGTTCTTGTAAAGCGTTCCACAAACCCAATTCTTGGTAAATTTGAACTGTACGACGAGACAGTGCGCTGTTTCGTGCATCAAAACTAGAATAGTATGGCGCAAGGTTTACATCATCATAATTTGGATATTTGATCGCCTCTAAAAGCTTCACAGCAATGTTTTGTTTGGCTAACATCAACGCCAGACTCAGTCCGACCATACCACCACCAACTATGATGACTTCTTGTTGCATGCTTCTATCCTTTTTATGGCGTACCTAAAGTCAAAAACTTCAAATACCTATAAGTTTTAATGGTTTTATATTACATCAAAGATTTTCTTTTTTATAATGAAATGGATGTTTTTACGTACTTTCACCGTAAAGTGTCATGTCATGATTTCTGAAAAGACAGTCTTTTCGATTTTCATCAAAACTTCTTCAGGACACTGTTTAAACAGACTTATAAGAAATGTGCAACTTTAAACAAATAATGATCATGAAAAATGAATAATACATAAAAAAGCCCAACCACTTAAGATTGAGCTCTTCAACAAAACATAAGCAATTGAATTTAAAATGCAATTTAAAGGATTACGTATAAGGTGTATTATGTTATTTTTAGCAAATTTAAACATTTACCTTATAATTCAACTGTAGTTCATCCGCATTTCTCCCTCTAATGCCCCAGTTTTCTTTAGGAGTTTCAAATATAGTTATCTCAACATCATTTGAATCAATACCGCATAGATTGTTTATATTTTCGAATAGAGACCTAATAAATGCTTTTTTAGTCTCTTTTGTTCGTCCATCGAACATAGAAATTTCAATAATTATATAAGATTTACTGCGATCTACTGGATATACAAAATTCTTGGATTTTAGTGCGATAAAACGTTGAAACCTTTTCTCTTCAGGGTATTTTAATTCTTTAACTAAAGCCTGATGGATAGCTTTACTTAAATTATCACGATGTAATTCTATTGTTTCATTTAAAGCATAAATTTTTATCTGAGACATTACTTTCTCTAAATTAAAACCCTAATTTTAGCTTAGTTTCTCCCCTATTGAACATAATGGCGCTTATACGCAACAAGAGTCTTAGAATCTAATCAAGCATCTCTAATTCCTTTAATGCAATTCTCAGCGTCCGAATTGCGGAAGCACGAAAAATAGGATTTGTCCCATCAGCAGAAGGATTTTTATCTGTCCAAGCGATTGCGGCAAGACATTGAATACCCACATAGAATAGAAATTTCATTTTAGGCACAGTCTGCTTATACGTACATTCCCAACCCTCTAAAAAAGCATTTCGTAATTCTAAATCAGAGAAATCTATATCCCCCCCAAATAATTTTAGCTAAATCATAGACCGCATCTCCAATACGAGCAGCGTCGAAGTCAATAATACCCGAAATCCGATTTTCACTGTCTACAAGGATATTTCGACGAATATAGTCACAATGCAGTAAATGAAGCTGTGTCGGCTCACATATCGCTTTAGCGTATTTTCGTAATTCATTCAATTGGTCACAAAACTCATGATAATCAGATGACAATGGATTTATACGTGACATCCATTTTAAGATCATTAATTCTAATTTTTGCTTCCACAATACCCAATGTGTTGATAAGCCATCTCGATCTTGCCAGAACCTCATATTCAATATGCGCGTTTGTGGAAGCGCACGATGAAGTTCGCCCAAAGCTCGTCCTGCATTCCCAAGCAAAGAGATTTTCTGTACCCGCGTACAATTTTTTAATACTTGATCGACTTGCCTACCTTTTATGGCACTCATGACAAGGATAGAAGAACCTTCCCATTCAAACTTATTTAATACATTTGGGGTTAGTGGAAATTCTTTGAGAGCTTCTAAGATGTTACAGTAACGATCATTAGCCGTTTGAATATTTGCTATTTTGATAAAGACTTCTCCTTGAGAGGATTGCCCTTGATACACCGATGCCCCATTTCGCTGTGTAACTAAATCTAACGTCTTTGCCCGAATCCTATGCTTTAAATCAGATAAATCTTTCATGCTGCCTAATTTCTGTTGTGAATAAAAATGATGATGAAATAACTAAATTTTTTTATTTATAAATATTAGAACTATTGCAAAAGTCAAAAAAACGATCATTTATTGGCAATATAATGAGTGTTGAATGTCACTTTTCTCTTGGTGAGAACGTCAGGATGAGGGATGATTCTTCATATAAATCCTCTCCCTAGCCCTCTCCTTTGAAAAGGAAAGGGAACTTTCATTGTGATTTCAATACAGTTCAAAAAACGACTTATGCAAGAACACTATTCTACTTGTCTATTTAACAACTCCATAAACACCTTATAAAAAATAAAAGCCGATCTCATGATCGGCTTTTATACAGTAAATTATATTTATCGCGCCATTAACGCTTCAATCTCTTCTACCGACTTCACCACTTTCGCAGTCAAATTCAGCGGACCATTTTGGGTTGCTACGATGTCATCTTCAATACGAATACCAATGCCACGCCATTTCGCATCGACAGTTTCATCATCAGGTGCAATGTACAAGCCCGGTTCAACAGTCACCACCATGCCTTCTTCATAGGCACGCCACACACCTTCTTGCTTATATGAACCGACATCATGCACGTCCATACCGAGCCAGTGCCCTGTACCATGCATATAAAACTGACGGAAACTTTCCTTTTGGATAATCTCTTCAATATCACCTTGCATAATCCCCAGATCAAGTAGACCTTGGACTAGAATGCGCACAGCAACATTATGTGGTTCTTTATACGAGTTGCCTACACGCACTGCGTCAATTGCAGCAAGTTGTGCATCGAGAATTACATTATAAAGTGCTTTTTGCTCAGGGCTGAACTTTCCGTTGACGGGGAAAGTACGGGTGATGTCTGAAGCATAATATTCATATTCACACGCTGCATCGATCAGCACCAAATCACCATCTTTTAGCTCTTTATTGTTCTCTACATAGTGCAAAATGCAAGCGTTTTCACCACCACCGACAATGCTGTTATACGACGGCACACAGCCATTTTGACCAAATACATAATTCAGCTCAGCTTCTAGAGCATATTCCATCATGCCTGGCTTAACAGTTTGCATGGCACGAGTATGCGCTTGTGCGGAAATATCTGAAGCTGTTTGCATCAATGCAATTTCTTGTGCTGATTTAAACAAACGCATTTCATCTAAAATACGATCGAGCTGTATCACTTGTGCAGGTGCAGCAGTCCCACGACGTGACTCACCATTGGCCGTCGTGATCCATTTTGCTACGCGCGCATCAAATTCGGGCTGTTGCCCAATACGATAGAATAATTTTTCTTTGCTTAAGAGTTTTTCAATGATTTCGTCATCTAACAAATCTATCGCATACGCTTCGTCAGCTTCATAGTCATCTACCGCGCCATCCACACCTGCGCGGTAACCATTCCAGATTTCCATCTCGCGGTCACGTTCACGGCAGAACAAACTGTAGCTGTACCCGTCTTCATCGTCTTCGGCAAAGGTTTCAATAACCGCTACGGCTTCGGGCTCAGCAAAACCAGTCAGATAAAAGAAGCTGCTATCGGTACGGTATTTATAGTCTGCATCACGATTACGCATCGCCACTGGACTGGTTGCGATAATGGCAATACTGTTCGGACCCATTTGTGCAGCTAAACGGTCACGGCGTTCCTGAAAATCCACTTGCGTTAGTTTCATGTTTGATCTGTCTTTTTTATACCAAAGAATAAAAGTGCCACGCGCACCCTATCATGTACGCGCAGCAAGTCTTATGCCAATCAGCTTGGGCGATGCGGCGTAAACATTTCTACAACATTGTTCGCGTCTGTTACAGAACGATCAATTTGTTGCTTGTTATGAAAGTGTTTAAGCAGCGAACTTTCATCAACCGCAATCTTTTTACGGCCTACAGATAAGCTCACAGGAATTAAACGTACAAACTCGTATAACTCTTGATAGCTCTCTTCACCTTCTTCGTCATCATCGGTTTCTTCAAACTCAACTGCCGCGACATCTTGTAAATGTTCGATCAGTTCCATTTCATCTGGGCGAATATGACCAGACGCCAAACCAAAGCCCAGCACTACGCCTGCGCACCAATCAGCCAAAGCTTGTACACGGTCTGCCAGCGTATGAGTGTCATCGGGAAGTAACGGTAAATAGTCCAACTCATCATCAGAAAGTGCATGTGCGACATCTTCTGCTTCATCGGCTAACAAAGCCAAAGCTTCTTCACTTAACTCTGGAATTTCCAAAGTCGTGAGGATGTGTTGCCACTCTTCACGGCTCGGTGCCTGAGTTACACAAATGATACCTGTAAGTAAACCATGTAACTCACTTGGGCTAGAAATCTCTTCAATTTTAGAAAAATTTGGCTGCCATTCTGACCAACCTGAAATATCGTCTTGCATTCGTTTATCCAATCTCTATACTTCTTATATATTACCTTTGTTTGCAGCACTGTGCGACCACGATATGTTAGAAGAATTACAGCGTCTACAGGCGCATATTGGCGTTTTAAAAACGCGACTTGCTCATTTTGAAAGTGAAAATAGCACTTTAAATGCAGCTAAACTGGATGCTGAAGAACAGCACCGTTCTCAAGTTGTGCAAAAAAATGGCTTAATTACCCAGAAACAAGAACAAATTGATGATTTAACTGAGCAATTAAGCAGCGCTCAGACCCAATATCAACATTTGAACACCGATGCGACTGCTTTGGCCGATCGTTATAGTCGTTTGGAAAAAAGTTGTACGGATTTAAAAAATCGCTTTCAGGAAATCTTGGCTGAACGTAATGAATTACGTGCAATTAAAGAAAAAATGAACAATGATCAGCGTCAAGCTCAGCAAGAAATTCAAGCGCTTCAGCAAGAACGTGAAAGATTGTTACAAAAAAATGAGCATGCCAAAGCTAAAGTCGAAGCCATCATCCAACGTTTGGCTATTTTAGGTACAGAGCAAGATCATCACGCGCAAGAAATTCAACAACTTGCCCACCCTACTGAAGCTGGCGAGGAAGTTTAATCATGAGCGAACCAATTACCGTTGAATTACGTGTCTTAGGCCATAGCTTTCGTTTAGTCACAACGGAAAAAGAAAAAGCTGACCTTGAACGTGCAGCTCTGCTTTTAAATGATAAATATGATGAATTTCGCCGTAAAGCGCCGCGTGTAGAACCCAGTAAAATTATCATTATGGTGGCACTAGAGTTAATGCAAGAAGTGTTGTCGATGAATAAAACACTGCAAGAGTATGCACACGCAGAACGATTACTGGCAAATATTATCGATGATGTTGCGGAACTTGTTTAAACTCGACTTAATTGAATAAAGTATCAACACTTACTTCAGTTGTTTACAGTTCGTAGCGGTGTATGAGTTGCCATCAGCGTGAGATTCGTTATACTTAAGGCAACTCTGAGGTGTTCGCCAGCGGGTCTATTCCCCTGCCGATACTTAAACTTATGGATGTGTTCTGTATATTTAGAGTGTATGCCCACTTTCATGTGGGAAACCCAGCAAGTATACGTCGCGTCCACCTTGAACTCATCGGGTTCAGGGTAACGACATGCAGCGGCATCTTCGGAGTGTTTTTATATCATTGTTTTATAACAATATTAATTAAATTCTTCAAATCTCCACCAAATTGATTTTCATTTTTTTGAACTTTGTATACTCCATGTATACCAAAGATCGAATCGCTTATGCAGCTTATGCTGCTAGGAAATGAAAATGTCCAACAAAAAAGTGCTTATAACCCTTTCGTTCGTTAAGAATCTAATCAAACAACTGAACGATCCACATGCTGAAGATGCTCTAAAAGATTCAAAACAATACTGTTTTGATATTCCTAGAGGAAAACAAATCTTCTTTCGTGATCTTAAACTGAGTGGCTTTGCTATCAGAGCAACTCGACATTCTCTTGTATATACAGTTGAAAAGAAGATGCCAAATGGTGTTCCATGTCGTGTCACTATTGGAGACCATGGTCTTTACACACCTGATATTGCTCGACAAAAAGCCACTGAATACCTTTTAGAAATGTCCCAAGGGATAAACCCCAATGACAAAAAAGAACATCTCCGTCAAAAATCGTCTCAAGAACGTGTAAATCATCAGCAAATTCCAACTTTAATAAATGCTCATAAGCAATATCTTGAAGCCAAACCAGAGCTAAAACCCAATACAGTCTCTGCATATGACAGAGATATGAACCTTTACTTAAAAGATTGGCACCATTTAAAAATTACCGATATAACCATGCAAATGGTCATCGATAAGCATATTGAAATCTCTAAAACCAATAAATCTCATGCTAATATCACGCTTAAGCTTTTCTCTGCTATTTATAATTATCACCGAAAACGTTTGATCTTTAATAACCAGCCACTTATATGTGAATTTAGTCCAGTAGCTGTTCTCTACCGCAATGATCTATTCAATAAATTAAAGCCTAGAAAAAGCTATATAAATAGCGAGCAGCAAACTGATTGGATACAAGCAATCGTTCAAACTCTATGGCGTGGTCAAAATTATGCAAATGAGTATGGTTACTTGAATCAAGATTTTCTTCTAACTTTTGTACTTACGGGTCTAAGACGGACTGAAATTGAGCAACTAGCATGGGCTAATATTGATTTGAAGTATGGCACTTTAAAAATTATTAACCCAAAAAATGGTAACGACCTTTTTCTACCTTTAGGAGACATATTGCTGCATATTTTTAAACAGAGAAAAAAGTATGCAAATGGCTGTAGATATGTATTTCCAGCATTGAATAATCAAACCCATGTGAAAGATCGAAGACATGTACGTCACAAAATTTCTCAAACCACAGGAATTCCTTTCACGTTTCATGATTTAAGACGTACATTTACTTCAATTGCAAACCGTTGTGGTATTGGTATGTATACAGTGAAAGCTTTAATTAATCATTCGTACCAAGATGATTCAGATATTACGGCTGACTATACCCAAATTGATGCCAAAGATTTAAGAGATGCTATGAATAAAATTGAAAATCATATTCTTTCTGAAGAAGTTAAAAGTAGGATCTTGGCTCGAGAGTATGTGGTAAAAAAACCAAATAAAATGCGTATATAGCCAAATGAAGTAATAAAAGTTGTGAAGAAAAAATTTTAAAATGGCAGGAGTTGAACTGATCAAAGTTCAACTTCAGCGAACTGAACCGTACCGGGTTTGTCGGAGAGTCAATATTCTGAGAGACTATCCCGATGACAAAATTAAAATATACCCCTGAAATCAGAGAAAGAGCGGTTCAATTATTGATTGAATCGGCTTTGTTGCACAAAGATTTAAAAGATAACACTCTGCTCATTTGAACAGAATTCAAATGACAACTTGGGTATGAGGACGACCTAATTCTGTAAATTTGTTCAATACGGCTATGCGTGCATGAATCTCATTCACCTGACTAGAAAAACTCCTTGCTGTTAATTTATCACCTAATAGTTTGATGCAATGCATCTTGGTTTCAACTAAACTTCGACGATGATAACCAGACCATTTTTTCCAAAGCGTTCTTCCTAAACGTTTAACTGTTTTTCAGTAACTCATTCCGCTCTAAAGATCTCAATTTCTGATCTTTCCATGGTTTTGCATTTTTTCTTGGCGGAATGAGCGCATGTGCATCTCGATCTAGAATGACTTGTCTGCAGTGCTTCGTGTCATAAGCACCATCGGTATAGACCGAATCAATTCGTTCATCTAAGGGAATTTGAGCAAGTAAATCACCGAGTACTTGCGAATCGCTCACATTATTTGTAGTAAGCTGTACTGCACGTATTTGCAAGGTTTCAGCATCGATGCCAATATGAAGCTTACGCCATTGGCGACGATATTCAGGTCCATGTTTCTTACGTTTCCACTCACCTTCACCTAGAAACTTTAAGCCAGTTGAGTCGACGAGTAGATGTAGCCCATCACTACTTTTTTGATAGCTAATCGCAATATCAATATGTTTTTGTCTTCGACAAAGCGTACTGTAATCTGGTGCGGTCCAATTTAATCCACAAAGTTTAATCAGACTTTGAACAAAACCTGTGACCATGCGTAAAGAGAGTCTAAATAAAGATTTGATCATTAAACAGCATTGAATAGCCGTATCGGAGTAAGTATGATTTCGACCTTGCTTGTTTTGTGGTTGTGCATACCACTGAGTGTTTGGATCAAACCAAATGGAAATGTTGCCCCGATTAATGAGAGCGCGATTATAGGAAGACCAGTTGGTTGTACGATAAGTTTTAGGAGTAGGTTTATTCATTTTGAAATTATAGGACTGAATAAACCTTATAGGCTAGGTTTGTGCAACAAAGCCATTAGGTTTATGTTTACTTAAAATGTAAAGTGATTTAGAGGGCGTTAACAATACTGCGAATAATAGCTGGATCTAGTTCTGTACCGTCATCCATAGCCCATCGAACAAAACTACTGCCTTCCAATAAACTTAAAATCTGAAAAGCTTTTTGGTGTGTGTCACCTTTAGAAGATAATTCACTGCATGCAACTCCTTCATCAATAATTTTTTTAATCCACTTTAATTGGATCTCAAAATATTGGCGAGTCAGCACTTGTAACTTATCTGGTAATGCGGCCATTTCAGCTGCAAGCGCACCACATAAGGGCAGCATTCCATCTGACATTGCTGCTCTAAAAAGAGAAGCGAATGCGCATAGACGGCCAAAGGCATTCGGAAAATCTTGCTCTATTCTCTCGAAGTCTAGAATAGACTGCTGTATATATGACTCGATAATGACTGCACCAAGATCTTCTTTTTTTGGAAAATGGTGATGAATACTCGCTTTTTTGATTCCGACCACTTTTTCCAAATCAGCATAACTAAATGCAGCATAGCCTTTAGACCGTAACATATACTCAGCCGATTTAATTAATGATGCTCTGGTATCAATAGACATAATGGCTTTTACCTGTACGAAAATATGAGGGGGAGCATACTATGATATCACTGATAGTAAAGAAACCTCAGCTAGTACGTATGCTCCCTTATTACTTTACTTTTGAACGACTACAAGCTTAGGTTTCATGCGAATTGCACGTGATAAATTCGCAAAATTCGGAGATGTTTGAATCACTGCATTGTGAATCTCTTCTAGCTGCTCAGGCGTAGCATCCGCATCAATAAAAACGCTATATTCTATTTCATCATATCCTGGGTTAACTGTTTCATCTAGACCGAGAAAACCACGTAAATCAAGTTCACCAGTCGTGTTGATTTCTAATTTATTAACAGTGATTCCTTTTGATGCCGCAATTGCAACATATCCAACAGTCATACAAGCATTAAGAGCTGCCATTAACAGTTCTTGTGGATTCGGTGCTGTATCAGTTCCTAATATATCAGTTGGTTCATCTGCGGCAATATGGAAATTACGCTCGTATGTTTTTCCACAAAGTTCATAGGACTTAATCGTTGAAACAGAACGTGTTTGACCTGCCCAGCGAGTTTCTACATTAAAGCTAGCTTTTGATGTATTAGGGTTTTGGCTAACGCCCTCCGCAAACTGTTGGAAAGCATCTACATCAATACCGTTGATTGTATTTTTCATATGAAAATATCTCTATATTTGAATTTAGATAACTTGGGTAAATGAATAACCCAAGTGAGTACAGTTGTATAAAAATCAAGCCCTATGATTTATAACTCGTCATAAGCATCTAAGGTTCTTGCCGAGTAGACATAGGCTGCTCCAGCATTTAAAGCAATTGCAGTTCCCAATGCAGCAGCGACTTCTTCTTTTGTTGCCCCAGCTTTTTTTGCAGCAGCAGCATGAGCCGTTAAACAACCATCACAGCGAGTCGTTACTGCGACTGCTAAAGAAATCAACTCATGTGTTTTTGCATCCAATACTTTGTTTTCTCGTGTCGCAACTTCTAAGTTATGAAACGCATTAGCGACAGGTTTATTTGTTTTTGCAAAGTTACCTACGCTTTTAACAAGTGCAGATAATTTGTTAGTCCATTCACCATTCATTTTCAGTACCTCTACAATTTTTAAGCGTTATTTACCAAGTTTTCGTGATGCCATGACACCACCATCTACATCCCAAATTGAACCAGTCACCCAAGATGTTTTATCCGAAAGGAGAAATACAATAGTTTCTGCGACATCACGTGGAGTTCCATTTCTTCCTAATGGATGAAAACTATTGAAATCCTGCAAAGCACTATCTAGTTGATCACTAGGGATAAATCGTTCAAAAATACGAGTTTCTACCATGCCAGGGCTAACAGCGTTTACTCGAATGCCATGTTCAGCAAGTTCTGCTGCAACATGCCGAGTCATAGCCTCTAATCCCATTTTTGCCATTGAATAAGCCGATGCCGTAACAGTTTCAATAGCCTGACGTGCAGCAACGGCAGTTACATTTACAATCGATCCAGTTTTATTCTGCGCAACTATTGATGCTGCAACTTGTTGAGTAATAAAGAAGAAAGCGCGATTCAAATCGAGGAAATTGTTATAGTCACTCAATGAGTGGTCTAGGAAACTTTTAGGGTAAAAAATTCCAGCTGAGTTAACTAATAAGTTAATGTCTTTATGTTCACTATTTAATTTGCTAATTAGATTTTGAACGCTATCAAAATTTGATAAATCAGCTGTTAGTGCAAAAACTTGATCTTCACTTGTTATAGCAACTAATTGTTTACGCGCTGCTTCGGCTTTATCTGCACGATTCCCGACGATGACGACTGTACCGCCTTGTTCAGCGACTTTCTGTGCTGTTTCTAAACCAATGCCACTCGTACCACCAATGACAAGAAGTTTCTGACCTTTAAATTGTTGTTCACTCATGGAAAACCTCAATAATTGATTATTTAATTCAATCTACCTACTAGTTGGTTTGTAGATTATATAGACTAATTCCAAATGTCAAGCACCACTTGAAATTAATCTGAATAAATCATTCGGGATGGCTGTTGGAATTTGTTAGACAAAGTGAGCCTATTGTTTCTTGATCAATATCTTCAAAACCGTTTGAATCTAATTTCATTAGCTCTTCTAACGCGTTTTGATAATCCGTTAAGGGCTTTACGCCTACGATACGTTGAATTAATTGTCCATCTTTAAACATGAGTACAGAAGGTAAACCCCATATTTCATAACGATTTGCTAAAACTGGTGATTGATCAACATTGACCACTCCAACAGTTACATTACTCTCTATATGTTCTGCAAATTCATTAAATAAATTTTCACTACTATGGCAAGGCGGGCACCAAGGTGCGTGAAAACGTACCACAGCCAAACCTTCTTTCCATCCAATGTTGTGGAAGTTATCTTCATTAAAGGGAAGTAATTTACGCATTTTAGGGTTTCCTTTTTTCGCTGATAGATATCGAACACTAAATAAGTTAAATAATATTTAATCGATTTTGAGTATGAATAAGTAAAACTCAGGAATAAAATATTAAAAATACTATTGCCTACCTATTAGTTGGTTGATATAGTGTCACTATCTTATCTGTTGCGCAATAGGGATAACAAAATACGAATTTTTGTATCTTTTAGAAACAGGTTATCGACCTGTGTCATTCATTGTCAGATTGATGAGTGTGGTCAAAGAAATTGCTTAAATTATTTGTAAATCTTTCTTGAGGTATATGATGAATAAATTATTCACTCCCCATAATTTGGCGGATATTCAATTAAAAAACCGTGTAGTAATGGCACCAATGACCCGTACTCGGACATTAAATGATGTGGCAGATGAGCTAGTTGCACTTTATTACTCTCAACGAGCTTCAGCGGGTCTAATCATTACTGAGGGTTTACCTGTATCAGAAGAAGGGCGTGGTTATTTATATACCCCAGGTTTATATAATGAAGCGCAAATGCATGGATGGCGCAAAGTTACAGATGCAGTGCATGCAAAAGGTGGACGTATTTTTGCTCAACTTTGGCATGTGGGACGAATGTCACATGTTTCAGTGCTACCTGAAAATCAAGCACCAGTATCATCTGGAACTATTCCAGCAACTAACACTACAGTATTTGCGTATTCTGATTCTGGAGAACCTAGTGCGGTTACACCAAGCATTCCTAGAGCACTAGAAACTGAAGAAGTTAAACGTGTCACTAAAGATTTTGTTAAATCTGCACGTCTGGCTATAGAGGCTGGTTTTGATGGCGTAGAAATTATGGCCGCAAATGGATTTATCTTTGATCAGTTCCTCAGTACTGAATTAAATAACCGTACCGATGAATATGGTGGCTCTGTTGAAAATCGCCAACGTTTCCTTTTTGAAACGATCGATGCTATCTCGCAAGAAATTGGTAATGATAAAGTTGCTGTACGTCTTTCACCATTTGGACGTATTTATGACCTTGCAGCTTATGAAGGGGAAGCTGACACGTGGAAAAATATTGCATTGGCTCTTGGGCAACGTGAATTAGCATACGTTCATTTGTACTATCAACCTACTTATGAAACAGCACCTATTGAAGCTGAGAGTTTTAAAACTTTATTCCGTAAAGTTTTTCAGGGCACGATTATTGCCGCAGGAGGTTTTAATCGACAAAGTGCCGAAGCTGCCTTGGAAAAAGGTGACGTTGATTTAATTGCTTTCGGTGTTCCGTATATTGCTAACCCAGATTTAGTAGAGCGGATGCAGAATAATTGGCCTTTGGCAGAAAGTGATCGCACAACGTATTACGGTGTGAGTGGTTCTCCAGAAAAAGGATATACAGATTATCCGAATTATGAAGTGAAGTAAGCAGATGATTGCCTAGCCATTTTTATGGCTAGGCTTAAAAGATCTTTGCTCATACAACATCTAATCAAGATTACTGAGGTATTTATGAAAACACTACTCCCACAAATAACCATTGATGTGTGGTCCGATTTTATCTGTCCGTGGTGCTGGATTGCTAAAAAAAGATTTGAAAAAGGATTAGATGCTTTTGAACACAAGGATCATGTGATCGTTCGATATCATAGCTACCGCCTTGCTAATAAGTATGTGCCTGAACCATTTAAAGCAGCATTGTATAAAAAGTTTGGAGGAAAAAATGGTGCAGAAGCGATGATGAGCCAAGTAAAGAGTGCAGGTGAGTCGGAAGGACTAATCTATAACTTTGATACTATGCTTTTTGGCGATACTTTAGATGCACATGCCGTAGTAAAGCTAGCACAGCAAAAAGGTTTAGGTGAGATACTTGCTGAAAAGTTATTCATGGCAAGTGTAACAGAAGGTCGGTCTATATTTGATCGTAAGGAGTTGGTTGAACTTGCTACTGAAATAGGCTTATCCCGTGAGGAAACGGAAAGTGTCTTTAGCAATGATTTGTTTAAACAAGGTGTTCTACAAGATGAAGCAAACGCACATGCAATAGGTGCTAGTGGCGTTCCACTTTTTGTTATAAACAATAAATATTCAATCAGTGGTGCTCAATCTGTAGAAACCTTTCTAAGTGTTTTAGAGCAGGTATGGACAGAAAAGCAGAGTGAAATAACGGCTACTGAAGGTCAAAGCTGCGGTATTGATGGTTGTAGCATTTAGTTTTTATAATTAATAAGCGTTGATAGGAATGTAATTGAGTTATCTAC
This sequence comes from Acinetobacter sp. BMW17, assembly GCF_001592855.1. Taxonomy (NCBI): domain Bacteria; kingdom Pseudomonadati; phylum Pseudomonadota; class Gammaproteobacteria; order Moraxellales; family Moraxellaceae; genus Acinetobacter; species Acinetobacter sp. BMW17. The sequence continues at coordinate 76,373 of NZ_LSOD01000039.1, forward strand.
CATCAACGCATTTTTACTTAATTATCAAATGAAGTTAAAGATGATCAACTGTTTGACTAAATCCTTGCTAGTATTTAGATGAAAATTTAATTTAATGAATGGTTTATACTAATTCTTTGTTTAATAAATTTTTTAATTGATGTTAACGTTATGCCGAATCGGCTTTTGAGTCTGTGAGTTTATTTTGCTTGGAATTACTGATCTAACAACTTTTATTATTGGCACGACTTTAATTGTATTATTACCTGGGCCAAACTCACTTTATGTCATGTCTATTGCATCACGTTACGGTATTAAAACTGGTTATTTAGCAGCCTTTGGGGTTTTTAGTGGTGATTTAATTTTAATTATTCTTACCATTTTAGGTGCAGCGTCGTTATTGCATGCTTTTCCGTGGTTATTTACTGTTTTAAAGCTTATAGGAGCGCTATATTTAGGTTACCTTGGCGTAAAACTCTTGATTGCTGCTTATCGAACTTGGCATCCACAACCTCAAATTTCTAAATTGATAGCCAATCAATCTACTAAAAATGAAAGTATCAAGCCATATCAAACGGCCTTGTTAATTAGCCTAATTAATCCAAAAGCAATTTTATTTTACTTATCCTTTTTTCTACAATTTGTGGATCCAAATTATCCTTATCCATCACTCAGTTTCACTATTCTTGCGACTGTCTTACAAATCATAAGTATGAGCTATTTATCTCTATTAATTTTTTCAGGTGTAAAATTAGCCAGCTACTTTAATCATCGTTATAAAATTACTGCAATCAGTGTGGCATCTATTGGTTTGTTATTTTGTGGATTTGGAGTAAAACTTGCAACTACAGGTCTCTAAAAATGTGCCGTATTACTTTGGTATGATTTTTAGTGATTGGCTTTAAATATTTTAAGCTATATTGTACTTGTACAGGGCTTTGTTGCACAAAGATTTGAAATACAAAGCGCCCCTAATTGAGCCAAATTTAAGGCGTAACTTGGGTAAGTGGTCGACCTAATTCCGTAAATCTGTTAAGGACTGCTACACGTGCATGGATCTCATTCACTTGGCTATCAAAACTCCTTGCACTGAGTTTATCTCCTAATAATTTGATGCAATGCATCTTAGTTTCAACCAAACTTCGACGATGATAGCCTGACCATTTTTTCCATAGCGTCCTGCCTAAACGTTTAATTGTTCGAAGTAATTCATTTCGCTCTAGCGAGCTACTCTTTGTATCTTTCCATGGTTTCGCATTTTTTCTAGGTGGAATCACCGCATGCCCTTGCCGATCTGCAATGACCTGACGGCATTGCTTGGTGTCATAAGCTCCATCGGTATAAACAGAGTTAATCTGCTCATCTTGTGGAATCTGATTAAGTAAATCACCAAGCACCTGTGAATCACTGACATTATTGGTTGTAAGCTGAACTGCTCGTATTTGCAGGGTTTTGGCATCTATACCAATATGTAGTTTACGCCATTGGCGACGATATTCAGGTCCATGTTTCTTGCGCTTCCATTCGCCCTCACCTAGAAACTTCATGCCTGTAGAGTCCATGAGTAGATGCAGCCCATCGCTACTTTTTTGGTAGCTGATTACAATATCAATATGCTTTTGTCTTCTACAAAGCGTGGTGTAATCTGGAGCTATCCAATTTAATCCGCAAAGTTTAATCAGACTTTGCACAAAGCCAGTGACCATACGTAAAGACAGACGAAATAAGAATTTAATCATTAAGCAGCATTGGATGGCTGCGTCGGAGTAGGTTTGATTTCGCCCTTGTTTGCCTTTTGATGGCGCATACCATTGCGTAGCAGGATCAAACCAAATGGCAATATTTCCGCGACTCATGAGTGCTCGGTTATATGCGGGCCAATTGGTTGTGCGGTAGATTTTGTGTGTAGGCTTCTTCATTTGAAAATTATATCGCTGAAAAACCCTTTACAGATAGGTTTGTGCAACAAAGCCGGCGTGGTCTAAAATCCTAGAATCACATCAAAATACAACGTACTGCGATTGATTTGAATCAATTGCGATTGTTGTCGTACCGAAAGTTGATGGGTCTTATCGATCATTTTTTGCCGCTCAGCTGCCCTATTTTTCTGAGCGCACCTTCTAAAAAATCAATTTGCAATGCCTGATGTCCTATCTTGGCATGTAGAGCTTTGAGGTCAATCTCTGGTTCTAGTTGTGCTGTTGGTCGTGAAAAAATATTGACTGATTGCTCAAGCAGTTGATTTTTCCAATCGATGATTTGGTTTTGATGTAAATCGAATTGAGTAGAAAGTTCAGCGAGTGTGTGGTCGCCTTTAATTGCTGCGAGAGCAACTTTAACTTTAAACTCTGCTGAATGATTACGACGTTTTCTTCGTGTCATGGTTGACTCCAAAAACAAGCATTTCCCATGCTTATTGGGGAGTAGATTATCACTTATAGGCGTGGTCTAAAATCCTAGACCCACATCAGTTATTTGTCTGTGATACCTTAATAATAGTTTTTAATAAATGTAGCTTTACAATCGATGTATTTTAATGAGGTATTTTAGATGTAAAAATGCCTATTACTTTACGAAAGTCTTCCAAATTGACTAAAAAAATAAAAGAACAACTTTAAATAATCTTACTTTCAAGGAGTAAGTTTCAGTATTTCGGTAATTCATTCAAACAGCTTTACACAAAAATGTAAGTATTGTTAAATATATTAATGTCGAAGTGTCAGAATTCCAGAAAAACAGCAATTGCATATGTTCGATCAAAAATAGCTGAAATGAAAAAAAGTTGTATTTTTTCAATCGATTGTCTAATAATTTCAGACTATTCAAGATCAGCTATTCAATCTGCAATCAATCGTGTCATTCATGAAAAAATTATCATTAGAGCTTGTAAAGGAATTTACTTTAAGCCGACATTTAGTCACCTTTTGAAAGGAAAACCTATTTCTCCAGATTTAAATTTGCTTATTGATTTTTTATGTAAAAGAAATGCTGAAACAATACAATTACACGGTGGTTGGGCTTGTAATCGATTAAGATTGAGCAAACAAGTTCCATTTATTAAAGTTTTTTATACCAGTGGCTACTCAAGAAAGTTGAGGTTCATTAATGGGACTGTAAAATTTATACATACAAAGGATTCTAGAATACTTCAGCATGCTGGAACGAATGTTGGTTTGGCAATTTCAGCACTGTATTTTTTAGACAAAAAATTAGTTGATCAACAAGTAATAAATACAATTCAAGAACAATTGACTGAAAAAGAGTATCAACAATTAAAGAATTCTGAATTACCAGTTTGGATGAAAAAAATCTTGTGACATTTAAGAAATTAATAAAATTTCTAGGAAATCGACTTGACTTTTTTACTTGAAGATTTTCGATATTATCTCATTTATCACCAACATTAAAATCGACTCATTTAGTGTGAGCCAAGTTTTTTAATTATAAGTAGAGAATGAGATTAATTTTATAGCTATCTATTTCACATTTAGCAGACCAAAATCAGAATACAAACCATCTTCAAATCATTATCACTACAAATCTCACTTAAATTAATTGTTTTACTACACTAATAGTTTATGTATGTTAAGTTTATTCAAAAAACTTCACTGCCATATTTTCTAATCTTTCCTTAACTACTTCCCAATCAGGCATAACTTGACCTAGGAGCTGGTAGAAACGATCACTGTGATTGGGCTTTGTTGCACAAAGATTTGAAATGCAAAGCGCCCCTAATTGAGTCAAATTTAAGGCGTAACTTGGGTAAGTGGTCGACCTAATTCCGTAAATCTGTTAAGGACTGCTACACGTGCATGGATCTCATTGACTTGGCTACCAAAACTCCTTGCGCTGAGTTTATCTCCTAATAATTTAATGCAGTGCATCTTAGTTTCAACCAAACTTCGCCGATGATAGCCTGACCATTTTTTCCATAGTGTCCTGCCTAAACGTTTAGGGTCTGTTGACATTTACTGTTCATAATTAACCCTATAAAGGTAGCCATAAAAATATACAGGCTAAAGCAACAGAACTTTGATAATTTC